>NZ_DATHMR010000067.1:0-12355 GCF_035486915.1 Dyella sp. | reverse complement strand
TATCGCCCGCCATGATGCTCACAGCGGGCGAATCATCGCGGAAGCTTAGAACTTCACCTTCACACCCAGGTTCCACATACGGCCGACGATGCCGGCGTAGTCGTAGGTCGGGTTGTAGAGGTTGGCCGCATAGTTCAGCGGATCCAGCGATGGCTTGCGATCCGTCACGTTGTCGATCGAGCCCGTCAGCGTGACGTGATCGTTCAACTTGTAGGTCGCCACCAGGTTGCCGTAGGTGAACGATGCCATGGTGCAGTTCGAAGCGAGCGGGCCGCCATCGAGCGCTCCAGCGTCAGCACACGCCGTGGTGCCCGTGTCGTCTTCAGCCGATTCGTACTGCTTGCTGGTGAAGTACACGGTGCCGGTCAGAGAGAACGGACCGTATTCGATCGTGTTCGCCCAGTTGGCGCGCGTGCGGGGCGTACCGGCACCCGAGGACAACTCGTACGGACCTTGCGTACCTACGTAGCTTTGAACCTGACCGCCAACGTCCTCCTTCCACTGGAAGATCTGGGTGCCCTGCATTTCGCTGATGTACTTGATGCCGTTGCTGAACTCGAAGTGCGCCTGCAGATCCAAGTCCAAACCGGTCGTCTTCAGCCATTGGCCGTTGACGTAGTCAGCGCCGACGAACGTCGGACGCAGCGGAGCGCCCGGATGCGCGGGATCCGGCTGATCGAACTGGAACGTGTAGCCCGGCAAAATCGTGCCATTGGCGAAGTAGTTCGCCAACGCGAGGCCGGCATCGCCCGGAACGATCACATCGGTCTTCTTGATGTTGTAGTAATCCAGCGAAGCGTTCAGCCAGCTGGTCGGCTGCACCACCACACCGAAGGTGAAGCTGCTCGACTTCTCCGGCTTCAGATTCGGGTTACCCGAGTTGCCGGTTTCGATCGAATAAGGAACGCTCACATACGGCGAACCACCGTGCGCGGTGTAGAACGGACTGCTTGCATAGCCAGGACCGATAAGGCCCTGCACCGAGTTGGTGACGAAGCCGGCACTATAGCTGCCCTGGCTTTCACCGAACTGCGGAGCGCGGAAACCCTTCGAATAGGTGCCACGCACTGCCAGCCAATCAGTCGGCTTCCACTTCAAACCCACCTTCGGCGAGAAGTCGTTGCCATAGACGGGGTAATGGTCGAAGCGGCCGGAAACGTCGGCTTCAAGGCTATCGAGCAGCGGGGCGTCGAATTCACCGTAGATACCGCTGACGTTGCGGTCACCGGCAATGTACGTTGCGCCCAGGCCCTGGTAGATACCACCCGGATTGAGCGGTTGTTCCAGCTGCGCTTCGTGGCGGAACTGCACGCCACCGGCGAAGCCGGAGGTGCCGCCGGGCAGATCGAACAGTTCGCGGTTGACGTTGAAGTCAAACACGTCCATGTCGGACGTGTCGGTCACCGCATAGGGCGGCGCGATGGCGTTGATCACAGCCTGGCTGTTTGCCGACGGATTGATGAAGTTGTACGAACCCGTATTGATCGCATTCATCAGGCCCGTGTACGAGAGGAAGCCCGTTTGGCGATACGACAGGTCTGCGTGGTTACCCACCACGGATGCCTCGTAGTTCCAGTCGCCCCACACACCCTGCAGATCGATGACGGCGCGCAGGTTGTGGTTGATCGTGGACGTTTGCTGCGGGATGTTGCCGAACTGATAGTTGATCAGCGCATATTGGCCTTCCGCTGCGAACGGGTTGTTCGGGTTCAGCGCACCGTTTGCCAGCGTCGGCGGCAGCTCGATGTTGTTCGTGTTGACCGGTACCGAGCTTTGAATCTGAGCGGAGTTGCCTATAGCGAGAACTTTGCTTTCGTCGTAGCTGAGCGACGCATAAGCCTTGGTCGTGTCATTGAACTTGAACGTATAGCGGCCATAGAGGCCACCCTTGTCCTGATACGGCTGTGCCTGGAGCGAGGAGATCTGGTTCTGCGCGCAGTACGAACCGTAGGTGCCCGGGCCATTGCCCGCATCCGGAACGTTTACGAGCTGAGTACCGCCCGTGCAGGCGCCCAGCGGCTGGAACGGACCGGTAGCCGTGCCACCTGCCGTCGTGCCGGCCGGCGTCACCGAGCCCACCTTGGAACCATTGGTGTTGTTCGGATTGCCGATACGGAGATCGGGACCGCCAATACCGGTTTCATTCGAGCTATTAAAGGGATAGCTGCGCGAGCTCAGCTGGATCGCCTGATCCTGCTCAAACTCGGCGCTGAAGTAGGCGTTGTAGTGATCCGTGTCCAGATCGCCGATACCAGCAAGCAGCGTGGCCTTCTTGGTGAAGCCGCCGCCATGCTGCGTATTGCCGATGTCGGCACTCGCTTCCACGCCCTGGTAGCTGGACTTCAGAATGATGTTGACCACGCCCGCGATCGCGTCGGAGCCGTAGATCGACGAAGCGCCATCTTTCAGCACTTCGATGCGCTCGACGTTGGCGAGCGGAATGGAGTTCAGGTCGACGAACGAACGGATACCGTCGTCCACCAGCGGGTAACTTGCCGAACGCTTGCCGTCGATCAGCACCAGCGTGGAGTTCACAGTCAGGCCGCGCAGCGCAATGCCCGACGAACCCACGGCAAAGCCGGTGGTAAACGAGGTCGGGATGCTACCGCTGTTGTCCGCGGAGATCGAACGCACCACGTCGGAAACAGTCGTGAAGCCCGAACGTGCAATGTCCTGGGCGGTAATCACGGTCACCGGGGAGGGTGTTTCCGTGTCAACGCGCGGCAGTGCAGAACCCGTCACCGTGATCGTCTGCAACTGCTTAGCGTTGCCCTGGTTCGGAGCGGATTGCTGGGACTGGTCCTGCGATGTTGCCGGGGCGGTTTGTGCAAAAGTCGCGCCAGCAATAGGAGCCAGCAGCAAACCCGCCAATGAAAGCGCAAGCTTGTTACGAGTCATTTCTAAATACCCTCCAAGGTACAACTGATTGTGATTCGCCCAGCTAGATATCGGTACTTGAATGGGGGGGCTGGGCGTGTGGGGACACCTCCGAAGTCTTCCACACCGTAAAGGTTTGATACAAGTCCTTAACAAGACGTAATTTATTACGAACCCGTATCGTAAGGTCTTTCTTGATTATTTATGCTCTATGTCTATGTTTTTTAACATTTTTATAGACGACTGCCGAGAGCGCTAGTGTTACCAGCGCATTACCGAGTCGCAAGTTATAGCAGCTAAAGTGATGACCGCTTAACGACTGGCGAGGCTTTTTGCTGGCTCATGGGCCAGGGCCAGGGCAATGCTCCCGGCGGCTTCGCGACCGTCGTAAACGGCCCGCACGACAAGGTCTGCACCACGCACGTTGTCACCGCCAGCAAAGATGCGCGGATGATTTGTTTGATGTGGGAGCTTGCCGCTCTGCGATGTCAAAATCTTTCCCGTAGCTGACAGCGCAACACCGTGTGCAGCTAACCAATCGGGCGGACTTGGTAGAAAACCAAACGATTGAATGATTACATCTGCAACGATTTCGGTTTCCGTGCCGGGAATGTTCTGGGGCTTTAGACGTCCATTTCCATCGTCGACCAAACGCGTTTCCACCACACGCACACCACGAACTTGTCCATGTCCGTTATCGAGGATGGCGACAGGCTGACGATGGAACAAAAAGGTCACGCCTTCTTCGCGGCTGTAACTCACTTCGCGTGCAGAGCCGGGCATGCTTGCTTCATCGCGGCGATAAACACACGTAACCGATTTGGCGCCGAGACGAATCGCCGTGCGATTGCAATCCATGCCGGTATCGCCGCCACCAAGCACGACAACATGCTTGTCGCGAAAATCAAACACGGATGCAGGTTCGTCGCGAAGCAAACGTTCGGTGTTGGCGATGAGGAACGGCAACGCATCATGCACGCCGCGCAATTCCCTTCCCGGCAGTTGGGCATCTACGAACGTATAAGCGCCGGTACCGATGAAAATCGCATCGTAGTCGTCAAGCAGTGCGCCAAATTCCACGTCGCGCCCCACTTCCTTATTAAGAAGGAAGCGCACACCCATGCCTTCGAGCACTTCGCGCCGGGTAAGCACAACACCCTTGTCGAGCTTGAAAGGCGGAATGCCGAACGTCAGCAGGCCGCCGATTTCGCGCTGACGGTCATAGACATCCACTGCAATGCCTGTGCGCCGCAAACGATCCGCACATGAAAGGCCGGCAGGACCCGCGCCGATAACCGCTACGCGGTGCCCCGTCTCTTTCACGTTGGACAAATCCGGCCGCCAGCCCTGGCGCAATGCCTCGTCCGTCACCCAGCGTTCGATGCTGCCGATCGTTACCGAACCAAAATCCGTCTGCTCAAGCGTGCAGGCACCTTCGCACAGACGATCTTGCGGACACACGCGGCCGCAGATTTCCGGCAATGGATTGGTTTCATGCATCAATGTTGCCGCTTCCATGATGCGGCCCTGCTGCACGAGTTTCAGCCAGTTGGGAATGTAGTTGTGAACCGGACAGGCATGTTCGCAATACGGATTGCCGCAATCGATGCAACGTTCCGCCTGTGTGGCTGCTTGTGGCGACGCGAAGTCGCCACCGATTTCGCCGTAACCCAGCACGCGCACTGCCACGGGGACAGTGCGCGGCGGCTGTCGCGGCACATCGAGGAACTGGAAAAGCTTGGCGCTCATGCAGCCCTCCGCAGTTCTTCAGCCAGCACAGCAAGGCTTGCGGCTTTGGGTTTCACCAGCCAGAACTTGTATTGCAGACCGCGGAAGTCGCGAAGGATCTGCCGACCCCATTCGCTGCCCGTGAGTTCAACGTGACGCGTCACCAGTCTGCGCAGATGCTGCATGTAATTTTCCATTCCCTCCGGTGAGATGCGCAGAATGTCGACCAGCTCGTGGTTGTAGCAGTCGACGAAATCGCGTTCGAGATCGAGCACGTAGGCGAAGCCGCCGGTCATGCCGGCTCCAAAGTTGAGACCGACCTTGCCGAGCACGGCGACGACGCCGCCGGTCATGTACTCACAGCAGTGATCGCCTGCGCCTTCGACCACAGCCAGCGCACCGGAATTGCGCACGGCGAAGCGCTCGCCTGCGCGACCGGCAGCGTAGAGCTCGCCGTCTGTCGCACCGTATAGACAGGTGTTACCGATGATCGCGGCGTCCTGGCTCGCATACGGCGCATCTGCAGGCGGGCGGACCACGATGCGGCCACCCGCCATACCCTTGCCGACACCGTCATTCGCTTCGCCGATCAATTCAATGTGCACGCCACCGGCGTTCCATGCACCCAGGCTCTGACCGGCGGCGCCTTCGAGTTTGAGTTCGATCGGCTGCGCATCCATGCCGTGATCGCCATGACGGCGTGCAACGTGGCCGGACAACCGCGCACCGATAGCGCGGTCGGTATTGCGGATCGAATAGGCAAAGCTGCCGCCACTTTTCTCGGCCACCGCTTCGGCGGTATCTGCGGAAATACGTGACGCCAACGCTGCATCGTCGCGCATGGGGTTGCGCGGCAGCGTGCAGGCGAAATCACTGCTGACACTGAGGCCTGTGCCATCGATCAACGGCGAGAGATCGAGTTTGTGCTGCACAGGGGTTCCACCTTCGAGCTGCTCCAACAGATCGGTGCGCCCGACGACTTCACCCAATGTGCGCACGCCCAGTCGCGCCAAATGCGCACGGACATCTTCGGCAACAAAACGGAAGTAGTTCATCACCATCTCGGGCAAGCCGATAAAGTGATCCTTGCGCAACACGGGATGTTGCGTGGCGACGCCGGTCGCGCAATTGTTCAAATGGCAGATACGCAGATATTTGCAGCCCAGCGCCACCATTGGGCCGGTGCCGAAGCCGAAACTCTCCGCACCCAGCAATGCGGCCTTAATGACATCGAGACCGGTTTTCAAACCGCCATCGGTCTGCAAGCGCACGCGACCGCGCAGATCGTTGCGACGCAGCGTTTGCTGCGTTTCGGCCAGACCTAATTCCCACGGTGTTCCGGCGTATTTAATAGAGGTGAGCGGACTGGCGCCCGTGCCACCGTCGTGCCCGCTCACCGTAATGAGATCCGCGCCCGCCTTCACCACGCCCGCAGCCACGGTACCCACACCAGCGTGCGAGACGAGCTTCACCGACACCAGCGCATCGGGATTCACTTCCTTCAAGTCATGAATCAGTTCGGCGAGATCTTCGATGGAATAGATGTCGTGATGCGGCGGCGGTGAAATCAAACCGATACCTGGCTTGGCGTAACGAAGGCGCGCGATGGTCGCATCCACTTTGTGACCGGGTAGTTGTCCGCCCTCACCCGGCTTGGCACCTTGCGCGATCTTGATCTGCAACACTTCCGCATTGACGAGATACGCCGGTGTCACGCCGAAACGCCCGGATGCCACCTGCTTGATCTTGGAGGCGCGCTCGGTCCCATATCGCGCGGGATCTTCACCGCCTTCACCGGAATTGCTGCGCGCACCAAGGCGGTTCATTGCAATCGCAAGCGCTTCGTGCGCTTCGGGCGACAGCGCACCTAGCGACATGCCCGCCGAATCGAATCGCTTGAGAATGGTATCGGCCGATTCCACTTCCTGCAGCGGAATCGGTTCGACGGCGAGCTTCAAGCCGAGCAGATCGCGCAACGCCGATGAAGGACGACGATCGACAAAATCCGCGTAGACGCGATAATCGGCTACCTCACCCGTGCGCACCGCTTTCTGCAGGCTCGCGATCACATCTGGGTTGTACATGTGGTACTCGCCGCCGTGCACGTACTTATAGAGTCCACCTGCACGCAACGGCAACGCCTGATTCCACGCTTCCGCTGCAAGCAGACGCTGCTCGTGTTCGAGCTCGGCAAAACCCGCGCCACCGATGCGTGAAGGCGTGCCCGGGAAACACAACTCGACGACTTCGGGCGCCAACCCGACAATTTCGAACAGCTGCGCGCCACGATAGCCAGCAACCGTGGAGATACCCATCTTCGACAGAATCTTCAGCAGACCTTTGCGGATGCCGCGGCGATAGCTGCGCCCGATCTCCTGCCTGTCGCCGTCGATATGCCCTTCGTGGCCGAGTTCGAACAGGCTTTGATAGGCAAGCCATGGATAGATCGCCGTCGCGCCAAAACCAATCAGACATGCGAACTGATGCGGATCGCGCGGCGTGGCGGTTTCCACAACGATGTTGCACTGACAGCGCAAGCCTTCGTCGATGAGATGCGCATGCACGGCGCCCGTGGCAAGCAACGAATGAATCGGCAGATGATCACGATGGGGATACCGATCGCTGAGGAACACCAGTGCGCGTCCGTCGCGCACGGTTTGCGCGACTTCGCGACACAAACGACGAAGCGCCGCCTCCAGGCCTTCTTCCGGCGCATACATCAGATCAAAGCGCGGCGTGTCGAGGTACTGCGGCATCGCCAGCAACTGACGCAATTTACGCTGCGAAAGAACCGGTGAGTTGATCAGGATCTGTTTCGCGTTTTCCGGCTTGAGCTCGAAGACGTTGCCTTCCGGGCCGATCTGCGTCACCAGCGACATCACCAGCTTTTCGCGCAAGGGATCGATCGGCGGGTTGGTGACCTGCGCGAAGCCCTGACGAAAACGATCGAACAAGGGACGCACCTGACGCGACATCGCCGCCACCGGCGTGTCATCGCCCATGGAGCCGGTGGCTTCCGCCTCAAGCTCCGCGAGCACCTTGAGCACGGTCTCGCGTTCTTCGCGAGAAAGGCCGTACAGCTTCTGATAGCAACGTAACTCTTCCGCTGGCAACGGCTCCGCCGCCAGCGAAGGATCGATCAGATCCGATTCGAGATAACTGACGCCCGCGCGCAACCAATCGCGGTAGGGCGCGCGCTTGCGGTTGATTTCGTCGATATCCGCATCGCGCAGCAGGCGATGCGTGAGGAAGTCCACGGCGATCATTTCGCCCGGCGCAAGACGACCCTTGGCGATGACGCGTGCACTCGGCACATCCCACAGGCCAGCCTCGGAAGCGACGATCAGATGGTTGTCATCCGACAACGCCCAGCGGGCCGGACGCAGACCATTGCGATCAAGCGTGCATGCCGCGTAACGGCCATCGCACATCACCAGTCCGGCCGGACCGTCCCATGGCTCGCTGTGCAACGCGTAGTACTCATAGAACGCAGCGAGATCTTCATCGATGCCTTCACGCGCGGCAAAGGCCGGCGGCACGAGTACGCGCATGGCGGCGATCAAATCCAGGCCGCCGGCCAGCAACAACTCAAGCGCGTTGTCGAGGCTTTCGGAATCCGAACCCGCCTGTCGCACGAATGGACCGATCCCGCTCAGATCCACCAAGGGCGAACGCCAGATTTCCGCGCGGGTTTGCATCCAGCGCCGATTGGCGCGAATGGTGTTGATCTCGCCGTTATGCGCCAGCAAGCGGAAAGGCTGAGCCAGACGCCACTGGGGCATCGTATTGGTGGAAAAACGCTGATGAAAAACGACCGCATCCGCCGTCAACGCACGATGCCGCAAATCCTCGAAGACATCCCGCAGATGACCCGGCGCGGCCATCGCCTTGTAGCCGATCACCTGCGCAGAAAGTGAAACGACGTAGAACTGCAGATCGTCCGACAAAGCACTCTCGGCGCGGCGGCGTGCACGGAACAATGCACGCTCAAAAGCCGCATCCTCCATATCCGCCGCAGCGTTGACGAAAATCTGGCGCACGCGCGGCCGCGCCGAAGCAGCCAGCGGACCGCATGCGTCGGCATTCACCGCCACATCACGCCAACCGGCAACGCGCATACCTTCTTCAGCGATATGACGCTCCAACACCTTCGCGGCATCGTCGTCGGCATGGTCGAGAAACACCAATCCCGCTGCAAAACGTTCGCCCAGGGCAATACCGGCCTCGACAGCCAAGGCGCGCAACCACGATTGGGGGTGATGAATAAGCACACCGCAGCCATCGCCGCTGACGCCGTCGGCATTGACGCCGCCACGATGGGAAAGTTTGGCCAGTGCCTCAAATGCCGTGTCGACGACCCATTTGCTCGCGCGGCCGTCGATCTGGGCGACCAGACCGAAGCCACAGCTGTCGTGCTCAAAACCAGGGTCGTATAAACGCGGCTCGACCGACATGACCAAAACCCTCTTCCGATTTTTCGACTCGCTAGGGCGCAAAACGCTTACCGCCGTGAGGCAGTAAGCAGATGCGGTAAAGGCGTGCAGCCCGACTTTACGCACATCTTGTGCGTCGCGTCAAAGCCTTCTAGACGTCCAAATGAAAAGCGAATGCAGGGTCATAACAGCGTGCGCTAACAGACCAATTTCTGCTCGATGCCTGTGAGGGCGCGCCACGCCGCCATTCAGGGCGTCTCGCCGGATGAGTCCAGCTCGGACATAATCCGCGCATGCCGACACCTTCACGCGCCTTCCGCCCGCTCCTTTCCGCCTCGATCGCCTGCGCGATTGCACTCGCAGGCCCGCTCGCTGTGCCCGTTCACGCGGCGCAGGACAGCAAGACCGAAGCCGAGCAAACCCAGACGCGGCAACAGCTGGCCGATCTGCGGGCCAAGATGCAGGCACTGGCCAAGGAGGAAGCCGACACCGCGGCAAAGCGCGATAGCGCCAATGCCACGTTGGCCAAGCAGTCCGATGCCGTCGCGGCAGCCGCCAAAGCCGTTCGCGACACCGACGTGCAAATCGCGGCCAAGCAACAACAGCTGGATCAGTTGCAAACGCAACGAACGGCACTCGAACAGAATCTGGATAGCCAGCGCGCGGCAATCGCCGACCTGCTACGCGCAACCTACGCCATCGGCCAGGGCTCGGACCTTCGTCTGTTGCTGGGCGACGAAGATGTCGCCCGCATTTCGCGCTCTCTCGCCTACTCCAAATATTTCCAGCACGACCGGCTGGAGAAAGTGCAGCAGCTGATGACCGAACTGGCCAAGCTGCAGGATCTGGAAACGCAGATCACCGCCGAGCAGCAAGCCTTGCAGGCAACCCGCGCCCAGCGTCAGCAACAGGCCGCCGCCCTGGAAGACCAGCGCAAGACGCAACAGAAACTCGCCGGCCAGATCGACGCGCAATACAAAAATGAAGCCCAGCGCCTGTCGGCCATGAAGCAGAACGAGCAGTCGCTGGACGAGCTGATGGGCAAATTGCAGAAAGCCATCGACGAAGCTGCACGCGAAGCAGCCCGCCGCTCACGCCCGAACCCGACATTGCCGTCGACGGCACCGGGCAAGGCATTGGCCAATATCCGTGGAAGCCTGCCCTGGCCCGCGCCCGGTCCGGTGCACGACTTTGGCAATGGCGTGTTGATCACTGCGCCGCGTGGCAGCGAGGTGCACGCCGTGGCGGCAGGGCGCGTGGTCTACGCCCACTTCATGCGCGGATACGGCCAGCTGATCATCCTTAACCACGGCAACGGTTGGCTGAGCATGTACGGCAACAACGAAACCCTGCTGCACGGGGTGGGCGATGACATTGCCGAAGGCCAGGCACTCGGCACCGCCTCCCTTGCCACCAGCGACAGCACCGGCGTGTATTTCGAGTTGCGCCAGAACGGCAAACCGGTCGATCCGCGCACATGGCTGAGTCAGCGGCGCTGACGGCATCTGCGTTTGACCAGGGTGGAAGGCCCCTTTCGACACGTTCAGGCAACACCGTTCGGCGTATTCTTGGGCGTGAATTCCCGCGACGCAAAGCGGTCTCACCAACGTCGTCACATCCTTTTTTTGTGGAGCTGCCTCATGCGTTTTTCCCGCCATTGCCTGTTCGCCCTGCTGTTGGCGGCGCCCTTGTTACACGCGCAGGCGGCCCCTCAAATGGCGCCGGATACCGATGTGCCGACGGCGCCGGCAAAGGCCAGCAGCAGTAGCGCTGCTGCGTCCTCCGACCAGATCGATATGGACGATGTACGCAACTTCGCACACGTCTACCAAATCATTCGCCAGGCTTACGTCGAGAAGGTCGACAACAAAACCCTGATGAACGATGCGATCAAAGGCATGCTCGCCGGCCTCGATCCGCACAGCGCCTACCTCGACAAAGATGGCCTGCAGGAACTCAATGAAGACACCACCGGCCAGTACGGTGGCCTTGGTATCGAGGTGATGGAGGACAACGGTGCGCTGCGCATCGTTTCGCCGATTGACGACACCCCTGCATCGCGGGCGGGCATCAAGCCGGGCGATATCATCACCTCGATCAACGGCAAAGCCGTCACCAGCGACAACATCGACGGCATGTTTGATGCGCTGCGCGGCGATCCGGGCACGAAGATCACCCTGGGCATCCTGCACGAAAAGGCAGATCAGCCGGTCACGTTGACGATGACGCGCGAACGCATTTCCATGACGAGCGTGAAAGTGCGCGAACTGGAACCGGGCTATGCATACATCCGCATCAGCCAGTTCCAGGATGACACGACCGGCGATCTGGAAAAGAAGCTGGGCGAATTGCTGAAGAAGAATGGCCCGCAGAAAGGCGCCGTGCTCGATTTGCGTTCCAACCCGGGTGGCCTGCTTACCGCCGCTGTCGGCGTGAGCGATGACTTTCTCGATTCGGGCACCATCGTCACCACACGCGGTCGCCTGCCCGATTCGAACCTCACCTTCGCTGCCCACCCTGGCGACTTGCTCAACGGTGCACCGATGGTGTTGCTGACGGACAACGGCACGGCCTCCGCCGCAGAAATCGTTGCCGGCGCATTGAAGGACAACCATCGCGCGCTGATCGTCGGCCGCCGTACGTTTGGTAAAGGCGTGGTGCAAACCGTGCTGCCGCTCGACGCCGATCATGCGGTGAAGCTGACGACCGCGCGCTATTACACGCCGAATGGCACATCGATTCAGGCCGAAGGCATCAAGCCGGATATCGCCTTGGGCGATCTGACGGTGGCGAAGGTGGATGACACGGCCGAGCCGATCAACTCCGAAGCGGATCTGCCGCATCATCTGGCGAATGAGACGACACAGAGCGGCGACATCAACAACGATGGCAGCGCGGAGAATGAAAAGCTTGCCACGAGCGACTACGCGCTGTCGCAAGCGTTGAACATTCTTAAAGGGTTGGCGCTTCGTCACGATTCACGCGCCGCATCGGCGACCGCGCAGTAAAGACTTTGCTTTAAAACCCCTCTCCCTCCGGACGCGGGGAGGGGCCATGAATGGCCCCGTTTTGAGGAGCGAGGAAGAGGGGTTGTGGTGAGGGTACGCCGCCCGCGAAACCATTCAATGTTTCGCGCAACCCGAACCCTCATCCGCCTGCCGGCACCTTCTCCCAACGGGAGAAGGAATGTCCTATGCGATGGATGGCAAGATCAATCGCATTCGCTCATCAGAAATCTTTCGACAACGTCAAATACACACCACGACGCGGCCCAAACTGCGGCGCACCCACGCCCACACCCGTACCACTGCGCAGCT
>NZ_DATHMR010000066.1:0-7060 GCF_035486915.1 Dyella sp. | reverse complement strand
GACTGCGCCAGCTCACCGCCGACGACCCTGGCCAACAGCATCTGGTCGAACAACTGGCCGCCGTGGAAAACGGTCGCCTCGCCCTGATGCACAAAGCGTTTCAGAACTACCAGCAAAATGATCGCACCGGCGCCGATCAGGCCATGAGCGACGCCAACGCCTTGTTCCGGGTCGACGAAATCGCGGGGATGATCGTCGACAACGCGCGGCAGCAACTCGAACAGCGGCAGGAACGTGCCAGGCAGCAATCGATCAACAATCGCCTGGTGCTGGCGGTCACGGCCGCTGCGCAGTTGTTGATGCTGACTATCGTCGTCGTGGTGTCGGAGCGGCAGATTGGCAAGCGCCTGCGCGCCGAGATCGGTGAACGCGAAGCGGTGCAGCGCTCGCAGCTGATCTTTCAGGCCGTGCGCGAACCCATCGCATTGCTCGACAACAATCTGTGCACATTGCTAGTGAATGCCGCTTTCAGCGAGTTGTACGGCGTGTCGGAGAACAGCCATGCCGAATACCTCGACGACATCGGCCAGGGCGCATGGGCGGACGAAGTGCTGCAACAACGCTTGCGCGACGTTTTGCTGCGCGACCGCGAATTGTGGGATTACGAGCTGACCCAGCGCACCGTCGACGGTATCGAGCGGCATGTCGTGATCAATGCACGACGCCTGCAGCAACAAGACAGCGCCAATCCGTCTCTGTTGTTGACCGTCAGCGATGTCACAGCACGTGCGCTGGTCGAACAACAAGTAAATGAGCTCAATCATCAGCTCGAAGGCAAGGTTGCGCAGATCACCGACGTCAACCGCGAGCTGGAAGCTTTCAGCTATTCCGTGTCGCATGACCTTCGCGCGCCATTGCGACATATCGCCGCTTTCGCGCAGAAGCTGGAGCACCATCTGGGCAGCGAGGTCGACGACACCACCCTCCATTATCTGGGTGTGATTCGCGACGCTTCGCGCCGCATGGCGCAGCTGATCGACGATCTGCTGGTCTTTTCACGCCTTGGCCGCGGCGCGTTGCGGTTGCAAGGCGTGGACATGCAGACCCTGGTCGAGGAAGCGCGCGTGCTCTGCGAGTCGGACGCGCACGGCCGCCACATCGTCTGGGACATCGAAGCGCTACCGGTGGTGGTGGGCGATGAAAACATGCTTCGCACGGTTTGGCAGAACTTGCTGGGTAACGCCGTGAAATACACCGGTCAACGCGATGCGGCGAAAATCCAGGTTTCCGTCAAGCGCGACGATGCGGGCAACTACGTATTCACGATTTCCGATAATGGCGCCGGCTTCGATATGCGTTACGTTGACAAACTTTTTGGTGTATTTCAGCGCCTGCACAAAGCGAGTGAATTTCCGGGCAACGGTATTGGTCTGGCGAACGTGCGGCGCATCATCATGCGGCATGGTGGCCAGGTCTGGGCGGAAGGCGAGCCCGGAAAAGGCGCACGTTTTCACTTCACGCTTTCGGCCATCGAACCGCCGGATACACAGCAGTGGTTATCACCATGAAACACGGTCCATTACGCACCATTCTTTTGGTTGAAGACAGCCTGGTCGACGCCGAAATGACCATGGATGCCTTGCGCGAAGCTAATCTGGCCAATCCCGTCATGCACGTCGAAGATGGCGTGGAGTGCCTGGATTGGCTCTACGCACGCGGCGCGTTCGCCGGCCGGGGCGAGGAAGATCCTGCGGTCGTGCTTCTGGATATCAAGATGCCGCGCCTGGACGGCCTGGAAGTGCTCACCCAGATGCGCGCGGATGAGCGTTTCCGCCGCACGCCGGTGGTCATCCTGTCCTCCTCGCGCGAGGAGAGCGACCTGATCCGCAGCTGGGACCTGGGCGTAAACGCTTACGTCATGAAGCCGGTGGATGTTTCGCAGTTTTTCCAGGCCGTGCGGACGCTGGGTCAGTTCTGGGCGGTGCTCAATCAGGCGCCCGAGCAGGATTGACGCATTCCGCGCCGCATCTGCGCGGGCGGGCGAAAACCCGGCTTTCGACCTCTTCCCCTTGCAACGCATTGAAATATGATGGGTGAGTTGACCGAGAAGGCCCAAGGGGATGCCGGACAAGTCCAACCATCAGAGATTGCTGCCGCGTATTCGCATATTGCAGGTGGAGGACAGCCCACTCGATGCCGAGCTGGTACTCACCGAATTGCAGGCCGACGGCATCGACTACGACGTACGTCTGGTCGATGACGAGCCTGCCTTCGTCCTGACGCTGCAGCAATTCAAGCCCAACATCGTGCTCTCGGACTTGAGCATGCCGGGCTTTTCAGGTCAGCGCGCGCTGCAACTGCTGCGCGACCAGAGCGTGGACATTCCTTTTATCTACGTCTCTGCCACGTTGGGTGAAGAGGCGGCCATTGAAGCACTGCGCGAAGGCGCGACCGATTACATCCTCAAACAGAATCCCGCGCGTCTTGCCAGCGCTGTGCGCCGCGCCATGCGCGAAGCGGAGGAAAAGCGCGCGCGTGCGCGCGCCGAAGCCGAGCTGATTCGCGTACAGCGTTTCGAAAGTCTGGCGATGCTCGCCGGCGGTCTCAGCCACGATCTGCGCAACTTGCTGCAACCTTTATTGCTAGCAGGCGACAGTCTGCAGGACTATCAGAATGATCCGCGCCTGGCACGCCTGGGCGCGCTGGTGCGCGACTGCGGTCGGCGCGGCATCGAGATGGTGCAGTCGATGTTGTCCTTTGCACGCGGTGCGCGCCGTGCGGAGCAGGTGCGCGTGCGTGGACTGACCGATGCGCTTTCATTGCTATTGCAGGGCAGCGTGCCGCGCACCGTGCATTTGGACATCGAGGTCAACGATCCCGAACTTTGCTTCGAAGGCAATCACACCGAGTTGCAGCAATGCCTGCTCAATCTTTGCCTCAACGCCATCCAGGCGATGCCCAACGGCGGCATCCTGCGCGTCGCCACCCGGAAAATACATCTGGACAACACGTTCTTCGAAGAGCACGAAGAAGCGATTCCCGGCGACTACGTGCGTCTGATCGTCAGCGACACCGGGCAGGGCATGACCGACGACGTGCGCAAGCGCCTGTTCGAGCCATTCTTCACCACCAAGGAAAACGGCACGGGACTGGGTCTGCTTTCCTGCCGTCGCATTGTCGCCAGCCACAACGGCACGATGCGTATCGATAGCGTTCTGGGTGAAGGCAGTTGTTTCGAGCTCTACATTCCGCTCGTGCAGCCCGCGCTGGATACGTCCGCTATGGTGGAAGGCGACACCACGTTGAACGGCAATGCCGAGCACGTCTTGCTGGTGGTGGAAGAAGCCGGTCAGCTCACGCTCTTGACCGATACGCTAGACACGTGGGGTTATCAGGTGCACGCCAGTCAGAGCGGCACCGCGGCGCTGCAATGGATCGAAGCGGTGAGTTTGCCCGATCTGGTCGTGATGGACGCCGACATGAGTCTTTTCACGGGCGAGCGCACGCTGGCGGCGCTAAGTCAGCACGGCTATCACAACGGCGTGTTGCTCTTGTGCCGCCCCGACGATTCACCGGCTGATGACAAGTTCGCGGTACCCGGCCAGCTTCGCCGGCTCAACAAACCGGTAAGCACGCGAGTGCTGCTGGAAACCGTGCGCGAAATGCTGCGCAAGGACGAGTCGGATCGTGTGAGCGGCGAGCTGGACTGACGCTTTTGCTCGTCATTCTTGCTTGACCAGCTTCGCTGTTGTGAAGCGTCTCGCGGGAATGACGGTTCAGACGCGGTGTGCTACCGGCTTGTGAGAAAGGTATCTAGTCGATCCCAAGCTTTTTCAGCTTGTAACGCAGCGCGCGGAACGTGATACCGAGTTTTCGCGCGGCGGCCGTCTTGTTGTAACGCGACTCTTCCAGCGCCTTCATGATGGCCGTGCGTTCGAGATTGCTGATGTAATCGTCCAGCGGCACTTCACCGGAAGGCGGGTGTGCCGCTTGACCGGTAGGTGGTGGCGCAGCATGCCCGCTGGGCATACTTGCCTGATGTCCATACATGGCCGGTGCGGCGTCCGAACCCTGCCTGGGTTGTCGTTGCGGCAACATCAGATCGCTGGCGTCGATGCGGTCGCCATCGCACATGGCCACCGCGCGCTCCAGAATGTTTTCCAGCTCGCGCACGTTGCCGGGAAAGTCGTAACTCTCCAGCGCCTGACGCGCTTCCGGCAGCAGGCGCACGGGCGTGCCGCCACTCTTGTTGGCCAGTTGCTTGAGTACGAAGTCCGCCAGCAACGAGACGTCGCCGCGGCGTTCGCGCAACGGCGGCACACGCAGTTCGATCACGTTGATGCGATAGAAAAGGTCCTGGCGGAACTGGGCCTGATCGACGAGTGCCGCAAGATTCTTGTGCGTGGCCGAAAGAATACGCACGTCCACCGCAACTTCTTCGCGCGCACCGATCGGGCGTACGGCTTTTTCCTGGATCGCACGCAACAGCTTCACCTGCATATGCAGCGGCAACTCCGCCACCTCGTCCAGGAACAGCGTGCCGCCGTGAGCGGCTTGGAACAGGCCCTCCTTGTCGGCGCTGGCGCCGGTGAAGCTGCCTTTACGGTGACCGAAGAATTCGCTTTCCATCAGTTCCGACGGAATCGCCCCGCAGTTCACCGGCACGAAGGGACCAGTCGAACGCGGCCCCTGTTCGTGAATGAGGCGAGCGACCAACTCCTTGCCCACACCCGATTCACCGGCGATGTACACCGGCGCCTGGTTGCGCGCGAGTTTGCCAATCGTGCTGCGCACCTGCTGCATGATTGTCGAATCGCCGATCAGGCGACTGCCCGCGCCCGGCGCAACCGTACCGGCGCTGGCGCCGGTACGCTTTTCCTCGGCCAGCTTCAGTGCCGTGCGCACCAGACGGCGCAGCATCTGGATATCGACCGGCTTGGAAACGAAGTCGAAAGCACCTGCCTTGAGCGCGGTGACCGCTGCGTCCACATTGCCGTATGCCGTGATCATGGCCACCGGGGTGTCGGCGTACTTTTCTGCGATCAGCTCGATCACTTCCTGGCCGCTGCCATCGGGCAGGCGCATGTCCGTAAAGCAAAGGTCGTAGGTGTGCTCGGCCAGCGCGGCTCGCGCCTCTGCCACCGTACCGACGGCATCGACTTTCAAGTCCATGCGTCCAAGCGTGATGGTCAGCAGCTCGCGGATGTCGCGTTCGTCATCGATGACCAGAACGGTCTGTTGGCTCATGATTCACGGGGCGGGTAAGGGTTGCCGTTCAGGATACTCGCCGCGCTTGCAAGTGGTAAAGCGCGGCGTGCCTATCACGTCATGGCTCGAGGTGGCGTAGGAAGAAATTCACGATTACTTGATATGCCTGCTTCGACTCGGGCAGCTCTGGGTCCGAAAAGAAAGAGTGCCACATACCCTCCCACACATGCAGTTCAGTTTTTGCGCCGGCTTGATTGAGCAGCTCGTCGCTGTAGATCACCGAACTCATCGTCATGTCGCGGGTCCCTGTGATCAGCAGCGTGGGCGGAAACTTGGCCAGCAACGTCGGGGATAGTCCGGGGAACACCAGTGGGTCGTTGGCTTTGGCGCCTCGGAAATAGGGCAGATCCGTGAAGCCTAAGAGATGCGCAGGCACTCCCTGGCCATTCAATACCGGGGCGACATAGGCAGAATCGCCCGTTATCTCGACCACCGAACCGCAGAACGTCCCAATGGCGCCGGGCACCGGCACTTTGTCGGCGATGAAGCGTGCTACCGCTTCGCCAGTGAGAAAACCGCCTGCAGAGCAACCATAGATGCCGATTTCCTCGGGCTTGTATTGCTTGAGCAGGGCACGATAGACCGCCTCTACATCATCGCTGGCAGCCGGGAAGGTGTGTTCAGGGCCTTGCCGATAATCGACCGTGATCACCTTGATCCGGCCGATGCTCGCGATGGGAATGGATTCGACCAGTCCGCCGCTGTGCGCACCCCACAGAAACGCGCCGCCATGCAGATTTACCAATACGCGATGCGCGTTCTCCGACGACACACCTTGCGCCGGCACCACGACATCCGTGCCTACTCCTGCAATCGTTTCGCTATGAATCTTGACGGGATAGATCTTTTCCATGCGCGCAGCGCGGTCGCTGTTCATGCGGTCATAGAACGCGCGGTTCTGCGCGATCGGAGCATTCAAGGGCGGCGCCTTGCTGCCCGCGGCCAGCATCTTTGGAAAGAAGGCGCGCGCTTCTGGCGATGCGAGGCTTGAATAAGGCACCGTGACGGCTGGCGACGTTACGGTGCCATCGGGCGTCACGCCTGGCGAGCTGTTTTGTGCCAATGCCGACGCGCCGATCGTGCTGCAGCACAGCGCGAGGATGGAACGATGTAGTGCACGCATAACGTATTCCCTCAAAAGGCCTATTCGCGGATCGGCGCTACGCTTGCATTACTTGTCCGCAGGCGCATGTGTTGGCATCTTGCCGGCATCGCCGTTCAAGATCTGCTGCATCTTCAGATACACGCCGTTGGTCCAGCCGAAGCCAATCACGTTCTGGCTGTAGCCGGCACTGACTTTCACATCCGCGTTGCCAAGTTCCATGTTGTATTTCTCGCGGATGGTTCCGTCTGCGGCAAAACTGCGGTCGATCGTTGCGTTGAATTTCGCCGCGATACGACGCGCATCGTCATGGAATCCGTAAGCATCAAGCCCCGATACGGCCAGCCAGTTGGTCGGTGCCCATCCAAACGGACTGTTCCATTGCGTGCCGCTGGGCTGATTGTCCATCGCCAGGCCACCTTTGAGTTCGAAGACAGGTAGCTTGCTGCGCACCGATGCCGCCTGCTCTGCAGACGCAGCGCCTGCCCAAAGCGGATAGAACGTGGTGAGGTACGGTGCGTCGGAGGGTTTTCCGGCGACAACGTCGTAATCGCGATACATGCCCAATTCGGGACGCCACAGGTAATTGTTCATCGCTACCTTGCGTGCGGCTGCTGCCTGAGTCCAACGTTTCACGTCATCGGCTTTGCCGAGCTGTTGCGCGAAGTCGCGCAGATCAAGTTCGTAGCGATACAAAAGGCTGTTGAGGCTGACATCGGCATAGTGATGGGTGGAACCACCGAATGGACC
>NZ_DATHMR010000065.1:0-11508 GCF_035486915.1 Dyella sp. | reverse complement strand
TCCTCCAGCCTTCGCTGGGATGACGAGCCCACGACGATGCGGTGTGATGGGTGCGTCGAGGTGGGTCTTTGCGACTGCGACTTGGGGCTTCGCCCTTGCCTCTGCCGGAGGGAGAGGGGGAACACGAAAAAAAACATCCGGCCCGCAGCTCTACGGGCCGGATGTTTTTAGTGCTTACTTCTTGCGGGCGGCCTTCTTGGCGGTTTTCTTGGTCGCCTTACGACCGGCCTTCTTGCTGGCAGTGGACCTCTTCACCGCTTTCTTGGCGGTTTTCTTACCGGCGGCCTTTTTGGCCACTTTCTTTGCGGCCTTTTTGGCCGTCTTTTTGCTGCTGACCTTCTTTGCAGCTTTCTTGGCCGTCTTCTTCACGGCTTTCTTGCTGGCTTTCTTTGCGGCGCCCTTGCGGGTTGCCTTCTTGGCAGCTTTCTTAGCAGTTTTCTTGGCGCCCGCTTTCTTGGCGCCAGCCTTCTTTGTTGCCTTCTTCGCGGCCTTCTTTGCAGGGGCAGCAGCTTTTGCTTTCTTGGCTTTCTTGCGACGCTTTTTCGGAGCAGCAGGAGCCGCTTCGGTCGACGCCGGAGCAGCCGGTGCAGTTTCGTCGTGATGGACTTCAAACTCGGTATCGATAGACATGCGGGTATTCCCCTCCGGTACGTTTGTTATGGAACTTGCGATAAGTCTGTTACGGATACGGATTGCTGTGAGCAGAAACGTAGCGCGATTTCGCGTTACATGCCACCACTAAAATTTTCCGTAATAGCCTTCCTTCAAAGCATCGAACAAATTGGCGGCGGTGTGCATCTCTCCGTCGTACTCCACTTCTTCGTTGCCTTTCAGTTCCACAACGCTACCGTCTTCCAATTCGAAGCGGTAGAGGGTGTTTTCAAGATCGGCTTCTTTGACCAGCACGCCCTGGAACGCAGCGGGGTTGAAGCGGAACGTGGTGCATCCCTTGAGGCCCTGTTTATAAGCGTAGAAGTAGATGTCTTTGAAGTCTTCGTAGGGGTAGTCGGTGGGCACGTTCGCGGTTTTGGAGATGGACGAATCCACCCACAATTGCGAGGCGGCCTGGATGTCGACGTGTTCTTTGGGCGAGATGTCGTCGGCGGAGACAAAGTAGTCGGGCAGCTTAGCCTTGATGTCGTCGCTGAACGGCATGGCGTCGGCGTTGATCAGAGCGCGGTAGGCGAGCAGCTCGAAGCTGAAGACCTCGACCTTTTCTTTCGATTTGCGGCCTTCGCGGATGACGTTGCGCGAGTAGTGATGGGCAAAGCTGGGCTCGATGCCATTGCTGGCGTTGTTGGCGAGCGAGAGCGAAATGGTGCCGGTGGGCGCGATGGAGGTGTGATGTGTGAAGCGCGCGCCAATGGCGGCCAGTTCTTCGACCAGATTTGGCGCGACGGATGCCACGCGCTGCATGTAGCGGCTGTATTTGGCGTGCAGCACGCTGCCGCGAATCTGATCGCCGACCTTGTAGCCGTCTTCGACCATTTCCGGGCGCTTGCGCAGCATGTCGCCGGTAACGGTGAAGGTCTGGGCGAGCACGGGCGCGGGGCCTTTTTCTTTGGCCAGATCCAGTGCGACTTCCCAACCGGCCACAGCCATTTCGCGCGAGACGTCTTCGGTGAAGGCAACCGCTTCGGCGCTGCCGTAGCGCATCTTCAGCATCGTGAGCGTGCTGCCAAGGCCCAGGAAGCCCATGCCGTGACGACGCTTGGAAAGGATCTCGTTGCGCTGCTGTTCGAGCGGCAGCCCGTTGATCTCCACCACGTTGTCGAGCATGCGGGTGAAGATTTTCACGACTTCGCGATATTCGTCCCAATCGAAACGCGCCTTGGGACCGAACGGATCGCGCACGAAGGTGGTGAGGTTCACCGAACCGAGCAGGCACGAGCCGTACGGCGGCAGCGGTTGCTCGCCGCAGGGATTGGTGGCGCGGATGTGCTCGCACCACCAGTTGTTGTTCATCTCGTTCACCTTGTCGATGAGGATGAATCCGGGCTCGGCGTAATCGTACGTCGAGACCATGATCATGTCCCACAGGTGACGCGCACGGATGTGGCCGTAGATCTTGCAGGCGACCAGACCGTCTTCGCGCTCCACGTAGTTTTCATGCGTGGGCCATTCGCGCCACACGACGACACTGGGGTCGTTGAGATCGACGTCGTCTTTCTCTTTGACGTGCACGGGGAAGACGAGCGGCCAGTCGTGATCGTGCTCCACCGCCTGCATGAAGCCGTCGGTGATGAGCAGCGAGAGATTGAACTGGCGCAGGCGGCCGTTCTCGCGCTTGGCGCGGATGAATTCCTTCACGTCGGGATGGCTGACATCGAAGGTGCCCATCTGCGCACCGCGACGTCCACCGGCCGAGGAGACGGTGAAGCACATCTTGTCGTAGATATCCATGAACGACAGCGGGCCGCTGGTGTATGCGCCGGCACCGGACACGTACGCACCGCGCGGACGCAGCGTGCTGAACTCGTAACCGATGCCGCAACCGGCCTTCAGCGTGAGGCCTGCTTCGTGCACCTTATCGAGGATGTTGTCCATCGAGTCGCGGATGGTGCCGGACACGGTGCAGTTGATCGTGGAAGTAGCGGGCTTGTGTTCCAGCGCGCCAGCGTTTGAGGTGATGCGGCCAGCAGGAATCGCGCCGCGGCGCAGCGCCCACAGAAAATGTTCGAACCACTCTTCGCGCAGTTCGGGCGTAGCTTCTACATCGGACAAGGCGCGCGCGACGCGCTGCCAGCTGTCATCGATGGTGGCGTCGACCGGCTCGCCGGTTTTGCTGCGAAGACGGTATTTCTTGTCCCAAATGTCCATCGAGGCGGGCTGCAGCGGAATAGCTGCGTCGCGACCCATGTTTGTTGCACGCAAGGTGCTCATCGGCTTCCTGATCTCCCGATGTGGCCTCACGGCCACGTTGGTTTCTTATATAGATGGAGACTTCACGTCAGATGACCAGAAAACCCCGGTCTGCCGGTTCACGCCCCGCGCGTGATATTCGGCCTGACATTCACTTCGCGAACAGCGGCAGCCCCTCCTGACGATATTCACATAGGTACCAGTTCTTGGGTAGTGGACCGCTGCTGGCACACAAGATGTTGTGATTGCGGATGGGCGGAAACGTTACCCCCGCGGCCCGGCGATGTAAAGTGCTAACTGCGTCCCACTTGTGGACACCCCGATTGACGCTGCGCAGGCCCCGCTCCGGGCACGCTGCGGGAACCGCACACGGGGCTTTCGAGTCGAACAGGTCCAACCTTTTTGATTGTTGAGAAGGAGACTTCATGCAACACCGCTTTCTTCGCCGTTTCACGGCTTTTTTCGGCCTTGCGCTGATGGCCGCCTTACCGATGTATGCCTCGGCCGCATTGCCACCCATCGTGGATGGGCAGCCCCTGCCCTCGCTCGCGCCAATGCTTCAGAAAGTGACACCGGCAGTCGTGAACATTTCCACCAAGACGCGCGTGCGGGTGAATAACCCGTTTCTCAACGATCCGGTATTTCGCCAGCTCTTCGGCATGCAGGGCATGCCACGCGAGCAGCTGGAACAGAGCCTGGGTTCGGGCGTGATCGTGGATGCGCAGAAGGGTTACATCCTCACCAACAATCATGTGGTGGGTAATGCCGACGACATCACGGTCACCTTGCAGGATGGGCGCAATTTCAAAGGCACGCTGGTAGGTAGCGATCCGGCGACTGATGTGGCGGTGGTGAAGATCACGCCCGATCATCTACAGGCGCTGCCGATCGCCGATTCGAGTCAACTGCGCGTGGGCGACTTCGTGGTGGCGGTGGGCGATCCGTTTGGATTGGGACAGACGGTAACGTCGGGCATCGTGTCGGCGTTGCAGCGATCCGGATTGGGCGGATCGAGCTTCCAGAATTTCATTCAGACCGATGCCTCGATCAATCCGGGCAATTCCGGCGGTGCGCTGGTGAATTTGCGTGGCGAGCTGATCGGCATCAATTCGATGATCCTGTCGCCGTCGGGCGGCAACGTGGGCATCGGTTTTGCGATACCGACAAAGGTCGCCAGCGATGTGATGCAGCAGTTGATCGCACACGGCAAGGTCAGCCGCGGCAGCCTGGGTGCGCAGACGCAGGACATCACCCCCAATATCGCCAAGTTGCTTGGATTGAAGGACAACAACGGTGCCGTGGTGACGCGCGTGACGCCGGGATCGGCTGCCGATCGCGCGGGTCTTCAGGTGGGCGATGTCGTG
The DNA here is from genome assembly GCF_035486915.1 of Dyella sp. GTDB lineage: Bacteria > Pseudomonadota > Gammaproteobacteria > Xanthomonadales > Rhodanobacteraceae > Dyella_B. Next base: position 7,282 of record NZ_DATHMR010000065.1, on the reverse strand, counting down.
ACAGCTATTAATGGCACGCCGCTGGATAGCGCCGATCAGCTCAATAACGCCGAAGGTCTGCTACCTGCCAACAGCACGGTGACGTTGACGGTATTGCGCGACGGCAAAACGCGAACTGTCAGCGCACAGCTGGCGCCGGAGAAAGTGGCGTCGATCGATGCCGGCAAATTCGATCCTCGCCTGGTTGGCGTGACCTTCAGCGATCTGAACGATGCGCAAACGAGTCAGGGTTTGTCGGGCATTGCCGTGACATCGGTGAATCCCAACAGCCGCGCGGCACAAGCAGGGCTTTCATCGGGCGATGTGATCGTGGGCGTTGGCAATCGTCGTATCACCAGTCTGCGCGATTTGCAGGGTTTGGCGGCCGCCAAACCTCGCCAGCTGGTGCTGCTGGTCGCCGCTGACGAAGGGCTCAACTATGTGGTGATTCAGTGAGTTGAGGGACGGAACGTGTGGATGGCTTTGATCGACTCGTTCCGTCTCAATCAGTTGTTTGATGCAAATATATGAACGCACTTGATGTTTTCGCTTGATGTTTTGCCTCCAGGCCGTTGAAATACAGCATCCTGTCACTGTGTGCACGCAGTTTTGACGGCACACTGGCATCATTTCAGCCCATTTGTAGGTCGCGCATTCCTATGCCTGTACGTATTCCACGTCTGCTTTCTGTCGCCCTGATCGGCGCGAGTCTTTCCACGGTCGCACTTGTCGCTCTGGCGCAATCACAATCACTGACCTGGCGCGGTGACGTTGTTACCGCCAATGGCGTGATGAAGGGCATGGCGCAGGCGTGGCAGTCCTCCGGTCATGGCCACGTGGAGCTGCAACCGTTCAACACCGCATCGGGTCTGGATGCCGTGGCGAGTGGCGCTGCGGATATCGCTGGCAGCGCGCGCGGCAGTGCAGGCAACGCCGTCGACAGCGGCCTTACGTTTACGCCGGTGGCATGGGATGGCCTCGTGCTGGTCACTAGCCCGTCGAACCCGGTGAGCAGCCTGACCTTGCAGCAGGTGCACGACATTTACTACGGCAAGATCACCAACTGGAAAGATGTCGGCGGCAACGATGCGCCGATGGACGTGTTCGCCGTGGCGAGCCCGGGCGATGGCGTCGAATTCAGCCTGCGCAAGCTGCTGTTCGGCCGTGGCAGTCAGCCAGTCGCCGCGCCGCGTCTGTATGTGAACACCACGCAGCTGGAAGCATCGGTGGCGCTCGATCCGCGCGCATTCGGTGTGACGACGCTGTCCAGCGTGGCGGGCAATTCGAAGATCAAGATGATCCGCATCAGCGGCGTCGCACCGAACGTGTCGAGTGTGGCCAGCGGTTCGTATCCGCTGTTTACGGAACTGTATCTGGTGACCAATGCCAGCAGCCCGAATGCGGCGAATGCAAAGGCGTTTGTCGATTTCACGCAGAGTGCGAAGGGCGAGTCCGTGCTGCGCTCGCATAGTCTGGTGCCCTACGCCGATGGCGGCGCATTGACGGCGATGGACTCTTCGCGCCGCAGCCGCATTCTGGCGGAAGTGGGCGCGCACGCCAGCGCCGAACCGACGCAGATCGCTGCTGCCGCAGCACCTCGCGCGGTGGTTCCCACGGCGGCTGCAGCCGCAGCCGCTGCAGCCGCTGCCCGCGCGAATACGCCTAGCCTGGCGGCGGTGGCGGGCGCTGTGGTCGCTGCGCCGCAGCCGAGCAGCCTGAAGGGTATTCACGGCGATGCGTTTACCGTTGCCGATGCAACGAGCCATGGCAGCGATTTCGCCAAGGTCACCGCCGATGCGTTCGTGACGTTCGACAAAGTGCCGGTCAGCAAGACCAAGGCCAGCAAGACGGCCAACACAACGACCAAGAAGTCGGATGTTCGCAAGGTCGCCAGCGCTCCCGCGCCGGCGGCTGCCCGCTCCTACCGCGTAGGCGCTGGTGAAACGCTGTATTCCATCGCACGCAAGCACGGCGTCGATGTCGCGCAGATTCGCACCTGGAATCACCTGAAAGACAACACGGTTCGCACCGGTCAGGTGCTGCGCATCGAAGCGCGCTGATTCCTTCTTAGGCTGATCCCTTTTAGGGATGCCCCCATGCGCATCCTCGCTCTGACGATCGATCTGGATGACACGCTCTGGCCGGTCATGCCGGCGCTGGAGCGTGCCGATCGCGATGTGGACGACTATCTACGTCGTCACTATCCGCAAGTCGCCAAGATCTGGCCGATTCCCGCCATGCGCGAATTACGCGCACGCGTGGCAGCCGAACGCATCGACCTCGCACACGACTTCACAGCGCAGCGTTATCTCACCATGCAACGAGCCTTCGATGCCGCCGGCATCGCCGAGGCGCCGCTGGATGCGATGTGGGAGATCTATGCGACGGCACGCAATAGCGTGGAGTTGTATCCCGACGCCCTGCCTGCGCTGGAAGCCTTGGCTGCAAAGTGGCCGGTCGCCAGTTTGACCAACGGCAACGCCGATCTGGAGCGCATCGGTCTGCGCATGCATTTTGCGCATCACATCAGCGCACGCGACGCTGGCGTTGCAAAGCCAGATGCGCGCATCTTTCTGGCTGCCGCCGAACAACTCGGTGTCGCGCCCGATCAGATCCTGCACATCGGCGACGATCCGGAATTGGATGTCGTAGGCGCACGCGATGCAGGCCTGCGCACCGCATGGATCAACCGCCCCGGCCACCCTTGGCCAGGCACACTAGGCCCCAAGCCCGATCTGGACCTGCGCGACCTAGCCACTCTTGTGCAGTGGCTAGACACAAATCACTCCTCAACATAGCCCCTCTCCCATTGGGAGAGAGGTTGGGGTGAGGGTACGCCCGTCGCGCAAACCTCCAACTTTCCATCTCAAACCTTGCGTTTGGCAGCCACGTACATCAAAACTCGGCCATTTCTCCCATTCCCACGCGAGAAGCTTTGAACAGTCTTGGAAAAGCGCGATCATTCACGCCAAACAACCAAGACCAAAGCGCATGTCCGCATTGACCGAGTTCCGCTCCAAACGCTCCGCTCCGACACCGATCGAAGCGACCGACACCGTCCATTTCTCCTCCACACGCCGACGCCTTACACCGGCGCAGCGCAAATGGGCAGAAGAAACCGGTTTCGATGCAAAGCCCGGCGGCGTATGCCTGCTGGCGGATGCCAACGGCAAGCTGGCGCGCGTGCTGGTAGGGGTGGATCGACAGGATGCACTCGGCGCACTCGCAGCGTTACCGACGACGTTACCTGCCGGTGAGTACACGCTCGATGCCGACAGCGTGCCGCTCGACGCGCAACTCTCCGCGCTGGGTTGGGCCTTGGGCGCTTATCAGTTCACGCGTTACCGCAAGGCCAAACGCGCACCGGCAACGCTAGCCGTCGACACCGCCACCTTCGAAACGCTTGCACCACTCGTCAGCGCCACCGCCCTGGTGCGCGACTTGGTCAACACACCGACGGAGGACATGGGGCCGAAGCATCTGGCCGATGCCGTGAAGCATCTGGGCAAAGTGCACAAGGCCAAGGTGCATGAGTGGGTGGGCGAGGAGCTGCTGGAAGCGAACTTCCCAACGATCTACACCGTGGGCCGCGCCAGTCATCGTCCGCCGCGCTTGATCGAGCTGACATGGGGCAAGGCATCGCATCCGAAATTGGTCGTGGTCGGCAAGGGCGTGTGCTTCGACACGGGCGGCCTGGATCTGAAACCGTCCGACGGCATGCGCTGGATGAAGAAGGACATGGGCGGCGCGGCGCACGCCATCGCGCTTGCAGGTTTGATCATGCAGGCAAAGTTGCCGGTGCGCCTGACGCTGCTGATTCCTGCGGTGGAGAACGCCGTTTCCGGCAATGCGATGCGTCCGGGTGAGGTGGTGGTCACGCGCGGCGGTCATAGCGTGGAGATCGACAATACCGACGCCGAAGGCCGTCTGGTGCTCTGCGATGCGCTGGCTTACGGCGCAGAACAGAAACCCGACCTGATCGTCGACTTTGCCACGCTCACGGGTGCGGCGCGCGTGGCGCTGGGCCCGGATCTTCCCGCGTTGTTTGCCAATGACGATGCGATTGCCGATGCGGCGCTCGCTCACGGCCGTCAGGTTGCCGATCCAATGTGGCGGCTTCCGTTGTGGCGCCCCTATCGCAAGATGCTCGATTCCTATCTTGCGGATTTCGCCAACGCCGGTCCGTCGCGTCATGCGGGCGCGATTACTGCCGCGCTATACATGGAACGCTTTATTCCGGACGGCATGCCGTGGATGCATCTGGACACGTATGCGTGGAATGACGGCGATCGTCCTGGTCGTCCGCGCGGTGGTGAGGCGATGGGTTTGCGTGCGATGTTTGCGTTTTTGCAGAATCGCTATCACGCGTAATGCACTGACTTTGCTCCCTCCCCTGCTGCACCGTAGGGGAGGGAGTAGGTGCTGCCGTTAACGTGTGGCGCCCGACTCGCGAGATAGCCACGTCCCCATGCTGCGCACACGCTGCACAATGATGCGCAATCCGCGTGCGATTTTCGGCAGCAGCCAGCACAGCAACACCATAAACAGGGCCAGTGCGATCAGCAGCACGAGGGGATGCTGCCACATCAGATAGAGGATGCCGAACAACGAGATGTCCTCTCCTGCGCTCGCCGTCCAATTGCTGATCGGTTCGGGCGACGTGTTGATCAACGCGCGCCCGCCTGATTTGGCCAGATGCGTTCCCGTCACTACAGCGCCGCCAAGCAGCGCTGCGGCAATTTGTTCGTCCATCGGCGAATGCTTGAACACGCCCCACGCCAGCAACGTGCCGACCGGAATACGGATAAAGGTCTGGAAGGAATCCCACACACTGTCGAACACGGGAACCTTGTCCGCGAGAAATTCCCCGAGCATGAGTATGCCCGACGCAATCAGCACCCAGTTGTGGCTGAGCACCGCCAGCCCGGATGGCAGATCGACATAACCAAGTCGTCCCAGCAAGCCGGCGATGAACAACGTGGCGTAAAGACGGATACCGCTGGCCCATGCCAGACCGCCAGCCAGCGCAATGTTCGACAACAGGTTCATGCCATACCTCCCTCTTGCGAGCGGTAGCGACCTATTTCGGATGAGGGCCGTCTTGCGATGCTCAGGATGCTGCGCGCCCTTCGTTTCGACGCTGTGGCGAGGCTAACCACGCCATCCTCCCCTTAAACCGGCGAGGAGGCAAATGCAAAAAAAAGCAGCGCCGGAGCGCTGCTTTTTCAGTTCAACCGATGTCGCAACCTCAGTGATTGCCGCTCGATGCCGCCCCAGCAGGTGCGGAAGCGTGTGACGCATCAGGCGCGGGCGCACTGGAGCCGCCGTTGTTGACGGAGGTTTCAGGCGCTGCCATCGCATTCGGACCGGCGACCACGGCCAGTGCAGGCTCAGTCTGCTTGCCGCCATACGGCAACACTTCGGCAGCCAGCTTCGGATTGCTGTTGATCAAGCCCACGGCGTCATACAGCACGTGCGCCGTTTCCTGCAGTTGGGGGTCAGGAGCGTTCTTGGCTTCTTCCTGTTCCTTCAGCTCGGTGGTGAGGCTGCGTTCGCTCGGATTGAGGCCGTCGTCGAGCTGATCGTTGTCATCGCCAACTGCGTTGTTGCCATCAATCGTCTTATGACGCGCGCGGAAGTCCGCTTGGATGGCATCGAGCTGTTTGCGTTCGGTTTCGCGCTGAGCAAAGTTGAGCGAGATCGTCGTGCGATCTGCAAGCTTCTTGTACTGCGTGAGTTCGTCGAGCATCAGCTGCCATGCCGGGGATTTCGCGGCGCGGGCATCGTGCATCTGCTGCAGCTGCGCCAGATATCCCTTCATGTCCGCAACCGGCTTGTAATCGGCCGGTGCGATCTGCGTCCATTGCAGCGCGTTGTCGTAGGTCGACTCACCGAAATCCTTTTCATCGCCGTTGGTTGGATAGAGCAGGTCGGGCGTCACGCCACGCAGCTGCGTCGAACCGCCGTTGATGCGGAAGAATTCCTGCACCGTCATCTTCAACGCGCCGAAATCCGCCTTGCTGTCCGGATCGGAAGCGAAGCGATCGAGATCGATCAGCGTCTGCACGGTGCCCTTGCCGAAGGTCGGCGTACCGATAATCAAGCCGCGACCGTAATCCTGGATCGCTGCAGAGAAGATCTCCGAGGCCGATGCTGTGCCACGATTCACGAGAACGGCCATCGGACCGCTCCACGCCATCGGGGAGTCGTCATCCTTGCCCTGCGCTTGCACTGCACCGCCTGCATTGCGCACTTGCACGGTCGGGCCTTTATCGATGAACAAGCCGGTTAGTTCGTTGGCTTCGTACAGCGAGCCGCCACCGTTGTTGCGCAGGTCGATGATCACGCCCTGCACGCCTTCGGCCTTGAGTTCGCCGAGCAGCTTGCTGACGTCGCGCGTGGCACTCTTGAAGTTCTTGTCGCCCTCGCTGCGTGCACCGAAGTCGGAGTAGAACATCGGCAGTTCAATCACGCCGATCTTGCGGTCGACACCATTGTCGTCGATGTCGATGACTTTCTTCTTGGCCGCCTGATCTTCGATGGCGATCTTCTCGCGCACCAGCGGGATGATGACGTGCTTGCCATCCGGACCCTGGTCCGCCGGCGCAATTTCCAGGCGCACCGTGGTGTCTTTCTTGCCGCGGATCAGGTTGACCACGTCGTCCAGGCGCCAGCCAACCACGTCGACGATCGGGCCGCTATCGCCCTGGCCCACGCCGAGCACCGTGTCGCCCACATGCAGCTTGCCGGACTTGATGGCGGGACTGGCGGGAACCAGCGAGGCGATCTGGGTGTAGTCGTCGCGTGCCTGCAACTGCGCGCCGATGCCTTCGAGCGAGAGCTTCATCGTGATATCGAAGTTCTCCGCTTCGCGCGGACCCATGTAGTCGGTGTGCGGATCGGTCGAGTTGGCGTAGGCCGTCATGAAGGTCTGGAACGCATCTTCACCATCCAGCTGACGCACGCGATTGACGTAGCTGCTGTAGCGCTTGTCGAGCGTCTTGCGGATGTCGTCATCGCTCTTGCCGGCAAGCTTCAGGCGCAGCCAGTCGTTCATCACGCGCTTGCGCCACAGATCGTTGAGCTCGTTCTGGTCTTTCGGCCAGTCGGCGTTCTTGCGATCGATGGTGTAAGTGTCGTTGGTGTTGAAATCGAAACCTTGCTTCAACAGGCTGCGCGCATAGTTCATGCGATCGACAGCGCGCAGGACGTACTGGTTGAAGATGTCGAACGGCGCAGAGAGATCCCTGTTCCAGATCGCATCGTCAAACTTGTCTTTGTACTGCGCGAACTTCGCCATGTC
>NZ_DATHMR010000064.1:0-19685 GCF_035486915.1 Dyella sp. | reverse complement strand
CGATGGGGCGGCTTACTTTTCGCCGACCACGATCACCTTGACCTGGGTCTGCACGTCGGCGTGCAGAGCGATCACGACCTCGAACTCGCCGGTGTGGCGGATCGGGCCTTCGCCCTGGATCACTTCACCCTTGTGGATGTCGTGACCGGCAGCCTGCAACGCGTCGGCGATCTCGCGCGGACCGACCGAGCCATACAGCTTGCCTTCCGGACTTGCATTGGCGGAGATGGTCACCGTCGCATCCGACAGCTTGCCCTTACGCGACTCAGCATCGGTCAACAGATTATTGGCCTTGGCTTCGTATTCGGCACGGCGAGCTTCGAACGCAGCGAGATTTTCAGCGTTCACACGGACAGCCTTGCCCTGCGGCAGCAGGTAGTTGCGGCCGTAACCCGGCTTCACTTTGACCTTGTCGCCGAGGTTGCCGAGGTTACGCACTTTCTCGAGAAGAATGAGTTCCATGGTAATTCCTTAATTCGTTAGCACCAGTGTGGCCCGGCGCAGCCGTGGACGGTTGTCCGAAGTGTTACCCCTCTCCCCGAAAGGAGAAGGTTAAAGCATGTCTTTCTTCAACGAGGAAGAAAGACCCACGCGCGATCAGACGTCGTGGTTGTCGGTGTACGGCAGCAGCGCGAGGAAACGCGCGCGCTTGATGGCCGTGGCCAGCTGACGCTGGTAACGAGCCTTCGTGCCGGTGATGCGGCTGGGAACGATCTTGCCGTTCTCAGTGATGTACTGGCGCAGCGTGTTGAGATCCTTGTAGTCGATCTCTTTGACGTTTTCGGCCGTAAAGCGGCAGAACTTGCGGCGGCGGAAGAACTTGGACATGGGTATGGGCTCCTAATCAGTCTTCGAGATCGACATCGTCGCTGTCAGCGCGACCAACACGGCGGTCATCACCGTCCGAGTCGTCGTCGCGACGGCGGGAGGACTTGGCATCATCCTTTTCCTTGCTCTTAAGGATGAAGGACTGATCGGCCTCGGCCTCATCACGCTTGATCACGAGGTGACGGAGCACCGCGTCGTTGAAGCGGAAGCCCGACTCCAGTTCGTTCAGCGCGTTCTGGCCCACTTCGATGTTGAGCAGAACGTAGTGAGCCTTGGCCAGGTTCACGATCGGGTACGCCAGCTGGCGGCGGCCCCAGTCTTCCAGGCGGTGGATCTTGCCGCCGTCGGCCGTGATCAGCGCTTTGTAACGCTCGATCATCGCCGGAACCTGTTCGCTCTGGTCAGGGTGGACCAGAAACACTACTTCGTAATGACGCAAGGTCATTGGGAAAACTCCTTATGGATGCGGCCCTTACAGGCCATTCAGCCTCCCGCCGATGCGGTGAGGCAAGGGTCCATCCGCACAGCCTTTGCGTGCAGACAGAAGCGGAATTGTAAGCGGGATCAATCAGTCAGCGCAACTTGCTGATCTGAATGCGTTTGCCCTAGACCTCAGCCGACGGTGAAGCTTTCGCCGCAGCCGCATTCCCCGGTGGCATTGGGGTTGTGGAAGACGAAGCTGGCGTTGAGCCCCTGGCGCTGGAAGTCGATCACGGTGCCATCGACCAGCGGTAAGGTCTTGGCATCGACGATGACGGGCACGCCGTCGATCTGAAACGTCTGATCGTCCGTTCCCGCGATTTCGGCCAGGTCCACCACGTAGGCGAAGCCCGAGCAGCCGGTTTTTTTCACGCCGAAACGGACGCCCGCGGCGGCTGGCGTCTGCTCCAGGAACTGGCGCATGCGTTGGTTGGCGGCGGGGGTTATCGAGATGCTCATAGGACAGTGTTTCTGATTTGGCACTAATGGCCCGCTTTGCATGTCGCAGTGCGGGCAAGGGCTACATTATCATGCCCGCTTGCCCTCACGCCCAACGGAGTGGCGAGCTAGCCAGCTTGCCCTTAACAAATGGGCGCTTCTCCCAGGAGTTTCAATCCATGACGGTGGTCAGCCCGCTCTTGTTGAGCGTGAAACAGGCCCTTTCCGGCAAAGTCGAAGCCGGCAGCAAAGTCACGGTCCGTGGCTGGGTGCGTACCCGGCGCGATTCCAAGGCCGGCCTGTCGTTCGTGAATGTCAGCGACGGTTCGTGCTTCGATCCGATTCAGGCCGTCGTGCCAGCCACGGTGGGAAATTACGAGACCGAGGTGAAACATCTCACCGCCGGAGCAGGCGTGATCGTCACCGGCACGCTGGTTCCCTCGCAGGGCAAAGGCCAGGCATTCGAACTCCAGGCGGAAGATGTGGTCGTTACGGGAATGGTGGACGATCCGGAAACCTACCCCATCCAGCCCAAGCAACATTCGATGGAATTCCTGCGCGAGGTCGCGCATCTGCGTCCGCGCACGAATCTGTTCGGCGCGGTGACGCGCGTGCGCCACACGATGATGATGGCCATTCACCGCCATCTCACGGATGAAGGCTTCTTCTGGATCAACACTCCCATCATCACGACGTCCGATGCTGAAGGCGCCGGCGACATGTTCCGCCTGTCCACGCTGGATCTGGCGAACCTGCCGCGCGATGAAAAAGGCAAGATCGATTTCCGCAAAGATTTCTTCGGCCGCGAAGCGTTTTTGACTGTGTCGGGCCAGCTCAACGTCGAAGCCTATGCGCTGGCGATGAGCAAGGTGTATACCTTCGGCCCGACGTTCCGCGCTGAAAACTCCAACACGCCACGTCATCTTGCCGAGTTCTGGATGATCGAGCCGGAAATTGCGTTCGCCGATCTCGCCGCGGATGCCGATTGCGCGGAGGCGTTCCTGAAGGCCATCTTCAAAGCCGTGCTCGAAGAGCGTGGCGACGACATGGCATTCTTCGCCGAGCGCGTGTTGCCCGACGCCATCACGCGTCTGGAAAACTTCATCGCCAAACCCTTCGAACGCATCGATTACACCGATGCCATCGATATCCTCAAGAAGTCCGACCAAAAATTCGAATTCCCCGTGGCCTGGGGTATCGATCTGCAGACCGAGCACGAGCGTTATCTCGCTGAGAAACACGTCGGCCGCCCGGTGGTGGTGATGAACTATCCCGAGAAGATCAAGGCGTTCTACATGCGCCTCAACGACGACGAAAAAACCGTCGCAGCAATGGACGTGCTCGCTCCGGGTATCGGTGAAATTATCGGTGGCGCCCAGCGCGAGGAACGCCTGGACTATCTGGACCGCCGCATGGCGCAATTCGGTCTCGATATTGCCACCTACGATTGGTACCGTGACCTGCGCCGCTATGGCACCGTACCCCACGCAGGCTTTGGCCTAGGCTTCGAGCGCCTGCTGGTGTACGTGTGCGGATTGCAGAACATCCGCGACGCCATCCCCTATCCCCGTGCGGCAGGGAGTGCCGACTTCTAATTTATCGATCCCATGCAACTGCGTCCGTTACTCATCATCACTTTCTCGTTACTGCTTTGCGCGTGCCATAGCGTCAAGCTGCCCTTGCCTACGACCTTGCTGCCGCAGAGTCCGCCACCCAGAACGCTGGCGGATGCAAAGAAGGCGCTTGATCAGGCGACGCCGTGCTGCACCAGTTTTGCGGATTTTTCTTATCAAAATCCCCTGCCCTGGCGCCCGCAGCAGTTTGTGTTGGGTGGAAGCAGCCCGGTCGCGGCGATCAATGGCGTGCGCAGCTATTTCCTGAGTTTCGCGCTGCCCACGGACGCCAAACTGCCCTACAAGATCGCGTTGAAATCCGAACTGGTGGGACGTTCGGTAACGAACTCCAGTTACCTGTTCGCACCCAGCGTCGTCTTGCTGGATGGCGCATTCCAGCCGATCGATTCGACGGATGTGAAGCTGTGCGAATACATGGGATGGAGCAACAGCGACAGTGGCGCATTCGGCAGCGTCACGGTAACGGATAAGCGCGCGCGTTACGTCGTTGTTTACAGCTCCGGCAAGCAACAAAACGACAATACGTACTGGGAACAAACCGCCAGCACGTTCTCGATCAACAACAGTTCCAACACGCCGGCGGCTACCACGATGGGCGGCAGCTACAAAATCCAGCATGGCCCGGATGGCACCGTCTGGGTGGGCATGATGGATAAGACGTATGCTCAGGCTGTCGACAAGGCCGTATGCGGCAAAGCACCTCCCGGGGATGGTGTGCTCAACACGCTGCGCAGCGACCTGCCATCACACTTGAGCTGGGGCCCGCTTTGATTCCATTTGTTGTTTACATCGGTTTACTGCTCATCGGTCTTGTGGCCTTCACGATGCACGCCGTGTTGCCGTTTCGTATTGCCAAACATTTGCGTGAAGACTATCCCCAACACTGGAAGGTGATTGTGGATACGGGCAGCAGTCAGGCCGCACGCGGGCCGCAATTGTGGCTGCGCATGCAGCATGTGCTGCGATCCCCGGCGATTGCGGCTATCGACGATGCCTCCATCACGCGTATCTGGCGTGTCTGGCGCTACAGTCAATGGATTGCGTGGGGGTGCTGGATTGCGGCGCTCGCCCTGCAATGGCACAGCGCTCACGCGTAAGCGATCAGAACGTCGCCTAGGAGATCACATGCAGTTGGATTTGAGTGGCCGTCACGCGCTGGTGGGTGGCGCATCGCAAGGCATTGGTCGCGCAACGGCTGTTGAACTGGCCGAGCTCGGTGCTAGCGTCACGTTACTGGCGCGCTCGGCCGATCATCTCAAGGATGTGGCCGCTAGCTTGCCGAAGAAACATGCCTCGCAGCAGCACAACTGGCGCAGCGTCGACATGCAGGACACCGCCGGCTTGCTGGCGGTCGCGACTGACATTGTCGCGGCCAATCCCGTGCAGATTCTGATCAACAACACCGGCGGCCCACCCGGCGGTCTGGCGCACACGGCCGAGTCCACCGCATTCGAAAGCGCTTTCCGTCAGCATCTGATTGCTGGCCAGGTATTGCTGCAAGCGGTATTGCCCGGCATGCGCGCGAGTGGTTACGGACGTCTTGTCAACGTCATTTCGACGTCGGTGAAGGAACCTATTCCGGGTCTTGGCGTATCCAACACCATCCGTGCGGCGGTGGCTTCCTGGGCGAAAACCCTCGCCGGCGAGTTGGCTGTGGATGGCATCACCGTCAACAACGTATTGCCTGGTTTTACGCGTACGGCGCGCCTGGATGGCATCATCGATGCGCAGCGGGAAAAGACCGGCCGCAGTGAAGAGGAACTCGCCGCGGAGATGGTCGCTGCCGTTCCGGCACGGCGCTTCGGTGAGCCGGGCGAAGTGGCCGCGGTGATTGCGTTCCTCTGCACGCCGGCGGCGGCGTACGTCAATGGCGTCAGCATTGCGGTGGATGGCGGGCGCACCAAGTCTCTGAGCTAGCCTGTACGCACGCGTCCGGTGCAATCCGGACGCGCAGGTTCTAAGCTTGCAAGGATGCCAAGCACACGCCTCGCCAATCTCATTGACGGTCGCCTGCAGGCGCCCCTGGAAAATCACTGGCTCGACGTTTATGAGCCAGCTACCGGTGCATTGTTCGCGCACTGTCCGGATTCCACCGTTGCCGATGTCGACGCCGCAGCACAAGCCGCACAAAGAGCCGCACCGGGATGGGCTGCGACACCCGCCGACGAACGCGCACGCTGCCTCAATCGGCTCGCTGATCTGATCGAAGCGCGGCTCGACGAGTTTGCCGAGCTGGAATCGCGCGACAGCGGCAAGCCTGTCGCGCTTGCGACGCGGCTGGATATTCCACGCGCCATTTCCAACCTGCGCTTTTTCGCCGCTGCCGTCACCGCGTGGGATAGCGAATCGCACGCGATGGAAACCGGTGCGATCAACTACACGCTGCGTCGGCCACTGGGCGTCGTCGGATGTATCAGCCCATGGAATCTTCCGCTGTATCTGTTTACGTGGAAGATTGCTCCCGCACTGGCCAGTGGCAATGCGGTGGTCGCGAAACCTTCGGAAATTACACCCTGTACGGCTGCATTGCTGGGCGAACTCAGCATCGAAGCGGGTTTTCCGCCCGGTGTGTTGAACATCGTGCAGGGCCGCGGTCCGACCACCGGTCAGGCGATTGTGGAACATCCAACGATCAAGGCCGTCTCGTTCACCGGCAGCACGCGCACAGGCGCCAGTATCGCTGCTACCGCGGCACCGCAATTCAAGAAAGTTTCGCTGGAACTGGGCGGCAAGAATCCGGCGATCGTTTTCGCCGATGCCGACCTTACGGACGAGAATCTCGACACCATCGTGCGATCGGGCTTCGCCAATCAAGGCGAGATCTGTTTGTGTGGCTCGCGCCTGCTGGTGCAACGCTCGATCTATGACGCATTCCGCGAGCGCTATCTCGCACGCGTTAAAGCACTGCGCGTTGGCGACCCGCAAGACGCATCCAGCGACCTGGGCGCGCTCGTCTCCAGCGAGCATTTCGACAAGGTCATGCGCTGCATTGCGCAGGCGCGCGACGAAGGTGGCGACATTCTCACCGGCGGCGAAGCAGTGAAGCTAAACGGCCGCTGCACCAACGGGTGGTTCATCGCTCCGACCGTCATCGATGGCTTGTCGAACGCCACCGTGACGAATCAACAGGAAATTTTTGGGCCTGTCGTCACGTTGATACCGTTCGACGATGAAGCCGAAGCACTGGCGATTGCGAACGGCACGGGTTACGGGCTCGCCGCATCGTTGTGGACGACGGACCTCTCACGCGCACACCGCATGGCCAACCAGCTGGAATTCGGCATCGTATGGATCAACTGCTGGCTGCTGCGCGACCTGCGCACACCCTTCGGTGGCAGCAAACAATCCGGTGTCGGTCGAGAGGGTGGCACCGAAGCGCTGCGCTTCTTTACCGAACCCCGCAACATCTGCATTCGTTACTGAGGAAATCGCCTTGAGCAGTCCACTACAGGATCTGATCGACAGCAACCGCCGCTGGTCGGCCGATATGCGGCGCACCGATCCGCAATTCTTCGAACGTCTCGCGAAACAGCAATCGCCCAAGTACCTGTGGATTGGCTGCTCCGATTCGCGCGTACCCGCCACGCAGATTGTGGATCTTCCGCCGGGCGAGATTTTCGTTCAGCGCAATGTCGCCAACGTTGTCTCGCACACGGACCTAAACTGCCTTAGCACCATCCAGTTTGCCGTCGACGTATTGAAGGTCGAACACATCATCGTGGTCGGTCACTACGGTTGCGGCGGTGTGCAGGCCGTGTTGGATGAGCGACGACTCGGCCTTGTCGACAACTGGTTGCGCCACGTGGGCGATGTCGCGCAGAAACACGGAGAGGTGCTCGCTTCGCTCCCTTCCATGCCGTTGCGCAACACGCGTTTGTGCGAACTCAACGCAATCGAACAGGTCGTCAACGTCTGCCAGACCACCGTCGTCATGGAAGCGTGGGAACGCGGACAGTCCCTTGCCGTGCATGCGTGGTGCTACAGCTTGTCCAACGGACACATGCATGACTTAGGTATGCACGTCGATTCGCGCGAGTCGCTACGCCCGGCTTACGAACAGGCCCTTCAGCAGGTGATGCGCCAGGCGGGAGAAATGCGATGAGCGATGTGGTACGCACGGACACTGCGCCCGCGCCGGTGGGTGCTTATCCGCATGCACGCCGTGTTGGCCATCTGCTGTTTCTTTCGGGCGTGGGTCCGCGTCAGCCCGGCACCAATGTCATTGCGGGCAACGTCCACGATGCCGATGGAAAGCTGGTCGGCTACGACATCGAACAACAGTGCCGGCAGGTGTTTGCGAACGTGCGTGCCGTACTGGAAGCCAGCGGAGCACGTTGGGAACAACTTGTCGATGTCACGGTGTTTCTCACCGATATGGCACGCGACTTTCCGGTCTACAACCGTTTGTACGCGGAATACTTCAAGGGCATCGATGCGTGCCGTACCACGCTAGGCATCACGGCGCTTCCCACGCCGATTGCCATTGAACTCAAATGCATCGCGGCGCTTCCTTCCGCTGACGGCTGAGCATAAAAAAACCCCGGCTTGGAAGCCGGGGTTTTCTCGGTATACCGAACCGTATTGCAACGATTACTTCGCGCCACCAGCGGTGCTGCTGGAAGCCGGCGTGCTGCTCGACTTCTTGTGGGACTTCTTGGTCGACGTAGAAGAAGACGACGAGGACTTAGCAGCCTTGTGGTGCTTCGCGGTCGACGTCGACGATGCCGGTGCTGCCGAAGAGGAAGCAGCCGACTGGGCGAAGACAGAACCGGAGAGGGCCACACCAGCAACGAGCAGAGAAGCGATCGCAAGTTTACGCATCATGATCATGAGCCTCGAGATTTTTGAATGCCACGGACCCGGCCGGAACCCGGCAAACTCGGGCGGCGTGACGGTAGCAACAATGCATGGGTCTCGGCATACGGCAACTGAACAGAATTCAGAAAAAAAGCTCAATTGGTTACAAATTAAGCAAGCCGTCGATTGAACCTTCAAATTTCGTTTTTTTCCGGTTGGTCCAGGCACTTTTCCAACAATCGACGGATCATGCTTTGCACCATCGGCGCCTTGCTAGCGTCCCATGCAAAGCTCTCCTCGTTCATGTATTGGCACTGGGCCAGCTCCAGTTGGATCGCCTGGATACCTTCCAACGGCTTGCCATATTGGCGGGTGATGTAGCCCCCCTTGAAACGGCCGTTGAGCACGAAGTCGTAGCGGGATTGAGCTTCCATGACGCTGGTCAGGCTCCACTGCAGATCGGCACCGCAACTGGCGCCATCGGCGGTCCCCAGATTGAAGTCAGGCAGGCGTCCTTCGAACAACATCGGGACGTGGCTGCGGATGGAGTGACCTTCCCACAACACCACCCGGCCGTGCTCCTCCAGCAGCCGCGCAATTTCCTGCGCCAACGCCTGATGATAAGGACGCCACCATGTTTCCACGCGCTGCTGGATTTCCTCGGCGGTCGGCTCCTGGCCGGAGAAATAAAGCGGCTCGCCGTCGAAACTGATGGTCGGCACCAGACCCGTTTCGCGACGCCCCGGATATAACGCATGACCATCCGCAGGACGGTTCAGATCGATGACGTAGCGCGATGCGACAGGCTTGATCACGCTAGCCCCGAAATCGGCCGCGAGCGGCTCGTAAAGTTGCGCGACGTGCCAATCGGTATCCGGCGAACGGCGGGCACGCGGATACATGCGTTTGGCTTGATCGTCAGGAATGAAGCTGCCGTTATGCGGCAGGCTGATGAGCAGCGGCGCGCTGCCAGGCGTAAGTGTGAACGTGTCCATTTCCGCAGTTTGACCCGTTCGCACTTAATGCAGCAACAGCAATTCCTCGGCAGCCGTGGGGTGAATCGCAATGGCCGCTTTCAGATCGCGCCAATACAGTCCCTTTTGCATCGCCACCGCAAACCCTTGCAGCAATTCATCGCTACCGGGCCCCAGTACATGGATACCGACAACCTTATGATCGGCGCCGGCGCAAACGATCTTCACCACGCTCTGCTGCGAGCGCCCGGCAACCATGAACATCAACGGCGTGTAGCGCCCGGTGTGCACGGCGATGTCATCGCCATAGCGCGCTCGCGCGTGTTGTTCGGTAAAGCCGACCATGCCCAACGGAGGTTCGGAGAAAACCACGCTGGGAACGGCGCTGTCGTCGAATCGCGCATTTGCGTCGCCGCCGATCAAGCGATCTGCCAGCGCGCGTCCGGCTGCGACGGCAACGGGTGTAAGTGCCCAGCGGTCGGTGACATCGCCTACCGCATAGATGCCGGACACGCTGGTGTTCTGAAATGCATCGACCAGGATGTGACCCTCTTCATCGCAGGCAACGCCCCGTGTTTCCAGGCCGATGTGTTCGCTATTGGGAACGCGGCCGACAGCCCAGAGCAGCGCATCGTAACCACCGTAATCGGCACCATCTTCCGTTTTTAGCGAGATGTCACCTGGCTTGCCTTCGGCCGCTTTTACCTGCGATCGACGCACGATGCGGATGCCATGTGCTTGCATCCGTTCCATCAGTGCCGCAACGAGTTCCGCGTCGAAATTGCCCAGCATGCTTTCTCGAATCAATAGATCGACTTCGCAGCCCAATGCGCGCAAAACGCAGGCAAATTCCACGGCCACGTAACCGCCGCCGACGACCATGATGTGCCGCGGCGCCGCGTCCAGCGTGAAGATGTCGTCGGACACCATGCCCAGATCAAAACCAGGCAAATCCAGACGGCGAGGACGCGCGCCCGTTGCAACGACAATGTGCGGCGCGCTGGCGCGCACACCCGACGTCGTTTCCACGGTGTCGACTGAGATCAGCCGCGCCGCTTCCGTAACGACGTGGATGCCAGCGGCGTCCAGGCGTTCTTTGTAGCGATGACGAATACCTGCGATGTATTGATCGCGCAGCTTGCGAAAACGCGCCCAGTCCAGTCGCATAGGCATCGTCTCGAAACCGAAGTCCCCGGCAAGACGATGCATATCGGCCATCTGCGCCGCAAACCACATCGCCTTCTTGGGCACGCATCCGCGATTGGCGCATGTGCCTCCCAACGCATCGGGATCGAACATCGCCACACGAGCGCCCAGCTTCGCCGCGCGCTGCGCAACGCTCAATCCCCCGGAACCTGCACCGAGGACGATCAGATCGAAGCGGTCGCTCATGTTGCCTCTCCTTCGGGGATGCAGGTCGTTATGCGCTACAGGCCAAATCGTGCCGGTGCGTAAGGGGCCGGATCGAATGCAGGCGTTTTTCCGTTGAGTTGCGCGGCCACCAATTCACCGGTGGCTGCCGACATGCTTACGCCTAGCATGCCGTGCGCCGTTGCGAGGTGCAGATTCGACCATTGCGTGCTGGGGCCGATGATCGGCACTTCATCCATGCTCATCGGTCGCCATCCCCACCACTCTTCCTGCAATTGCGGACCTTCAGGTTCGCGCAAGGCTGTTGCAGCGCCACGACGCAATGCATCGAGGCGCTTGCGATTGAGCCCTTCGGCATAGCCGGAAAACTCCATCGTGCTCCCCAAACGAAAACCGCTTTCCCAAGTGGTGACGCAGACGGCCGCTTCGCGCAGCACCAAGGCATGCTGCGGTGCGTGAGCCGGTCGCGTGAACGTCAGCGAATAACCCTTGCCCGGTTGCATCGGCAAACGCAGTCCAAGCTGTTTGCCGAGCAGTGGCGACCACGCGCCAAGTGCCAGCACAACGTGTTGGCCCACGAAGTCGCCCCGCGATGTGCTTACGCCAGTAATGCGGCGGCCGTCTATGTGAAAACCCTCTATTTTCGCGCCGGTTTCGATCACGCCACCGTGTTCGCGCACCAGACGGGCAAGCTCCGCCACGTAGCGATCCGGCCGCAAACGCGCGTCGTCGGGATGGAACAATCCGCCCTGCACACCGGGCTTGAGCGCGGGCTCCATGGCTTCCACTTCATCCCCTCGCATGCGCTGCACGGGGATGCCCAGGCGATCAAGCAATTGCGCATGATGCTGTTCGTCAACGTCACGTTGTTGTGCGCTGCGATAAACGTAGAGCACCCCTTCCTCGACGAATTCGCAATCGAAGCGTTCCGCGCGGATCAAGCCGGCTAGCAAACCGCGCGAGCGCTGCAGGATCGCTGCGCGCGCCTGTGCGGCACGGTTGAAGTCCTGCCAGTTGCAGTGCCTGGCAAAGCCAAGCAGCCAGCGAAGGCGCGGGCCGTCAAAACGAGGGTTGAGGTAAAGCGGCGCATCGGAACGAAGCATCGAGCGCAAGGCAACGCCAAGCGTGCCCGGCATTGCCAGGGGCGCTGCATGGCTTGGTGTGATGGTGCCGCAATTGCCATGCGAACTGCCGCAACCGGGCGTCCCCTGCTCCAGCACGCGCACGCTGGCGCCGCCCCTGAGCAGGTAAAGCGCACAGGACAGGCCGATCACACCACCACCAAGGATCACGACATCGCAACGGGAAGCATCCATCCGACCATTGTAGCGATCCTGTCGGATTGGTACTTGCGCACGGACAAAGAACGTCGCAGGCTGGACTCGCGAAACCACGACATTGTCCCCACTATGCCGATGCGTTTATCGAAGTGCCTGTTTTGCACGACCGTGCTGCTGGCATTGCCCAGTGTGCACGCGCAAGCGCCTGCGCCCGAAACATCGGTCCCAACGACCGATCAAGTGATAAAGCATTTCGGCGCAGCACCCAACGGCCTTGCGCGTTACGACTACCTCAACGAGGTCATACCCAGACTCGATAAAGATGATGCCGCGTTTGCACGGCAACTGCTCGCCACGGTGGACAGCGAATTGGGTCTCTACGACGAGGCCTTGATGACCTTTCCCTTCGACAACCGCATTAATCCGTCGAGATCGGCAATGCTTCCTCAACGAGGCGCATGGGCCACGGTAAGCGCTGCGGATGCTGTCGTCGATATGGCGGCGAACCGCCACATCGTGATGGTCAACGAAGCCCATCACGATGCGCATACGCGCGAGTTAACGTTGGCGCTGCTGCCGCGCCTGCGTGCGATGGGCTTTCAATATTTCGCCGCCGAGGCCGTGGATGATAAAGATCCTGGCTTGATGCAACGCGGCTATGCGATTGACACAACGGGCAGCGAGTATCTGCTTGAGCCGCTTTACGGTGAAATCATTCGCCAGGCCATCAAGCTGGGCTACATTATCGTGCCTTATGACGCGGACGCATCCGCCTCCACCGCTCGCGACACCATCGAAGCGCAGACGCTTTACGAAAAGGTGTTCGCGAAAGACCCGCAAGCAAAGCTATTCGTGCATGCCGGCTATTCTCATATCGACAAAGCCTCGGGAAATCTTGGCAGTGGCATCAAGCCGATGGGCATGCAGCTTGCGCAAATGAGTGGTTACGACCCGCTTTGTGTGGATCAAGTGCAATTTCGCGACGTGGCAGTAGGTGGACTGGATTTTGGCTTTTACGACAAGGTGGCTTTGCAGTTTTCACCGCATGAACCCATTGCGCTACGCAAACTCGATTCCGACACGTACTGGACTTCCGATCGACGTGAGCACGATATAACCGTCATCCTGCCCCCGGCCGCCCCATCGGATCTTGACTACGGCGTTGCCAATGTCGCCGACGCCGTGCGTCGTGAAATTACTTTGCCTCAGGCGCCGTTCGATCCACGCGAACGTCCATCTTGGCTGAGTCTTGAGGGAAAGCGCACGACGGTTTCCATCGACACCACCCTCTGCCAGGACCAGGTTCCCTGCGTCGTCGATGCGTATTACACCGGCGAACCCGACAACGCCACCCCAGCCGATCGATACACCTTCCTGAAAGGCCATTCCCACAACGTCCTTTACCTCTACCCCGGTCATTACCGGCTGCGGGCGTGGAACGCCGCAGGCGCGACCCTGGGTCAGGAAAATATCGACGTTGCCATGCACTGACGGGTTGAAGTCGACTTGTCACACTTAGCTCTTGCAGTTTCTAAAAACTTCCATCCAAGCCATTGATTTGATATAAGCTCGGCGCAAACACCGCCGAGGTTTATGTATGGCTCTGGCCAGCAGGGGTGATCCCGACAAACACAGACCGATGGGCCGGGCCGTCCGCCTGGCCCTCATGACTTGCCTGCTGTTGCTGCTGGCGGCGTGCGCAAGCAGTCCTCGACGCGAAGCCACTTATAAGCCCTCGCATTCGGCCCTTGCCGACGAACCTGCCCGAGCACCCGAAAACTCCATCGGAACAGCGAACGATGTGCTGTTCCGCGCCATGGCGCTGGTCGGCACGCCCTATCACTATGGTGGCAACACACCCGAAGGCGGCTTCGATTGCAGCGGGTTGGTCGACTATATCTACCGCAATGCAGCCAATATCATGCTGCCGCATAGTTCGCGCGGCATGGCCGACATCGACGGGCAGAAAGTCCGGAGCATGGACGACCTGATCAGCGGCGACCTGGTTTTCTTCGATATCGGCGGCGGCATCAGCCACGTCGGCGTTTACGTCGGCAAAGGCCGATTCGTACATGCCCCCAACAGCGGTGGCACCGTCCGCCTCGATGACATCGACGGGCCCTACTGGCGCGACCATTTCGCCTACGGCAAGCGCCTGCTCGACTGATTCCCACTCTAACGAAGTGATTCTGTTCCCTTCACACAAAATATATTGTGCACAATTAAATTTGATGCTATCTTTCAACTCATGAAGGCTGACCTCGAACCCAATTTGCTTCTCGACGAACAGCTCTGCTTCGCGCTGTACGCCGCGTCGCGTCGCATGACGGCGGTTTATCGCCCACTGCTCGAAGCATTGGACCTTACCTATCCGCAATACCTGGTAATGCTGGTGTTGTGGGAACGCGACGGCATCACCGTGCGTGAACTCGGCGAGCGCCTGCAGCTCGATTCGGGCACGCTCACCCCGCTGCTGAAACGACTGGAACAAGCCGACCTGCTGTCACGACGCCGCCGTGAGAGCGATGAGCGCGAAGTGGAAATCACCTTGACCAAAGCGGGACGTAATCTCCACGAGCGTGCCGTCGAAGTACCGCGTTGCCTGGCTAAAAAACTTTGTATGTCCGCTGATCAATTCATACGTCTTCGCGACGAACTCAAATCCCTGGCGATCCAACTCGCCCCCACCCATGAATGAGACGACCACCATGAGCAATCCAAGCAAAATTCTCTATACCGCTACTGCCACTGCCAAAGGCGGCCGCGAAGGCCACATCCATAGCAGCGATGGCGTGCTGGATTTCGATCTGAAAGTGCCGAAGGAATTAGGCGGCCCGGGCGGCGCTGGCAGCAACCCCGAGCAGTTGTTTGCCGCCGGCTATGCCGCATGCTTCGAAGGCGCTGTGCGTCACGTGGCACGCGAGAAGAAGATCGTGATTAAAGAAGCGTCCGTCACGGCCCACGTCGGCATCGGTCCGCGTGAACCGACCGGCTTTGGTATTGCCGTAAAGCTCGAAGTGAGCCTGCCCGGTATCGACCGCGCTGTTGCGCAAGAGTTGATCGATACGGCGCATCGCGATATCTGCCCGTATTCGCACGCCACGCGCGGCAATGTCGACGTGCAGATCAGCCTGGTTTGATCTTGCGTAGAAGCTGAAACGACAACGGCGCCCAAAGGCGCCGTTGTTTTTTGATGCTTGGGCGTTGCGCGATCAGTGCGCTTCTGCACCCGGCGGATGCGCGTGACCGTGCTGGATTTCTTCTTCGGTCGCGTCACGTACTTCCTGGATCGCCACATCGAAGTTGAGCGTCTTGCCGGCCATCGGATGATTCATGTCCACGTCGACCGTGCTCATGCCGACTTTATGCACCGTCACGGCGCGCTGACCGCCCTGCTTGAGCGATAGCACCGTCACCATGCCCGGCTTCAGACGATTGCCTTGCTGGAAATACTTCTTCGGCACGCGCTGGATCTGGCCTTCCTGACGCTCGCCGTAACCGTCGGCAGGCGCAATTTCCACCTGCAGCGTGTCGCCCGCGCCGTGATCGTCCAGCGCCTTTTCCAGACCGGGAATCAGCTGGCCGTGACCAAGCAGAATCCACAACGGCTGCCCGCCTTCATGCGAGCTCTCAACCTTCTCGCCGTCCACGGTAAGCGTGTAGTGGAACGCGATGACCTTGTCCTTACCAGCCTTCATTACCTGTCTCTCGGTGTAAGCAAAAAAGCGATTCTATCAGCTGCCGAACCCCTTCCCACGCGCCTCCGGCCCCAGCCAGACCAGCAAGGCCAGCAACAGGGCCACGCAGGCAATCCAGACCGACATGACCAGGGGTAGCCCCCAGCCCTGCGCCGCCAGCCATGACTGCACCGTGGCGGTGCCGGCAGCCAGCAGGTTACCCATCTGATAGGCGAACCCCGGCAACGTGCCGCGCACGGCATCGGGTGAAAGTTCATTGAGATGGGAAGGCACCACGCCCCACGCACCCTGCACCATCACCTGGATCAGGAACGCGCCCAGGCCCAGCAGCAGGAATGATCCGCCATAGGTCCATAGCGGTATCACCGGAATGGCAAGCAACGCAGCGATGATCATCGCGCGACGACGGCCAATCTGTTCGGACCATGCGCCGAAGGAAATACCACCGACCAGCGCGCCAAGATTGAGCAGCGCGACAAGCATGAAGGCCGTGCTCGACCCGGTCGGCAAGTGCAGATTCACTTCTTCGAACGTGTGATACATGTCCTGCGAGCCATGGCTGAACATGTTGAACGCCGCCATCAGGCACATGAGGTAAATCGCCAGCTTCCAGTGCCCGCGCATGGCGTCAAACAGATTGGTGCTGCCATGTTTGGCTTGTGTCGCTTCCCACGCTGGGGATTCAGGCACTTTGCGTCGAATGTAGAGCACCAGCAATGCGGGTACCGCACCGACGATAAACAAACCCCGCCAGCCGATGTGATCGACCAGCAACCAGTTCACGAGTGCGCCGAGAAAAAAGCCGCAGGGATAGCCGCTTTGCAGCAACCCCGAGACAAGACCGCGCGATTTTGGCGGAATGGTTTCCATCGCCAGCGATGCACCGATGCCCCATTCGCCACCCATCGCAACACCAAACATGAATCGCATGATCAATAGCATCGTCAGCGACGGTGCAAACGCGGTGGCAAGCTCGAACACCGAAAACAGGATCACGTCGATCATCAACACGGGCCGGCGACCGTAACGATCGGCAAGGCGGCCGAAAATCAACGCACCCACGGGGCGTGCCGCAAGCGTGAGCAAGACACCCAGCGTCACATCGGTACGGTCTGCGTGAAACTCCTTCGAGATCGCCACGATCACGAATGTGAAGAGGAAATAGTCGAACGCATCGAGCGTCCACCCGAGAAAGCTCGCCAGCACGGTATGGCGCTGCTCATGGTTCAATTCGCGCAGGGCGGACAGGGCTGACATGTAGGGCTCCCGGTTTGCGACCGCAGGAGGCTAGCACGTTGTTCAGCCAGCGCCGACCGTGCGGACGCGAATCGTGTATACTGGGTCGTTCCATATCGCCCTTTTCTGCGATAGTGGCCCTAACGAATTATTGAAACGGCGACGCGGTTCTGTACATGAGCTCCGGGTTGCACACTGGAGTACATCATGTCATTTGAATCGCTGGGCCTTGCCCCTGCGTTGTTGCGCGCGCTCGCCGAACAGGGCTACGCCGAACCCACCCCCATCCAAGCTGGTGCCATTCCGGTCGTACTGGAAGGCCACGATTTGCTGGCCGCCGCACAAACGGGCACTGGCAAGACCGCCGCGTTCGCACTTCCGCTGCTGCAACGCATGTCGACACCGGCAGCTTCCGGCAACCGTCGTCCACGCGCACTGATCCTCACGCCCACGCGTGAACTCGCCGCGCAGATCAACGACAACATCCGCGAATACGGCAAGCATCTTCGCGTCAGCACCGCCGTCATCTTCGGCGGCGTCAGCATGGGACCGCAGGTGAATGCGCTGCGTCGCGGCGTGGACATCATCATCGCTACGCCGGGTCGCTTGGTCGATCACATGCAGCAGCGCACGATCGATCTGCGCGGCATCGAAGTGCTGGTGCTGGACGAAGCCGATCGCATGCTCGACATGGGCTTCCTGCCCTCCCTCAAGCGCATCATTAGCGCGCTGCCAACGCAGCGTCAGACGCTGCTGTTCTCGGCAACGTTTGCGCAGGAGATCAAGTCGCTGGCGATGCAGTTCATGCATTCGCCGCGCGAAGTATCGGTAACGCCGGCCAACAGTGTCGCCACGACCGTCAGCCATGAAGTGCATCCGGTCGATGCGTCGCGCAAGCGCGATTTGCTGTTGCACGTGCTGAGCAAGGATAGCCGTCGCCAGACGCTGGTTTTCAGCCGCACGAAACACGGCGCCGACAAGCTGGTGCGCTTTCTCGAGCAATCGGGTCTACGCGCGGCGGCGATTCACGGCAACAAGAGCCAGAACGCCCGCACGCGCGCGCTTGCCGATTTCAAGAATGGACGCGTAACAGTGCTGGTCGCGACCGATATTGCCGCGCGCGGCATCGATATCGATCAGCTGCCGATCGTGATCAACTTCGACCTGCCGATGGTGGCGGAAGACTACGTACATCGCATCGGCCGCACGGGTCGCGCCGGTGCAGACGGTTTGGCGCTGTCGCTGGTGAGTCACGACGAGTCTGGCTTGCTGCGCGATATTCGCAAGCTGCTCAATCAGGACATCGCCATTAACGAAGTGACTGGCTTTGAATTGTCTGTTCCCTTGCGTCTCGACGCGCACGCTCCGCGTCCGAAGCAAGGCCAGCGTCAGCAGCGGCCGCAGCGCCAGGGTGGTTCGTCGCATCGTCCGCATGGTCATGCGCAGAATAAGAACGGTGGTGGCGAACATGCGATGGGTAATCGCAAGCGTCGTCCGGGCGGACGCAGGCCTGCGGCAAAAGCATAAGCGTTAGCCACGCTAAAGCGCTCAAACCCCTCCCCGTCATTCCGGCGCAGGCCGGAATGACGGTGAGGTAACAAATACTCAACGGTCTGGCCGCACAAGCGCGGTGAGTATGTGGTCTTCCCACACACCCGCAATGTTCAGATAACTCTTCGCATAGCCTTCCCGCTCAAAACCCAGCAGCGCGAGTAACTTCGCGCTGCGTTCATTGCGCGGGAGATAGTTCGCCATCACGCGGTGCAGATCCAGCTCATCGAATGCCCAATCGATGCCGGCGCGAAGCACTTCCTGCATCAAGCCCTGTCCTTGCATGTGTGCAGCCACGCCGTAGCCAAGATGGCACGCCTGAAATGCGCCGCGTACGATGTTGGCGAACATAACCGTCGCCAACAATCTATTCTCGTCGTGGTCGAGCACGAACAATGGATAACCGCGATCGAGCCGGACGTTCTCACGGCCATCCGCAATCGATGTAATGCAGTGATCTAGCGTGTAGTAAACCGGCTCGCGCAACGGCTCCCACGGAGCAAAATGAGCCTGATTTTCCATCCGGTATTGAAGAAGCTTTGGCGCATCGCTCTGTTCAGGCAATCGAATGAGGGTGCGCGGTGTGCGAAAAATAGTGGAAACGCTCACATCCTCTCCCATGCCCGAGCAACGGCAAAGGCCGTCCAGGGTTTACATCTGAGGAAGCTTAACGCTCCTGATCCGTCGGGCGCAGCAGTACTTCGTTGATGCATACATAGTCAGGCCGCGTCACGCAAAACAGAATCGTGTCGGCAATATCCTCAGACTGCAATTGGCGCATTTCGCCGGCCCGTGCGTTGACGGCTTTCTTTGCCGTTTCGTGACTGACATGCTCGCGCAATTCGGTATCCACCATCCCTGGCTCGATCACGCTTACGCGGATGTTGTCCTT
Source organism: Dyella sp. (assembly GCF_035486915.1). Taxonomy (GTDB): domain Bacteria; phylum Pseudomonadota; class Gammaproteobacteria; order Xanthomonadales; family Rhodanobacteraceae; genus Dyella_B. Next base: position 506 of record NZ_DATHMR010000064.1, on the reverse strand, counting down.
GTACACCTCGCGCCGCAACGCTTCAGAAAAACCCACTACACCGAATTTGGTTGCCGCATAAGCTGCCGCGTTGGGGTTGGCCACGCGTCCTGCCACCGATGAAATATTCACGATATGCCCGTCGCGCCGATCGCGCATGCCTGCTAAGGCTGCCTGCGTTGAGGCAATCAGGCTCAGCACATTCAATTCCAGCATCCTGCGCCAACGGCCAAGATCGGCTTCGGCAACAGGCTCCAGATACATCACGCCGGCATTGTTGATGAGGATGTCCAGACGGCCAAAATGCGCCTCCGCTTCCTTCACGACGCGTTGCGCCTCCGTTTCATGCGCTAGGTCTGCCACCAGCACCAGCGACTCGGCGCCCTTTTTGGCGAGCTTTATAGCCAGATCCTCAAGCCGGTCTTTGCGGCGCGCGGCAATCGCCACCTTGGCGCCCTGCTCTGCCAGCGCCAGCGCCGTGGCTTCGCCGATGCCCGATGAAGCACCCGTCACCAACGCCACACGGT
>NZ_DATHMR010000063.1:0-12993 GCF_035486915.1 Dyella sp. | reverse complement strand
CGCCCACCTGCGCGTCCTTCGTTGTAATCACACCGTCGAAGGGTGCACGCACCACGCAGTAGTCGTAGTTCACTTGCGCTTCGACTACCTCGGCGTCGGCGGCGACAGCCTGCTTCTGCTGAGAAATGAGTTGCGCACGCGTGCTGTCGGCCAGCGTGCGCGCTTGCTCGGTCACCTGCCTGGAAACCAAACCCTGCTTGACGAGTTCATCGTCGCGCGCGGCATCGCGTAGGTTTTGTGCTAGCTGTGACTGAAATTGATTCACCAGCGCATGCGCAGCCTTTGCTTGCGCGACGGCGGTGTCGAGTGCTGCTTTGTATTCGCTGTCGTCCAGTCGCGCCAGCACCTGATCTTTCTTGACGCGGTCGCCCTCTTCGATCAGCACCTCGGTCAACGTGCCGGTGATCTGCGCTGACACCGTCGCCTGCCGACGCGCGGTGACATAACCGGTTGCCTGCAACACTGCGCCCGCACTCGGATCGTTGGCCGCAGCGACCGCCGTGGCGGTGTGCACGGCGATGGCTCGATGACCAAGCATCCACCAACTACCGAATCCGACAACAAGCAACACCAGCACGATCGCGCCAACGATCCACGGCCAACGGCCCGACCCCCCACTGTGATCTTCACGCTGATGACGCTCAATGCGTAGTTCCTTCAAGAGATCGCTATTGCTCACCCTGTTGTCCCTTTATTTCCTAATGAACGCACGATAGTGGTTCGAGTCCGGGCGGACTACGTGCGCTCATCAGCCCTTATCAATGACAGCTGTCATGTTCTATGACGTATCAGAACGTCACAGTTCGACACGAACCCACATCTTTTTGAGATACATAGCCACAATGGCACGGCATGCGGCTGTGCCTGTCACGTATCATCGCCAACGCCGTGCTGACAGTTCCCTGGAGCCAGTGATGCCGAAATTACCGCTCATTGCCTGCGTTCTGATGACCAGCTCCCTATTGGTCATTGTGCCAAAGTCGGCGCGGGCAACACCTGCCATGACAAGTAACTACTGCAAGGCACCCCAATTCAGGCAGTTCGATTTCTGGCTGGGCGATTGGGATACGTTTCGTATCAAGGACGAAAAGCCCGCAACCCCTTCTGTTGCGCGTAATCATGTCACGTCCATTCTCGGCGGCTGCGCATTGCACGAGGTGTATGCCCGCACAGACGGTTACAGCGGCGAGAGCTTCACCATTTACGATGCCAGCCGCAACGTGTGGCATCAGAGTTGGGTGAGCAACCAAGGCGAACTTGTGGTGGCGGAGGGTACGCGCGAAGGCAACAGCATTGTCTTGAGTGGTCACATTACTGATGCGCAAGGTGTGCAACTGCAGCGCGTGACATGGTTCCCCGTAAAAGATGGCGTGCGCGAAACATGCCTTGGTTCGCGCGACAATGGCAAAACATGGACAGTGTTATTCGATATCCTTTTCCGTCCTCATGCTGCGTCGTGACACGGCGCTGCCGCCTGGGTCGTCCACTCGATAACTGCTAATCTTGCACCATGACATACATCATCGAAACGCCCGCCATCCCAAGCCTTCCCATTTATGGTCGCCAGGAACGTTTCCCTGTGCGCCGTGTGTTTTGCATCGGCCGCAATTACGCCGAACACGCGCGTGAAATGGGTGCGACGGTCGACACGTCCACACCTATGTTTTTCTGCAAGCCCGCCGATGCTGTCGTGACCGATGGTGCTGACGTGCCGTACCCGCAAGCCACGTCGGATCTGCATCATGAAGTGGAGATGGTGGTAGCGCTGAAATCAGGTGGCCACGATCTGGACGCGATCCAGGCCGCCGACGCCATCTTTGGCTATGGCGTGGGCCTGGATTTGACGCGCCGAGATTTGCAGGCCATCGCCAAAGCGAAGAGTCATCCGTGGGATGTCGCCAAGGCATTCGATCATTCCGCGCCGGTGTCCGCATTGCGGCTGGCAACGGAAGCGACACCCGCAGCAGACACCGAAATCACCTTGCACATAAACGAATCGTTGCGTCAGCAGGGCCATCTCGGCGAGATGGTGCATAGCGTTGTCGACATCATCGCTGCACTATCGAAGTTGTTTGAACTCAAGCCCGGCGATCTGATTTTCACGGGAACGCCCGCAGGCGTGGCCGCATTGCAACGCGGCGATCGTTTCCATGCGCAGCTCAAGGGCATCGCGACCCTGGACGGCCGCATTATCTGAATAGCCGGCTCACCGTCTGAAACCCTGTTTGCCTGATCGCGGCTGCGTTAAAGTCGGCCTGCCGTCCGGCTCACTACCCCTGGGAGAGATGACAATGAGCATGCTGCAGGAATTCAAAGAATTTGCCATGCGCGGAAATGTGGTCGACATGGCGGTCGGTATCGTCATCGGCGCTGCGTTCGGCAAGATTGTCACCTCATTGGTTAGCGACATCATCATGCCGCCCATCGGTTGGGCTACCGGCGGCATCGATTTTTCCGCGATGAAGTGGGTCATCCGTCCGGCCGATGCCAGCAACCCGGCGCACAAGATTCCGGAAGTGGCCATTGCTTACGGCAGTTTCATCAACACGATCATCGCGTTTCTTATCGTCGCCTTTGCCATCTTCATCCTGGTGAAGCTCGTGAACCGCTTCTACACCAAGGCCGCAGCGGCCACGCCGGCGGACGTGGTGCTGCTCACCGAGATTCGCGATCTGCTCAAAAGTCGGCAATAAACCGCTCGCCTAAGGGGCGAGCATGACTTCCGGCCTAAGCACTACCTCGTACGAGCCCCATAATCGGGGTTCGCTACGAGGAGTCCCGATGCAACGCCCCACCCTTTCTTTTCTTGCCGCCAGCCTGATGCTGGTCACCGGCCTTAGCTGCGCAGCGGATGCGCCTACCACCATTCCCGCATCCGCCGTGCAGACTGCCGAACAGCTGCGCGACAAGGCCATGCACGACAGCACCGCTTACGACGTGGTCACCTCGCTGACCACCGAGGTGGGGGCGCGCATGGCAGGTGGTGTCAACGATCCACGCGCACGCGCATGGGCGATTGCCAAGTTCAAGGCGCTGGGCTTCGACAAGGTTTATACCGAGCCGGTGAGCTACCCGCTGTGGGTTCGCCGCAGCGAGCACGCCGCCATCGTGGCGCCCTTTCCGCAACCGCTGGACCTGATTGCGCTGGGTTATTCCTCGGGTACGCCTAAGGGCGGCCTGACGGCACAAGTTGTTCAATTTCCCAGTTTGGACGCGCTGAAAGCCGCCGATCCCGCCAGCATCAAGGGCAAGATCGTCTACATCGGCTATCGCATGCACCGTACGAAAGATGGCCATGACTACGGCATCGGCGCCGGTATTCGCGAAGAAGGACCGCTGGTTGCCGCATCCAAAGGCGCTGCCGCCTTTCTGCTGCGTTCCGCCGGCACCGACGCCAACAGCCGCACACCGCATACCGGCGTGACGGACTTCAGCGACTTTGCGCACCCCGACAAGGCGATCCCCGCCGCGGCCCTGTCCAACCCCGACGCCGACCAGCTGGAGCGCGTGCTCGCGTACGGCAAGCCGGTCAGCATCAAGCTCGATCTGGATTGCGGCATCGTCGGTCAATACACCGGCTACAACGTGATCGGTGAACTCACCGGGCGTAAGTATCCGGACCAGGTGGTGGTGATCGGCGGTCATCTGGATTCGTGGGATCCGGGTACCGGCGCGATCGACGACGGCGCCGGCGTTGCGATTGCACTGGGCGCTGCGAAAGTCATCCACGATCTTGGGCAGCGTCCGGATCGCACTGTTCGCGTCGTCGCCTTTGCCAACGAGGAAATGGGCCTGTGGGGTGGTCGCGCGTATGCAGACAAACACGCTGCCGAAGTAAGCAAATTCCAGCTCGGAACCGAGTCGGATCTTGGCGCGGCCCCCGTGTATCAGATGAGGGCGAGCGTGAAACCGCAGGCACGTGGCGCCATCGATCAGATCGCCAAGGTGCTCGCGCCGATTGGCGTGGTTTACGATCCCAAACACCCGGGTGGTGGCGGTTCCGATCTATCGCAGATGCATCTGAAAGGCATGGCCGCACTGTCGCTCGACCAGGACGCCACGAACTACTTCGACTGGCACCACACGGCGAACGACACACTGGACAAGATCAATCCGCAGGAACTGGCGCAGAACGTCGCCGTCTATGCCGTGTTTACGTACATGGCAGCACAGGCCGATGGTGATTTTGGTTCGGCACCCGGCGCTTTTGCAGGCGATGGTGCAGGCGAATAATCGAGCGTGTTCGCGCGAACAAAAAGGCGGCCTTAGGCCGCCTTTTTTCATGCATGACGATCAACGTTATTTACCTTCTTCTCCTTCCGCAGGAGGCGGCGCTTCGGTGGTATCGAGCGCCTGCAGGTTCTCCTTCAGACGTGTCATCACGTCCATCGCCTGCGACAGTTCTTCGTAGGTGACACCGACGGTGCATTCGCGGCGCAGCTCATAAGCGATGCGTTCCATGTCATCGACCACGCCGCTGGCCTGAGCAGTCGTATACAAACGCCATGCACGACGATCCTTGGGATCGGGGCGACGTTCGACGAATCCGGCGGCCTGCAGGCGATCGATCACCCGGCCTACAGCGATGGGCTCCATCTCGAGGAACTCGGCCAGCTCAGTCTGCCTGAGACCCTCGCGACGATAGAGCATCTTCGTCGCGCGCCACTGCGCGCGCGTCAACCCGAACTTCACGGCACGCCGGTCGAAATGCTTGCGGAACAACAACGTAACGTCGTTGAGCAGGTAGCCGAAGGAAATATCTTCCGGTTTTGGCATGATGTGCAGCACTCTGGGTGTCACATGACTGCTTAAGCATAAGCCGAAACCACCTGAACTTATGCCCATTACTCTCGTCACTGCCGACCTTACGCGACTGGCCCTTGACGCCATCGTGAATGCCGCCAATCCTGGCCTGCTGGGCGGTGGCGGGGTGGATGGCGCCATCCACCGGGCCGCCGGCCCGGCATTGTTGGCTGCCTGCCGGGCCATTCCGGAGGTCAACCCCGGCGTTCGCTGCCCTACGGGAGAGGCACGTATAACACCGGGCTTTTCGCTTCCCGCGCGTTATGTCATCCACACCGTAGGACCGATATGGCATGGAGGCCATCACGGTGAAGCAGTCGATCTGGCGAGCTGCTATCGCGCGTGTATCGCGTTGGCTATTGAGCACGATCTAAATAACATCGGCTTTCCGGCCATCAGCTGCGGCGTCTATGGCTATCCGCCGGATCAGGCTGCGAAGGTAGCCATCGCTACGCTTCGCGACGTTTTGAGCCCTCATCCGACGCTCGAGGTGCAGTTGTGCTGTTTCGACGATCGCATGACGGCGATCTGGCAGCGCGCACTCAATCAAGTTTAAACGGATACAAGGGCGGCAGCGGCGAATCGTCCGTGGATGCTTTTTCAACACGCCATACGAAACCGTTAGCGAAGACGGTAGCGAGATCATTCGCACCGCTTGTCGCATGATGTGCGTACTGCGCGCGCTGCAAACGTTCGATCGCTTCGCGTTGGGTGTCAAGGACCAGCTCTGCAGACAGCTGACCAAGGTTCTGCAAGCCGGGACGTTCCGCACGTGCCCAGGCGAGCAAGCTGTGTGCTTGCAGTGTGCTGTCACGGCCACGCGCCGCTTCCATAAACGCGTGACGTAACCGTCGTGCAGAATCCGTCGCGCTGTGAATGTCTGACGAAGCGGGCCTAGGCTTGGATCGACGCCACCATAAAAACACTGCGATGCTCAGCAACCAAAGTCCCACACTGATGATGGCGACCCATTGCCAGATAGAAAGTGCAGCAGAACGTGTTGATGCATTCGACGTCGCAGACACATTGCTTGCGACCGCCGGTGTTGCGGTCGCCGCGACTTGCGCTGCTGAAGAGGACGCAGCGGGCGACGCAGTAGCCGCTGCAACGACAGTCAAGGTACGCGCTGGAATCGTCGCAACTTGCTGTTGCCCGCTTTGCACGTCAAACCAAGTCAGGGTGGTGGCGGGAATGGTGATGGTGCCGGCGTGCTGAGGGAAGATCGCGAAACCGCGTTCGCGACGACCTGTTAACCACTGTCCGTCATCTTGCGTCGTATTGGTGGGTTGATCGGGATAAACCGTTACGCCGTCGATCTTCGGCAAACTCGGCTCGGGCAGTGCGTTGGCCGGAAGACCCGTCGCCTCCACCGTCATGTGCAGGTTGAGCGGCTGTCCAACGGTGATCTTGCCGTCGCTCGGAAGACCCTGAAGATCCAGCGTCAGCGCGCGCGCGGGCAACCATGTTGTCTTGCCCCAATTGGCAGGCGTTGGCTGCACATCGATGGTGACCGGCATCGAATCCGCTTCAACCGGCGTGCTATTGCCGAACAGACCACCCTGCCCCAAAAGAGCCGGATCATTGATGTCGCTAGGTTCAACCGCCTCGCCTTGAAATTCGAACGACGGAATTGTCAGGGTTCCCGCATGCTGCGGAATCAAAGCGTAGCGTCGTTCCACCACGTGATAGCGTTTCCCATTTCGCACGGACTCATAGTCCGTATCACCGCCAAGCCGCCGCAAATCCGCGCCGCCAGCTTGAGGATCCGGTAGCGTTCCACCGTTGATGTTTACGGCAAAGAAAAGCCGAACGCGAAGGAGCAGTTGTTGCCCCACGAAAACGCGATTTGGATCAGCCGTGACATCGACAAAGATATCCTTGTGAGTATCAGCGGCCGCCACAGAATTGTCGGGCGGATCAACATGCAGAGTGAGTGGTTGCGTTTGATTGCTTCCCATCGTCAGCGAAGGTATCTGTAAATCACCCACATGCTTGGGTCGCAACGCAATACCGATGATGACTTGCGCCGTTTGCTGACCATTGACGTCGTTCAACACACTATTGGTGGATGCGCCCAGTATTTCGAAATCATTGTTCAGCGCGCTGAGATCGGGCGTTCTGGCGTCCATGGTGTTGTCGATGCGCACATTGAGCGTCACCGTCTCGCCAAGATGCACTTCATTGCGATCGAGTGTGGCGTGCGCACCGTTAGCCATCGCGTTCAGCGGCAACAAAAGGCAGATCAACCACAGCCAGCGGTACATCATTGAACGTCTCCATCGACTGGCTGAACCCCGATGCGTTCCCGATACTCCAATTCAAACTTTCGCCGCAGCAATGCACCCGGATCATCCGGCACGCGCTCCAGATTGCGACGAACATCATCGGGTAACTTTGATAACGGGTCATCGCTATCCACCGCGCCAAGCTCATGACTCGGCAGTTTCTTATCGCCCGGCTTACGTGCTTCAGCCAACGCCTGATTCATCTGTTGCTGCAATGCCTGTTGTGCTTTCTCGGTTTGCGCTTGTTCGCTGCTTGAAGGGGGTGCTGGATTCTTGGATGAATCCGAAGATGCGTTATCGCGCATGTCCTGTTGCGATTTGTCATCTTGCTGTGGCTTGCGTGTCTGGGCATCTTGTGCCCCATTGTTCTGCTGCTGGCCATTCTGCTGCTGGCCGCTTTGATCTTGCCTCGCCTGATTCTGGTCGTTTTGCTGCGCGCTATTTTGTTGTTGCGAAGACTGGCCAGCTTGCTGCGACTGATTTTGATCGCTTTGGTTTTGTCCGGACGATTGCCCGGACTGACCATTCTGCTGACTTTGATTGTTCTGACCGTTCCCGGATTTCTGTTGCTGCTGCGACGATGAATCCTGCTGTTGCTGTTTGCGCATCGCCTCTTCGACCGCGTTGCGGTTGACCCGCGCATCGTCGTTGGCAGGATTCAGGTGCAGAGCGCGATCGTAGGCCTTGATAGCCTCCGGATAGCGGCCCAATTTGGCGAGCGCATTGCCGAGGTTATAGGCAGCGTCGGGACCGTTTGCCTGTTCCAGCGCATGCACCGCTGCCGTGTAGTCATTCGCACGATATGCGGCAACGCCGCGCCACGCCGGGTCCTGCGCGAGTTGCTGCGCTTTAGCTGCCTTTCCTTGTTGCAAGGCAGTCGCCGCTTGTTGATCGGGACGCTGCCACCAATCCCGCCATCCTGATGCGTGGGCCTGAATTGGCCACAACGGAAGTAATACCAACGGCAGCAACATCACCCAGCCGCGCCGGAAGGCCATGGCGGCGATAAGCAGCAATGGCAAGAGTAGCCACGGCCCTTGATCTTCCCAGACGTCCCCGTGCTGCCCATCGGCGAGCGTTGCATGTTGTGAAGGCTGCAGTTCCGTGTGCAACGCCGTGATGTCGCTGCTGTCCTCGCTCATTACGGCGTAGCGACCACCGCCCGCCTGCGCGAGGCTGTCCAATTCATGATCGTCGCGGCGAGCGACGACCATATTGCCCTGTTCGTCATGCACAAATCCCGTATCGCCTTGAGGTACCGGAGCACCTTGTGGCGTTCCAATGCCCAGCACCGAAACATGCACGCCGGACAACAATGCTTCGCGCGCAGCGACTTGCGCAGCCTTGTCGACATCATCCGTTATCAGCACGATGGAGCCGTTATCCAGTTTAGCGTGATGGATCAGCTCCACACCTTGCTGGATCGCCTGCGCAGCGTTGTCGCCTTCGACAGGCATGGTGTCCGGCCCCATGGCATTCAACAGATCATCCAGACTGTGCGCGTCGCTTGTCAGCGGCGCCACGACAAAACTCTGACCGGCATAGCCGATCAATGCATTCAACCCGTCGCGATTGGCGGCCAGCAGATCGCGCGCCTTGTAACGCGCACGTTGCATGCGGCTGGGTGATACGTCCGTCGCCTGCATATGTTGTGACAGCGAGATAGCCACCACCTGTGCTGCGCGATCGGTGTACATCGGCTCGGCGATTCGACTCCAGGTCGGCCCAGCCAGTGCCAGAACGCACAACAGCCAGCCGAGCGAGAAGAGCCACGCCGGCGTGCGCGCACGCAGATCCTTGCCCGATACCAGATAAGGCAACAGCTCCTCATCCACCAGCTTGCTGAGTTCGCGTTGCGAAGCATCGCGCCGCATTCCTAGCCACAGACATAGCGGTAAAGCCAACAGGCCGAACAGCCACACGGGCTGCAGGAAATGAAACTGGCGAAGTGCCTCCATCATAGCGGGGGCACCCGCAGGCGCGGCCAGAGCATGCCAAGCAGCAAGCAAAGCGTCGCTGCAGTAAGTGGCGCGCGAAACAATTCATGATGCAGACGCAACGTTGGACCTTGCTGTGGCATGGGTTCCAACGCATCGATGGCACGATAGGCGTCAGCCAGTTGATTGCCGTCGGTGGCACGATAGAACTGACCGCCCGTTTCATGCGCTATATAAGTGAGCATGTCGGCGTCCAGATCTTCCGAGGGATTAACCTCACTGTCGCCAAACAACCCTGGCACCATCATGCGCGTTGCGCCGATACCGATTGTGTAAATTCGGACACCTGCTGCTTTCGCAGCGCGCGCTGCATCCTGAGGCGAAATGCTGCCCGAGTTGTTGACGCCATCTGTGAGTAGCACAAGCACTCGCGATTGCTGAGGCAACTCTGCCAATCGTCTTACCGCAACACCGATAGCGTCGCCAATCGCCGTTTCTGTGCCCGGCAAGCCTACCGCGGCACTTTGTAATTGAGCGCTCACCGCGCTCAGGTCGTAGGTAAGTGGAGTAACGAGATAAGCATGTGTACCAAACACAATGAGGCCCATCTCGTCGCCGCTTCGGCGTGAAATAAAGTCGCTGGCGATGGCTTCGACGGCTCCAAAACGACTTAGCTGCCGACCGGCTAGCACCATGTCGGGTGTTTGCATGCTGCCGGAAAGATCGACGGCAAGCATGATGGCGCGCCCACTATGTTGTTGTGCCTGAGGTGGCCCCAAAGTTTGTGGTCTCGCTGCAGCGACCAGGAGACACAACCAGCCCAGCCCGAGCAACCAGAACGTCGCACTGCCCCGCGAGATGCGTTGGCCAACATGCCATGAGAGCGTAGCGTGTGGCAGTCGCAATGCTTGGCCTGGCAATGCAGGCCTTGCCACGAACCAGATCAGCCACGGCAATGGCAGAAACGCGAAGACCCATGGCCATGCGAACTCAGGCATGTTCCGCACTCCTGGCAACGGCCTTCTCGTGTCGCAGCGCCGTTTCCAGCCAGCGATACGCGGCAGCGTGCACGCCTGCCCGATCGAAATTCGCACGCGGTTGATACATGCGTGCGTCGAGCGTCATTAGCTTGTCGAGCGTTGCGGTATCGACCGGTACGCGCGCGAGAACCTCTCGCCACCCGTCGCCCTGTCGTTGATGAGCATCCAATGCATAGCTGCGTGCGGCACGGCGCAGCAACTGATGGAGCGATGACGCGTAGGCGACATCGTCGTCGTGGCGGCTCGCCAGCGTCTGCAGTTCAGCAAGTATCCGCTGACGTCGTACGCGCGCAAGACGCCAGCGTCGATGCAACAAAAAAAAGACGACAAGAGCCAAGCAGACGACGCTCAGCAACACCCACCAACCTGGGGCCGGCGGCCACCACGGAGGCGAAGGCGGCACGTGCACATCGCGCAGCGCCAAATCGCCTTGCGGTTGGGGGAACTGTGCGTTCATCGCCGAACGCCTGCTTCAAGCAACAATGCCGCCGTCGAATCAAGTGGGTCCGCTGTCGTATCCATGACGCGACACGGTACACCCAGCGATTGGGCCATCGCTTTCAATTTGGCTTGCCCTGCACCTAGACTTTTTTGAAATGCGTCGCGCTGCATCTTCGTTTCAAGTGCCAGGTTGTGTCGTTGACCATGATGCTCAATCGGATAATGGCCTGCCGGCACGGCTTCCAACTCGAGCGCATCGGCGACGATCAGAACACGCAATGCGGTGTGACGCATCAGCTCAAGCATACGATCGCGCGCGGCATCGTCAGCGCTTTGTCCGTCGCTGATCAGCAATACACGATTGGCATTCTGCTGGAGCCTGATGGCGCGCTGAAACGCTTGTGAAAGCGACTCCTCATGATCCGTTGGACTGGCATCGCATCGCACAAGAGCGCCGCATACGTCCAGCGCGCCGCGAGTTCCTCCACGAGGACGCTGTAAATGCGCGTTGCCGCCGAACATCATCAACCCCACGCGCTCGCCTGCTCGCACTGCATACCACGCGGCCAGCGCCGCTGCGCGTGCGGCTTGCACGGACTTGAAACGCACGCGCGTTCCAAAGCGCATGCTCGCGTGCTGATCCATCAGAATGAGCAGTTGACCTTCGCGTTCCTCTTGAAAAAGCTTGGTGTGCAACCGGCCACTGCGTGCGGTCAATCGCCAATCGAGACGGCGAACGTCATCGCCTGGTTGATACGCACGCGATTCGGCGTAGTCCATGCCGCGCCCATACAATCGGCTGGACTGCGCACCGACATGCGTGGCACGGCTGTCACGCGGCGGCAAACGCAATCGCGCGACACGACTGCGCAGCGCGATCAATTCGGACAGCGACACGTGGACACGGCCATCACCAGCCACCTGAGAAGAGACGAGCGCGTTCACGGCAGAGGTACGAGATCCAGTAGTCGATGGATGACCTTTTCGCTGCGAATGCCTTCGGCTTCGGCTTCATAGCTGAGTAACACTCGGTGCCTTAGTACTTCGTAGACGATGGCGTGAACATTTTCAGGTAACACGAAATCGCGGCCGTTCAACCATGCGTGCGCGCGTGCGCAACGATCCAGCGCAATGGTGGCGCGGGGGCTTGCTCCCCAGGCAATCCAACGTTTTAATTCCGGCCCGTAGCGCCCGGCGTCACGCGTGGCCAGTACCAACTGCGTGATGTACTGCTCGAGCGCCGGCGCCATATGGACGGCCAACGCAGCTTCGCGTGCGGCGAAGACGTCATCCTGCGTGACGATGGGTGTAACGGACGATGCCGGCTGGATAGGCTTGCTGGCTTGCTCTCGCGCCAGTCGCAGAATGGCCAGTTCCGATGCTGCATCGGGATAACCGATCGTGACGTGCATGACGAATCGGTCGAGCTGAGCTTCGGGCAATGCAAACGTGCCTTCTTGCTCGATGGGATTCTGTGTCGCCATCACCATGAAGAGTTCGGGCAAATGCCACGTGCTTCGCCCCACCGTGATTTGCCGCTCGGCCATAGCTTCAAGCAGGGCCGACTGCACCTTCGCCGGCGCGCGATTGATCTCATCGGCCAGCACGATATTGTGGAACAGCGGCCCGCGTTCGAACTCGAAGCTACCGGATTGGGGACGAAAAATATCCGTGCCAGTCAAATCGGCCGGCAACAGATCCGGGGTGAATTGCACGCGATGAAAATCGGCTTCGATGCGGCTGGCCAACGCTTTCACAGCAGTGGTCTTGGCTAGCCCGGGCGCACCCTCGACCAGCAAGTGACCGTCCGCCAGCAACGCGATCAGCAGGCAATCGATGAGTCGCGGCTGACCAATGATGTGGCGCTGCAGATCATCGCGGAGGCGAGCAAAGGCGAGCTGTAAACGCCCGGGCATGGAGACTTGGGGCATATCCATCCAAAAATCCTGTACTGCGTGGTCCCGTTTCAGACCACGGCGGCGGCTGAAAGTTTGGCAGGGCTGACCTTTCCCAAACGTAAAAAAGGGCGGCACAGCGGCCGCCCCTTCTTATTACGTCGCCATTTACCGTGCTTATTGCAGGCTGTCGCTCAGAATACGCGGTGTTACGAAGATCAGCAGCTCATCCTTGTCGTTGATGTGCTGGGTGCTACGGAAGAGGACGCCCAGACCGGGGATGTCGCCGAGGCCCGGAACCTTGGACAGCGTGTCGGTCTTACTGACTTCGTAGATGCCACCCAGGACCACCGTTTGACCGTTATCCACCAGAACTGCGGTATTGAGCGAACGCGTGTCGATAACAGGCACCTGACCGCTACCTGGCACAGTGATGTAGTGATCGAGCGAGTCCTTGTTCACATTGATGCTGAGGTAAACGCGACTGTCGGCAGTAATCGTCGGGGTGACCTTCAGCTCCAGCACTGCGTCCTTAAATGCGACGGTAGCTGTACCACTTGCGCCACCGCCACCAACACTGTTCTGGTATGTA
>NZ_DATHMR010000062.1:0-15572 GCF_035486915.1 Dyella sp. | reverse complement strand
ACCGTCATTCCAGCGAAAGCTGGAATCCAGTGCCTTTACCTGTGCGCATCGTCCCGTCACGCAAAGCTTGAGAAGTTCCGTGACAAGCGAGAAATAGCAGGCCAGATCGCGCCGTACATCCGCCCCAATCCCTTCGCCTATATCAGGTAGGCATTTGCCAACGCATCCGGAAGAGGGATCGGAGCCCTTTTCCGACTGACCAAATTTGCAGGCGCTGATAGATGAGTTGCTCCGAACTTTTTTGAAAAGGTGCTAGACCGGCTTCCCAGTCCCCATAAGACTCCGTTCCCACCCCGCGCGCTCCGCACCAGCTTCGTAAGCGGATTGAAAAAACGACAGCAGATCACCATCGGGATCGCTCGACTTACGCAACTCGTCATAATCGAAAATGAACTCTCCAAGTGTTGAATCCCATCGCGAGCCTGATGGATTGATCGGTGCATTTTCGATTCCCGCAGGTTGCGGGTGGGTGAAGGAATAGAACGCCGCCCGGGGATAAGCGTCGGTGCCGGACCACCATCCCATCTCGATGAGCTCTGCATTCATCGCATTACGCCGGATATAGTCGGCCTTGGGGCCCGGTGAAGCGGGCTTGCCGTTGTAAAGCGCACTCCGTATGTCCAGCGTGCCCCACATAAGACCTACCGGCTGAGTTTTAGCCAGGAATCTTCCTTGGAAGATCTGCAGCACGCGCTGGGTACTTAGAAGGATTCGCCACCAATGGTTGACCCATGCCGGTTCATACGCACGTCGCTCTTTGTCCTGATTAAAAGGAATCGGATTGGATACTTCTTGCGGGTTCAAGTTAATGGAAACATCGACACCGGCCGCATGGAGAAGATCAAAGAGGAGCGTCACAAATTCCGCGACGGACATCGAGACCAATTTAAAGTGTCCCGCGAAGCCAGCGCTGGTAAGGCACTCCACGTTGTGCGAGATCAGGTCGATACGAACTTCATACGCGCCGCCAGCGTACGGAATCGCCCCTGTTGTTAGTCCTTGTGCATTCACGCATAGAGCTACGCCGGACCATTGCGGCTGAAAGGGTTCTTGCAGCTTTAATTTACCGATGGCCTGCAGGCTCATCTGGAGGAAATATTGAGTGGCCGCAAAGTCTGCGTAGGAAAGCGGCGGCCATGGGTCGAGAAAGGCATTGCTCGGAATTGGCATGTCGACATCCCCATGGGAAGGGTGAAAGGCCAATAGAAAATTCTGGAGCAGGACTTCCGGGTGCAGTTCTTGGATAGCCCCGCTTGATATATGTCAATGGCAGCTTAGGGTTGTCCTCCTTGCTCTTGCCACGTCTTGAGCTTCGCACACATCTCCGGTGTCCATCGTGCTTCGCCGCAGGACTTTGGCGGCATGCTGCCGCTGGAGACAGATTTATATATCGCTTGCGCATGCTGGAAAACGCTGTCCCGATCACTAAGGTCCATGGCCTTTTTCATGTGATCGACGTCCATATCGGTGAACATGGGACGGATGTCTTTGGCAAAGCTGAGCGTCGCTGATGCAGACATATTTTTCTCCGGGTAGAGTCAAAAGTCGTGCAACTTCGGTGTATGGCATGTCCGCTCCGGTCAGAGGCGGATTTTTTGGACTTTAGCGACTTGGACATGATGAATATGTTCTCTATTCGAAAATTACTCATCAAAAACAAAAAGGGTCAGAGCCCTTTTTCTATGGCTGTAGGGTTAGGCGCGTTGCCCCTGCTAAGTGACTAGCATCTCGGGTCTGCTGCTCGCCGCGCAAATTAGTGCAACGTTTCTTCCCACGTTATTCGATAACTCGTCCGATAAATCGAGCGAGGTATGCGTGAGCGACTGCGCGTCCTTTTAACAATAATCTCGTTCGATGCCGGTTTCTGCCGTAGCCACAAACACAATAGGCCAGGGTACTCCGGCGCTGCGGGTTCGATGGTGTAGCGGCGATTTAGTTTGGAAGCCATGCCGACCTCCAATCGATAAGTTTTTCTTCGGTGAGCATCCAGTCGCGGCTTACCGAGTCGCGCAATGCGTCGCCCATCTTTGCGGTAGCGTCGAGGTCGTCGATGTGCATGCGGATGGCGCCCGTCCATTCCTTGTAGCGATTCTTCACGCGTGTGACGGGTAGATCGTTCTGGTAGCAGACAATGTCGGTGCAGATCACTGGGAAGCCGCATGCGCCGTATTCGAGCAGGCGCAGGTTGCTCTTGCATTCGTTGAAGACATTTTCTTCGAGTGGGGCAAGGGCGAGATCGAGGTTCAGCGATGCGAGCTTGCGCGGGTACTCTTCGATCGGTACGCCGTTATGGAATTCGTGGATGTACGGACGCAACTTGTCGGGGCACATGCCGAAGAACACCCATTCCACTTCATCGGCGAGATCGCGCACGACATCGGCGATCAATTCGAGATCGCCACGGTGACTTGAGCCGCCGCCCCAACCGACGCGAGGTTTGCGGCCGGTAGCGCGCTGACTTTTCGGTAGATCGCCCCACCAATCCGTCGGCAAGCGGTTGAGCACGACGCGGATGTCGGAGTGAAAGCCCTTGAATTGTTCGGCCAGTGCATCGGTCGACACCACGAAGCGATCCACGGTGGATAGCGAGCGGCGTAGCGACTTGACGATGTCTTTGGGCATCAAACCATGGAAGTGGCTCTTGACCGGAATCTGATGGATCAAGTCGTCCAGCTCGAATACTTTGAAAGCCTTCGAGAAATCGCGATAACTTTCCAGCAACTTCACCTGTGCATCCGTCACTTGACGTTGCAGCACCAGCGATGTGGGTTGGAAACGTTCCATCGCGACGGGCGACAGGTGAACGCCGGCGATCATGCCTTCGACCAGGCCGTTGCGTTGCATGGAGGAGAACGGTTGCACGATGCGGTAGTGACCGCAGCCGTGCGCATCGGCAGCGACGCAAAACAGACGCGGCAGCAGCGGTTGACTGAAGGGTTGCCAGCCTTTGCCACGGTTCTGATCCAGTTCAAAGCCGACGCCATCGAGGCTCAAGTTCATGCTGTAAGCCGGATCGCGCGCAAGCTGGCCCAGCCACTTGCGGTACATCGCGCTTTGTTCGCCTTGGAAGCGTTTCTGCTTGGCGTCCTGCGCGGTCTTGTCCACCTTGCTCTGACTGACGCTGCCCACGTGCATCAGGCGCGCGTACGGTGTCCACACCGTCAGATAACCGGCCTTGTGCACTTTCAGGCACAAGTCGACGTCGTTGTAAGACACCTTGAAGTCTTGTTCGTCGAGTCCGCCCACTTGTTCGTACACTGACTTGCGGATCATCAGGCACGCAGCGGTTACGGCGGTGTAATTCTGATCGACACGCAAGCGATGCATGTAACCATCCGATTCCATCGGCTGACCGATGAAAGGATGATCGGCCGGACCGCGCAGACCCAGCACCACGCCGCCGTGCTGAATGCGTCCATCCGGGTAATGCAGTTTCGCGCCGACGATGCCCACTTCCGGGCGTTGCGCGTGATTGAGCAGCGCTTCGATCCAGTCGCCGTGCAACACGGCGGTGTCGTTGTTGAGCAGGATCAGATATTCGCCGCGTGCCTGGGCGACGGCAAAGTTGTTGATGGCCGAATAATTGAACGGATGGGGATAGCGCAACAGGCGCAATTGATTGCTGTTGAGACGCTCGATGCCATCCAGATACGCGCGCGCTGCCGGTTCTTCGGTGTTGTTATCGACGACAAGCAACTCGTAATTGAGATAAGTCGTTTTCGACAACAGACTGTCGAGCAGTCCGTTGAGAATGGGAAGCTGATCTTTCGTCGGCACAATGATGGATACCAGCGGCTTCCGATCGTGCTGATAGACCACGCGATTGAAGCCGGGCAGCGCACCGGGTTCCATCTTGTGTGCCACACCCATGCGCTGCAGATGATTGGAAACGATGGTCGCGCCGTGCGTCTTTGCGGTATCCGACGCCAGCCAGTGCGTATAGGGCAGTGCAGCGCGATACATCACCTCGCCGATGTGCCCGATCGCACGCAACCCATCGGCTTCCAGCAGGCGGAACAGCAGGTCGTAACCGGCCATGTCGGCGAAGTTTTCGCTCAGTCCGCCTAATGCAAGACAACGCTCGCGGTTGAAGGCCAGCGCGCGGCCCGCATAGGGATAGCTGCGCAGCATGTCGAGATTGAAATCGGGCTTGAAGATCGGGCTCTCGAACGTGCCGCGCGTATGCGTGTCTTCGTCGAAATAGATGGCGCCCAGGTGGGATTGCGTGGCGGCGCGTTCGGCAAGCAGCAGCAAGGTTGCCGGATGCAACATATCGCCCGCATAGGCGAGCTGGACCCATTCGGCATCGCTAGCAGCTATAGCTTGATTCAGTCGCTCCAGCAGTTGCTCTTCGCCGGAAATGACGCTTACGCGATGATGCGGATAATGCTGCGCATCCATGCTTTCCTGCGTGAACGACACGGCTTCCGTATCGTTGGTCGGATCGATCAGCATCACGTGAATGTGCGGTGCACCCGATTGCTCGATACGCTGCATCGCCTGCGCAATGGCGACCTCGCTGAGCTGATGTTGTGCCTGCCAGTGTTTGTAAAGATCCGATGGCGGCGGCGGAACCAGCCACGCCGGCAGTACCTTGAGGTGGCGATCCGTGCGGTTCCAGCAATCGCCTTCGTAAATTTCGCGCGCGAACGATTCGTTGATGTTTCGGCCGTGCCCGATCCACTCGGCCGATGCATCGATCAGCAGGCGCTTGCACAGCCAGGTTACGCGCTCCATCGGCGAAGTGATGCCAAGCAGATTCTCGAACCCGCTTTCATAGGCGATTTGCCACAAGCCCACGTAAACAGGAATCTGCTTTTCGATCGGCTGGCGCGCGCGCCATTCGCCGATGTGGTAACTCAGTCCGCCATCGGCATCGACGTAGATGTTTGCGGGCAGCGCGTCCAGCCACTCGGCCGGAATCTTGTCGTCCTCGTCGGCCTGCGCATAGACCAGCGCGCCCCACTTGCGCAGCAGCGCGATCAAGCGATCCGTGCGACGCTCGTGGATGGCCCTGCGAACCTCGACCAACAAGGAGCGTCCCTGCGGATACGCATGAGACGTCAAAACTTGTTCAAAGCCAGTGGTGTTCCAGTATTGATCGTTCAACAACTTGCGTGGCACCACTTGAATGGCGTCGCCGTCCAGCACGTAGTCGGTGACGGTGTCGAGCGCGGGAACGCGGTTGTCCACGTAGCTTTGCGCGAGCAAGTCGTTGCGCAAAAGCGACGAAACACCTTCGCGGTGCGCGACCAGTAACAGGCCCGGTGCATATTGACCAAGCGTGCCGGTTTCCTGATGCCGCTGCCATTGCGTGGTTTCGTTGCCGGCATCGCGCAGTAGCGGGCGCTGCGCGATCAGTTCGTCGACGCGCAATTCTGGGGCAGTGGTGAGTGCTTGGTCGGAGACCAGCAATTCGGGAAGCCGTGCATCCGGAAAGGCGAGTTGCGTGTCGATCTGCGTCAGTTCGGCCGCGCGCAATGCCGCTTCGACCTGATGGCGGGTAAGCAGTGCGCGATTGTCCGGTTCGGCGAGACGGTTGCTTGTCGACAACAGCAGCACGCCGGTTGGCTTCAGCGCGCTTGCCGCGATAGCGATGGCCTCGCGCAGTGCATTGCCGCGCGGCCATGCCTCGGCATAGTCACAATCGAAGTTGAGGCAGACCACGTCGTATTCCTGGCGCAAGTCTAATTCGCGCAGACTGGCCTGGAAAACGCGTGCTTTCGGTTGTTCGCGCAGACGTGCAGCGGCAACGCGTGCCCAGTGCGGCGCGAATTCGACGGCATCGACGCTGCAGCCGCGTTCGATCCACGCTTGCGTAAGCACACCGCCCCCGCAACCCAATTCCAGTACGCGGCTTTCGGTATCGATGTTGTCGAAAATATGCAGCGGGTTGGCGCGTCGCGGCGACAAATGCAGGGCGCTGCTGCGGTTGTGGATTTCCTTGAGCAGCGCCGCCGAATACAGACTGGTATCGGTGGCCTGATGCATCACGTCGAACAGACGCGTCGCCGTGGTGTGGATTGCCTTGTGCGCAGGACGATCGCGCAACGGAGAATGGTAGACGCCCTCGTCATTGCGCACGAACGTGTCCAGCCCCCACTTGGGCGGCAGTACACCGAGTTGTGCAATGACACGGAGCACGGTGTCGTCGTGAACGGTGTTGAGGATCTGTTCGTGGTGCAGGAATTCAATCCAGTCGCGCGCACCGATGCCATCGGCCATACCCTTGCCGAACTTGTAGCGGCATTCGTCTTCGGACTTGCTCCAATAGTGATTGATGCGCAGGTGTTCCACCGACACCTTGTCGGTGAAGGAGCCGCTAACTGGCTGCTGGTTTTCATCGACCGCCTTTGCATCCCCGGCATACAGCACGTGGTGCGGGTTGACGACGCTGAGCACTTTAGACGGCTGGACGATGCTCTTGATGTGCGAGTTTTCTGCACGGTAGCTGCCGTCCGGCAAACGCAGATTTTCGTAAGGCAGACCCGCATCGAGTTGACCGCGGCGCAGGAAGTTCTCCAGCACGCCACCTTTGGGTTTGTGCTTGTGTCCGCCCGAACCGAACATCACCCAGTTGACCCCGACGCCGGGATATTCGGCGTAGTCGGCCAGTACATCGGGTAGCAGCTTGGCCTTGGGCGAGAACAGGAACTCGTCGATGTCGATGAAGGCGAGCCAGTCGGTCTCGCTGCCGTGGGTTTTCAGGCAATGTTCGTAGACATGCAACTGGGCATGCTGCTGCGGCCACTCGTGCAGGATCACCGCGCCCGATTCGATATGTGTCTGCAGCGCGTCGAGATAACGATCGGAGCTGTTGTTGTTGTAGAGGTAAAACCGCTCCACGCCCATCAACTGATGGAACTCGACCCATTCGCGTATATACGCAGCTTCGTCTTTGAAGATCGCACAGACCGCAAGCACACAACGCATTTGTCTTCCTCGCCTTATCGATGTGGCGCGGGGCGCAGGCGTCGGAATTCCGACGCTTACCGGCGCCCGCGCCGGATATGGGAGGTAAGGAGCAATGTTGGTGCCAACGCGCTTGGCTCTCCCCCTATGCAATAGGGGGAGGTTGGGAGGGGGGCTCTCCTTATATATATAGGGCCCGACCCTCCCTGCTTCACGCAAGGGAAGGAAAAGGCGCGCTCATCGGGCGCTTTTCAAAAACCTTTAGGGTTTTTTGCGCAAAAAAAGCTTGAAATAACTACAAAAAGATGGCTAGCGCTGCTTAAGTATTCTTTTGCCACGCCGAAAAAGTTTGTGAGGCGGATGGCACAGCAATCCCAAGTCCCCGCCGGCATGAGTACAACTTACCGGTTTTAGGAGACTTCCATGTCACTCTTTCTCAACACCAACGTTTCTTCGCTGCAAGCTCAGAACAACCTGACGACTTCGTCCAGCCAGCTGAGCACTGCGACCGAAGACCTTTCCTCGGGCCTGAAGATCAACAGTGCAGCCGACAATGCTGCCGGCTACGCCATCGTTCAGAACTTCCAGACCCAGATCGGCGGTTTGGGCCAGGCAAGCCAAAATGCTACCGACGCCATCAACCTGTCGCAGACCGCAGGTTCGGCACTGAGCCAGATCACTTCCAACCTGCAGTCGATCCGCGATTTGGCCGTGCAGTCGGCTAACGGCACGTATCAGGCATCTGACCGCGCTGCTATCAACACCACGGTTCAGCAGTACCTCTCGCAGATCAACACGATTGCCGACCAGACCACGTTCAACGGCATCAACGTGCTGAACGGTACGGCCAACAGTCTGTCGTTCCAGGTCGGTGCCAATGTCGGCCAGGCCATCGACGTGCAGCTGGGCCAGGGTGCTACCACGGGCCAGCTGGGTCAGATCTCGGAAGTTTCCACCGGCGACATCAGCGGTGCGTTCCTCAACTCCACCGGCGGTACGGGTGCTTCGGTCAGCCTCAGCGGCCTGGCGATCACCGGTGCGGATGGCACGTCGTATACGTTTAGCGGTGGCTCGGCCTCGAGCGCACAGGACGTGGTCGATGCAATCAACGCAGCAGGCGTGGATGGCGTGAGCGCAGCCGTGAATGCCAGCGGCGGTATCAACATCTACTCCACGGGTGAACTGGCTGTCGACGGCTCCTCGGTCACCGGTGCATCGGCGGCTTCGGCGGCTTCGGGCAGCTTCGCCAACCTCACCTCCGGTGCAGTCGCTTTCGGCGCCAGCGGTGTCGGCAGTGCAGCTACCGCCTTGACGGGTGGTGCTTACACGGCAGGCAACGTGGTCGAAGCTTCCGGTTCGCTGCAGGGTAGCGATGTTTTGACGGTGGATGATGCCAACCAGCTGATCTCCCGCGTCGATGCTGCCTTGACCACGGTCAGCAACTTCTCCAGCACCTTCGGTGCCGTGCAAGACCGCTTCCAGTCGGATATCTCGACGATCAGCGCGCAGCAAACCAACCTGACGTCCTCGCAGTCTTCGATTCAGGACACCGACTTTGCCGCAGAAACGGCGGTACTGAGTCAGGCGCAGGTGTTGCAACAGGCGGGTATCTCGGTGCTGGCTACGGCCAACTCCGAACCGCAGAACATCCTCAAGCTGTTGCAGTAACAGGTACCACCGGCCATGGCACTACGCCATGGCCGGGATTTTGCTTAGTAGGGTTCTGGCGGCGTGTTTGCCGCCAGAAAACTTACGCGAGCGGCGGGTAAAGCGTTGGCCCAAGCGCGAGCGTTTTACCGGCAGCTTGACGGCAAACGGCGAGACCGTTGTGTTCGGCAAGATGACTTTGCGAGGTCTGACATGAGCAGCATTTCTAGCGTTGGCAGTTCGGCAAGCGCGCTTTCCAGCGCGATTACCGGTACGTCCGGCGGATCTACCGGCAGCACATCGTCCAGCGGCTCAGAAGTTGCGAACATTTCCGGTACCGGCATCCTGAGCACGCTGGGCCTGGGTTCGGGCCTGGACGTAAGCTCGATCATTACCGCACTGGTAAACGCAGCCGAAGCCGCCCCGCAGGCGGAAATCACCAACACGACCAATGCCGACGACAACCAGATCGCCGGTCTGACTGCGTTGAGCACGGCGCTCACCGGTCTGCAGTCGGCGTTGTCCGAGCTGACGGCCAGCTCGACGTATCAGACCTTCACGGCGGCGTTTTCCGCCAACAGCACCTCGGCCAGCGGTGTCGGCACGGCCACTACGCTTCCGGATGCCACGCCCGGCAGTTATTCCGTTGACGTTACGCAGTTGGCTACGGCGGAGACTAGCGTCAGCAGTCCCTTCAGCAGCGGCGCGACAGTCGGTGCCGGTACGATGGATATCACCGTGGGCAAGACGACCATGGATCTGTCGGTATCCGCGTCGGACAGCCTGGAAACCATCGCCACCAATATCAACAATGCCAGCAACAACCCGGGCGTCACGGCCAACGTGATCGCCGGTGCCAATGGCGACCAGCTGGTGCTCACGTCGCAACAAACCGGTACGGCCAAC
Organism: Dyella sp.; assembly: GCF_035486915.1. Classification (GTDB taxonomy): domain Bacteria; phylum Pseudomonadota; class Gammaproteobacteria; order Xanthomonadales; family Rhodanobacteraceae; genus Dyella_B. The sequence goes on along the minus strand of NZ_DATHMR010000062.1, from coordinate 6,107 downwards.
GCTTTCACCGTCAGCGCAAGCAGCGATAGCAGCAGCGGGCTCACGGCGCTGGCGAGCCAGCTCAATTCACCCGGCAGCGGCGCGGCGACCGACGCCGAGCTCACCGTGGATGGCATTCCGGTCACCAGCTCCACCAACAATGTCAGCGGTGCACTGACCGGCGTCACGATGAATTTGACGTCCACCGGCAGCTCGACCCTGACGGTCTCGCAAAGCACCGCGCCGATAAGCACGGCGGTCAACGATTTCGTTACGGCTTACAACAACTACAACACCGACGTGGGCGAGCTGGCGAGCTTCAACGCCAGCACGGGCCAAGCCGGTGTTCTGCTGGGTGACCCGACGCTCGACGCCATCCAGACGCAGCTTTCCCATGTGATGAGCAGCACCGTCCAGGGCAACAGCATTGGCAGCCTGGCGTCGCTGGGAATCACGCGTAATTCCGACGGCAGCCTCACACTCAACAGCGAAACGCTCGACAACGACCTCAGCAGCGACCCATCTGCGGTGCAGAACCTGTTCGCCAGCACCAATGGCATCGGCACGCAATTGAATAGCCTGGTCACGAACTACAGCAGCAGCTCCGGCATCCTTCAGACCCGCATCAACGATCTGAATACGGATGTCAGCAATCTGTCGACCCAGCAGACGGCGCTCAACACGCGCATGGCGACGTATCAGGAGCAGCTCGTCAAGCAGTACTCGAATCTGGATACGCTGATGACGTCGCTCGACAACACCAGCTCCTATCTGACCGATCTCGAAAAGCAAAGCACCAGCAGCAGCAACGGCTAATGAAGCAAGGGAGAAGGGATCAAGCACCATGAGCTACGCGACTATGCGAAATGCAAGTGCGCTGTATCGCCAGACCAGGGCGCAAGGCAGCGTCGAAGGGGCCGACCGACACCAGTTGGTCGCCATGCTGCTGGATGGATTGGTCGACCGGATCAGCCAGGCCCGCGGCCATATCATGCATAAAGACATCGCCGCCAAGGGTCAGGCATTCTCCAAGGCCATCGGCATCCTGGGTGAGCTACGCCGCAGCCTGAACCACGATGTGGAGCCTGTACTTACCGGCCGGCTGGATGCGCTGTACGACTACATCAGCCGCCGCTTGATCCATGCCCAGCTCAACGACGATCTGCGCGCACTGGACGAAAGCGAGCGCCTGATCGCCCCGATTCGCCAGGCCTGGCATGCCATCCGCGGCGAATTCCTGGCCGAGCAGGGCAAGCTTCAGGCTGTCAAACCATGAACGAAGCGGCTCGTATCGACCTGCAGCGCGTCCTGCAGCTCACCATCGACATGCTCGATGCGGCCGCGGGCAGCAACTGGGATCGTGTCGGCCAGCTCGATGCCGTACGCCATCGCCAGCTGCACAAACGTGAGGCCGGTCCGCTGACCGAGGACGATCGTCAGATCATTGCGACCATCGTCAAGCACAACCAGACATTGAAGGCGCATGCCGACGCCGCCCGCTCGGCGCTGAAGCAGCAAATGGATCGCCAACCCTACAATCGTCGCGCCCTTCAGACATACATACGCTCATCGTCAACGCGTTGAGTGCAGGCATCAGGTCAATGGGACGCAACTTCAGCGGCACCGTACGCGTTATAAATGCTTTGACGACGCGTACGCCGCCATGGGTCCATTGGCAGTGCGAGGAGCATGCCCATGTCTATTGATGAAATCTGGAAGGAATTTTCCGAAAGGATGACCTATCAGGGCAATCCACATATTGCTGTGGATGCTTTCGATTTCGTGCCCGAAGACATTGCGCGTCTCAACGAACGCAATTTGCATGTGCTGCGCACACTCGCATCGCTCGATGAAAAAAAGCCTGAAAACGCGGGCGATAATGACGATCCGCTGATGCTGGAGTTGCAGCGCATGGACAGCAAGATCAACGTCTTGCTGGACATCGTCGATCGTTTGCTGGTGCCCGCGACATTGTTGCCGCCACGTCAGCCGGTGCGCTTCAACGCGGTGGGTATGGTCGTGCAGGAATGCGTCATTCCGACGTCAGAAACGCTCTGCATACGTATGCACTTCGATGCGTGCCGCGCATTGCCGCTCGAACTTCCTGCGCGATTTGGACGTCTGGCAAACGATGGAAGTACTTTCGTTTACTTTTGTGAATTGAGCGAATTGGTCGAAGATGGGTTGGAACGTTTCGTTTTTTGTCACCATCGGCGCAGAGTGGCAGAAGCGCGCCTGACCGGAGTGACGGAAACTGTGCCGCTCCCCAAGCACAGAATGTGATGTCGATCACCCTTTCGCATATTCGAGTACGCCGAAAACCAGGCGTGGCATGGGTTTGACGCGTGAAGGGCTCGTCAAAACTGCTCACTTCGATTCTCCATAAGATCGATATAAGTCCTTGATGTAAACGGTTTCTTATGAACGCCCTGTGGCTTCACTTCTGTGAATTCGTCCACGCGTGACGCGCGAATTCCGTCACGAAAGGCACGCTGACCAAAAACGTCAGCAAATTTTTTGGCGCACCTCTTGCTGCATGGACACATGTGTCACGGCGGAAAGCCGACACACAGCGGACAACACGTGTTGGGAAGGAACTCGTGATTGTTCTTCGGTAGTCAGCAGTAAACGCAGCAGGACTCGTGCTCATGCCAAACAGCAACGTTCTCATCATTGAATCTGACGGAACACGTGCCGATATCGTTGCATCGGCCATGCAGTTCATGGGGTATTTTCCGCAGCGATGGAATGCTTCGACGCCGGTTGATGCGAGCGCAGGGGATTGGCGCGCTATCTATATTGGCGGTATCGACGACGACGCACTGTGCGATGAGGCCGTCGCATCGATGGATGCGCAACTCGATCAGTTGCTCGTCATGGTCGGTGCCGATTCGCCGCAGCTCAGCCGTCTGACCAAGGTCGGTTCGGCATGCGCTGCACAGATTGAAGTTCTGGATTTTCCGTTGCGCTACGAGCGTCTGGCCGAAGCCGTGCGTCGCGCACCGTCGACGACGACGACCAAGAGCGCTGCGCCGCTGAAGCTTGTCGGCAGCTCCGCTGCAATGGGTCGTGTCAATGCGTTAATACGTCAGGTAGCACCGTTCGATTCCAGTGTGCTCGTGCTGGGCGAATCGGGCACCGGCAAGGAAATGGTGGCTCGCGCCATCCACGATTGCTCGCCGCGTCGCGACAAACCGTTCGTTGCCATCAACTGCGGCGCCATTCCGGCCGAATTGTTGGAAAGCGAACTGTTCGGTCACGAGAAGGGCGCGTTCACCGGCGCCATCAGCACCCGCAAGGGTCGTTTCGAGATGGCCGAAGGCGGCACGCTGTTCCTGGACGAAATCGGCGATATGAGCCTGCCGATGCAAGTGAAGCTTTTGCGCGTGCTGCAGGAGCGCATGTATGAGCGCGTCGGCAGCAATCGCACGCAGCGTTGCGATGTGCGCATCATCGCCGCCACGCACCGCAATCTGGAAGTCGCCACCAGTGAAGGCCGCTTCCGCGAAGACCTCTTTTATCGCCTGAGCGTGTTCCCGCTCGAGATGCCCGCGCTGCGCGAGCATCTGGATGACATGCCGGAGCTGATCGCCGAATTCAACCAGCGTCTGCAGCGCCGCGGCCTGAGCACTGTACGTTTCAGCGGTAGCGCCATGCAGGCTTTGCGTCAGCACACGTGGCCAGGCAATGTGCGCGAGCTGTCGAACCTGGTGGAGCGTCTGGCGATTCTCTATCCGAACAGCGAAGTGCGCGCCAACGATCTGCCGGAGAAATATCGCGGCATGCAGCCGATCGACGAAGCGGGCAGCAGCATTCTGCGCGCCATGCTCGACGGTCCGGCCAAGCCAACCAATACGCAGTCGCGCGTGAATCTGGATGCCGAAGTGTTGCTGCCCGAAGGCGGCGTCGATCTGAAAGATCACCTTGCCGATATCGAAGTTGGACTGATCCGCCAAGCGCTCGACATCACCGACGGTGTCGTCGCGCATGCGGCGAAGCTCTTGCATATGCAGCGCACCACCCTGGTGGAGAAGTTGCGCAAGTACGGGCTGCAGTCGTGCGCTCGCGCGGCGGATGCCGCCGCACAGAGTGGCACGGCCGTTGCATAAAGCACCTCAGTAGCCGATTTCGCGTTGGAAAACCGACATGAGTCAGATAGACGTCAACAGTGTGCTTTCGCAGCTTCGCGCCATGAGTGCGCAGGCCGCAGGTACGGCATCCGTCGCTTCCGTAGCGTCCACGGCGCTTGCGCCGTCGGCGGCAGGCGCGGCCCCGAACGTGGATTTCGGCTCGTTGTTCAAGCAGTCGCTTGGTGCGATTGCCGGACAGCAGAACGAAGCGAGCGCACAAGTGAATGCGTTCGAGCGCGGCGACCCGGGTTCGGACATCGTCAAAACCGCGATTGCCGGACAGAAGGCCGATCTGGCGTTTCGCGGGTTGGTGGAAGTGCGCAACAAGCTGGTCGATGCGTACACCAACATCATGAACATGCCCGTCTAACGATTCGCAGAACCCCTCACTGCACGACCTCGTCGCGCACCCACCAAGGTTGAGTAGTTTTCATGGCCGAAAACAACCTAACGCCCTCCGGCAACGCATCGCGTCTTGATCCATTGAAAGACGTCATGCGCAATCCGATGACGCGCCTGCTGCTGTTGCTGGTCGGCGTTTCGGTGGCCGTGGCATTGGGTGTCGGCATTGTGTTGTGGTCGCGCGGTCCGAACTACGCATTGTTATATGCGGGGCTCGATCCGAAAGATGCAGCAGCCGTCACGCAGGCGCTGCAAACAAGCAATACGCCTTTCAAACTGGGTGCCGATGGCGCATCCATTTCCGTGCCGGCCGATGTGCTCGCCGACACGCGACTGAAACTTGCCAGCCAAGGCCTGCCGCAAGGCAGTACCGCCGGCGCCACATTGCCGCAGAGCGATTCGCCGTTCGGCATGAGCGATCTGGCGGAAAACACGCGCTACCAGGAAATGCTGGAAACCGATCTGGGCAACACGATTGCCGGTCTGCAGTTCGTGCGTGCCGCGCGCGTACATCTGGCGTTGCCCAAGCCTTCCGCATTCATTCGCGACAATCATCCGGCGAGTGCATCGGTGCTACTGACGCTTTATCCCGGTCGTCAGCTCGACAGCAGCCAGGTCGCCGCTATCGTGCATTTGGTTTCGGCCAGCGTGCCGGATCTCGATCCTTCACAGGTGTCGGTGATCGATCAGCAGGGTGCGTTGCTCACCAACTCCGATCCCGATAGTGCCGACGCCGTGGGCGATACGCGTCTGCGTCTGGCCACGCGCATGGAAAACCTCTACGCGCAGCGCATCGAAGATTTGCTCACGCCGCTCGTCGGCAGTGGCCGCGTTCGTGCACAGGTGGATGTCGATCTCGATTTCAGCCAGACCGAAAAAGCCAGCGAGAGCTACGACAACGCCAATCCCGCCCTGCGCAGCGAACAGACCAGCAGCGAAACCAAACATGACGGCGGTGCCGGTGAAATCGCTGGCGCGCTGAGCAATCAGCCACCGAACACGGTGGCGCAACCGACTGCCGCAAAACCGAATGCAGGCGCAGCGGCAACTCCCGCTGCAGCCGCCCCCGGCGCAAGCGCTGCGAATACGCAGGCATCGACACCGGCCGACACATCATCCAGCGCCACGCGCAATTACGAGCTTGGCCGCACGGTCAGTCACGTCAGCGATCCGGCGGGCCGTCTCGTTCGTCTGACCGTTGCCGTCGTCGTCGACGACAAGATGGCGCCGGATGGCAAAGGCAAGAGCATTCCGCTTACCCCGCAGGATATTCAGCACCTGACCGATCTCACCAAGAACGCCGTGGGTTTCGATGCGCAGCGTGGCGACAGCGTCAGCGTGATCAACCAGGCGTTCTCCGCCGTACCGGTCGAAGACGCGCCGGTGGCTGAGCCATTCTGGGAGCGCCCCGGCATGATCGATCTGATCAAGCAAGGCGCTGGCATTCTCATCGCGTTGCTGATCGCGTTCGGCTTGTTGCGCCCGATGCTCAAGGGCCTGATGCGCGCGCCACAACCGATGCACGCTTTGGCCGGACCCATTCCGACCGTGTCCGTGCGCATCAACGATGACCTGAGCAACGAGCGCGAAGACGAA
>NZ_DATHMR010000061.1:0-3704 GCF_035486915.1 Dyella sp. | reverse complement strand
GCAGCGGGTGTTTCAGTAGGTTGGGTTGGCGCGGCGCTTTTATTCAAGCCCCAGGATATATTTCCAATCCGCCGCTTCCACCGGCATCACCGAAAGACGATTGCCCTTGCGTAGCAACCGCATGTCGGCCAGCGCCTTGTGATTCTTCAACTCATCGAGCGTGATCACGCGCTTGAGTTTCTTCACGAATTTCACATCCACCAACATCCAGCGCGGATTGTCGCGAGAGCTGCCCGGATCGAAATACTTGCTTTTCGGATCGAACTGGCTGGGATCGGGGTAGGCGTCGGTCGCCACTTCCGCGAGGCCCGCAATCCCCGGTTCCGCGCAGTTGGAGTGATAGAAAAACACCCCGTCGCCCACGCGCATGTCGTCGCGCATGAAATTGCGGGCCTGATAGTTGCGCACGCCGTCCCATGCTTCGTGCTTCTTGCGCTTCAGATCGTCGATGGAGAACGTGTCGGGCTCGGTTTTCATTAGCCAGTAGTTCATACGCTGGCGTCTCCTGCGGCATCGGCGCGGCAATCGATCAGTTCGTGATCGGTGGCAATGAAGTCCAGTGTTACATCCCAGCTTTCGGGGAGGATCTCCGGCAATTCCTGGAAATCGTAGGCGATGCCGACCAGCAACGGCTCGGTGGGACGCAATTGATCTTTCAGAAATGAAAAGCTGCGATCGTAATAACCGCCGCCGTAGCCTAATCGGTTGCCACGACGGTCGAACGCCATCAGCGGCACCAGCACCAGATCCAGCTGGAACGGTGCGAGCCATTCGCGCGGCGTGACGGGTTCAGGGATGCCGAACCGGTTCGGCTGCACGGCGTCGCCGGACGCCCAGGGCGCGAAGCGCAGGAGGTTGTCCTGGCCGATCAGCGGCAGCAGGAACTGCTGCCCGCGCGATGCGAGCGGCGGAATTACGAGGTTGAGCGGCAATTCGCCGTCGCAGGCCCAATAACCGGCGACGCGCTGGTCCGTATGGTATTCGGGCAGGTGCTCAAGGCTGCGGCGCAGCCCCTGGGCGGCCATCATGCGCTGGGGCGGGGTCAATGCGCGCCGACGCTCGGCGAGGCGCTGGCGCAATTCACGGCGTCGTGCGGCGGTATCCACGTCGCGCGTCTCCTGAAGCTCGTACGCCCGCGGATGCCACGGCTGGCGGTCCGCTCCCGGCCGCCGTGTGAGCGGCGACCGGACTGGGAATGAGGTGGCGTCAACCGCGATGCCGCTGCCCACCAAACGACCTTGATCCAAATGGGATCAGGTGGGAGGGAGATTAAGGTCTAAAGGCTTTCCGCTCGTGGCGGACATGCACAACAACCTTAAGTAACCGTCCCGGGTCGTAAATAGGAACAAGGCAAAATGTAAGAGTGTGCTGGCGCACACCGCAGAGAACGCCGGTACCTATTTTACGTGTGCATCTAGTGCTGCTTCAAGCTTGCGGCGCAACGTAGCCAGACTTTCAGCGATGCCAGGTTCAGCAACGTTGGCGTCTGCATTGGGAACCGATTGTTTTTTCAGCTGCAGATATTCGTGCGTGATGCTGATGGCAGCCAGCACCGCCAGGCGATCGAAGCCGGGCGTTTTGGCGTGCGCGCGCAAGTCGCGCATTTTACGGTCGAGAAAACTCGCCGCTTCCAGCAAGCCTTCGCGCTCGTCGGGCGGACACGCAATCAGAAATTCGCGATCGATCAATCGCAGCGCAACGGGCTCGTTGGTAGTTGTGCTAATGACGTCAGCCATTGCTTTCAAGCGCCTTGAGTCGTTGGATCATGGCTTCCACCCGGCTGCGTGCTTGTTCATTGCGTGCCAACAAACCAGCACGTTCACTCGCCAGTTGTTCCTGGCTGTGACGCAGGCTGCGATTTTCTTCGTTCAACCGATGCACATGCTCAAGCAGCCGATCAAGCTGCTGGCTTAAGGCGGCTAGTTCGAACTGGGTAGAGTCGGAAGGTTTCATGTGCCGCACTATATCAGGACGCCGCTAGAAATCTGCGGGGGACGAACGCCTGGACGGGGGTGTGCATTAGACTTGTGCTTTAGCCGTTAACGGAGTGCCGCTATGACCGCCTCAGACTTTATCGGTCATGACGAACTGGACAGCGTCACGACGCACTTGCGGCTGGCCATCAGCGCCAGCGAGTTGCACGGATCGCTATGCGGTTACCTGGCGGGTAACGGCCGGCCGGGCAGGCGTTCGCTGCTGGAAGTGCTGCATCTGGATGCCGGTGGCATCTCCGTTGCGCCGGCCGATCAAGGGGTACTGGTGCAACTGGTTCGTCAAAGCGAAGCGGAACTGGCCGACCCCGAACTTGGCTTCGAGCCGTTGCTGCCGTCCGACGACCGTCCCTTAACCGAACGTGCCGATGCCCTTGTCGATTGGTGCCGCGGCTTTCTCGGCGGTTTCGGTTTGGGTGGCCCGGACATCCACAACCGGTTGTCGGACGAAGGCAAGGAAATCCTGCGCGATATCGGCTCGATTGCATCGTCGTCGTTGGACTTCGGCGACGAAGACGAAGACGAAGATGCCCTGATCGAAGTGCACGAATTTGTACGCATGGGCGTCATGTTGTTGTTCACCGAATGTCATATTCCTAACCAACCCGCCAACGACACCCTGCATTGACTATCGCACCCGACGAATTCGCACGCCGTCGCCGCCAGCTTATGAAAATGGCGGGGCAAGATGCCGTCGTCATCATTGCCACCGCGCCCGAGCGCATGCGCAATGCCGATGCCGCGTGGCCGTACCGGCAGGATTCGGATTTTCACTATCTCAGCGGCTTTCCCGAGCCTGACGCGGTACTTGCGCTGCTGCCGGGACGGCAGCATGGCGAGGCCGTCTTGTTCTGCCGCGAGCGCGATCCCGAGCATGAGCGCTGGCATGGCCCGTCCATCGGTACCGAACGTGCGGTCAGCGAATACGGCATGGACGATGCGTTCCCCATCGACGATATCGACGACATTCTGCCAGGCATGATCGAAGGACGCGGGCGCGTCTATTGCCACTTCGGGCGCGAGCCGCAGTTCGATGCACAGCTACTGGGCTGGATGCGCCGTTTGCGTCAGCTGCGTGGCGGCGGCGTGGTGCCCAAGGAATTTGTTGCACTCGGTCATTTGCTGCACGACCTGCGCCTGTACAAATCTCGCGCCGAATTGAAATTGATGCGCGCCTCTGCTGCCATCGCGGTCGAGGCGCATCTGGCTGCGATGTCACTCGCACATGCCGGGCGTCACGAATACGAAGTCGAAGCGGAATTGATTCGTGTAATGCGCAGCCATGGCGCCTTCACGGCGTTTCCGCCCATCGTCGCCGGTGGCGTCAACGCATGCACCATGCATTACCAGGCCAATCGCGCGCCCTTGAAAGGTGGCGATTTGCTGCTGATCGATGCCGGTGCCGAGTTGCAGTGTTATGCCTCCGACATCAGCCGAAGTTTCCCCATCAGTGGCCGCTACAGCCGGGAGCAGCGCGCTCTCTACGAGATCGTGCTGACTGCGCAATTGGCGGCGATTGACGAAGTGCAACCCGGCCGCAGTTACAACACCGCACACGATGTCGCCGTGCACGTGATCACTGCGGGTTTGTGCGCACTCGGTTTGATCAAGGGCGATCCTGCAGAAGCCATCGAGCAGGGCAGTTACAAGCGCTTTTTTCCCGCCAAAACCAGTCATTGGCTTGGCCTGGATGTGCACGACGTAGGCGACTAT
>NZ_DATHMR010000060.1:0-8560 GCF_035486915.1 Dyella sp. | reverse complement strand
CAAGATGTCTCGCTGTGGAATGCAGCGATGATCGAAGAAGCTGAAGCCTTGCTGCGCTACGCAAGCACCCTTGGGCGCATAGGCCGCTACCAACTAGAAGCGGCCTTGCAGTCCGCGCATGTCGAACGCCGCCGTTCCGGTCGCACCGACTGGACCGCGGAAGTGCAGCTCTACGATGCATTACTCACGCTCTCCGGCTCGCCGGTCGTGGCGCTTAACCGTGCGCTGGCCATTGCAGAATGGAAAGGGCCAGCTGCCGCGCTAGAGATAGTGAACACGCTTGCCGCCGATGGGCGGCTTGCCCAATACCAGCCTTATTGGGCCGCCCGCGCAGCACTACTGGCGAGAACCCACGCTTACAACGAAGCCCACGATGCCTACGACATCGCAATAGGCCTTGAGCGCGATCCAGACGTTCGCCGCTTCTTGCAAGCACGGCAGGCCGCTTTGCCTCGTTGAGTGCGCCGTGCAAACTTCAGCCGCACACAGCCTCAACAATCGGCTTTACCGGCAACACCAATCCGCGTCCCCTGACAGATGATGGCGCCGCATTTATGCGAAGGTGTTTTCGTCGGGCGTGCCCATCCGGCTTTGATGAGCACGACACGCCCGACATGAGTGAAGTAGCGCGGATCGTCCGGGTTGCAGCCCAAACGATCCGCTGGCCACAACCAACTAGAGTGAGAGTTGATCATGGTTATGCTCGATCATACGGCACGCACGCACAGGCGTGCTCCCACCAAGCCGCTTTTTGCCCTGCTTCACCGCCGCTCATACTGGACGGCGTCGAGCGACAGTGGGCAGACGTAGAAAACGAAATCAGATAGTCCCATTTCTACGTGCAGGATTTTTCCTGCAGCCCTTCGCGCCACGCGCAATACGTGGCGCGACCTACAGCGATGGAACACGCCCATGAATAAAAACCCCCACGAGCTATTCCACCCGGCAAGCTTTGTCCTATCCCGCGATCACTACGACGAGCTATGCACGATTCGCGACAAGCTACTGCTGATGGCACAACTCGCCGGCACCGCCACATCCAACGGCGAACACGACACCATACTTTTCATCCGCCGCAGCCTGATCGGCCAACTCTTCGGCGACCTGAGCTTTCAGATCGATGATGTATTGGAAGATGTTGCCAAAGCAGAAACGCTCATGGATCACGCGCCGACACATTGATCGAGGATGAAAGGGGAGGTGAAAACCGCCTACGAAAACCCCTTCAATGTCCGCCCCGATTGTCCGCGTTGTCCGCCCAAATGTCCGCGGACACGTTAGCGTGACGCCAAGCAATTGAAAGCATTAGGCGGAACATTTTTTGCATCTCTTTAGTCACGAGCTAAGGGGTAGGGCATGGCCATTGCCGCAAGGAAACTGCTCAGGCAAACACAGCTACGAAAAGGCGATACACCATTCGATCGTCTCCCGTGGCACCTCCAACGTTTTGTCATCGATTTCTTGCGCTCACATCTGTGCGAGGTCACACCGGCCAACTGTCAGGCTGTAGCCGCCGCCGTGGAATATCGCTTAAAGAAAGATCGACTGCTGTGTCCCGCTGAACTGTGGGTGATTCTGGAGCAAGATGTTTTCTTTGATTGACGAGAAGGCTGAATCAGAGAAAGGCCCGGTTGCTCACCCTTTATACGGTCAACAATTGCCTGGGCACCGGCAAGCTAGCGGAAGCAGATGGTTTTATCTCTGCATTCCGCTTAACTGCACTTCCCTTATTCAGGGAGAAAAAGGGGTCCAGGGTGAGAGGGGCCATTTTCCATTCTGCGAGAGGCTAGGGTGTTCGTTCTAAAAAAGCAGTCCGCCTAATTACGGTACTCGGTACCGTAATTTAATTAGGATAAGGAGGACGACGACGTTCCCAAAATGATTGAGGAAATAACTATGCGTTTGTGCTTTCTTTTGAGTGCCGCGCTGATCGCGTTGAGCGCCGTACCTGGTGCTAAAGCCGCAGATCCTTACGCCAGGCAATACGGCGACGCGCAGACTGACTGCGGTACATGGACTAAATTGAGTAACGATCCTGTTCAGATGAAGAAGCCATGGTCGGAAAACCTTTTTTTCCGGTATGCGTCTTGGGAGACCGGCTTCATTAGCGGGGCAAGCCTTGTTAACCCGCGCTTGCGAACCACTTCTGCGCCTGAAATCATCAAATTCGTAAGTCAGTACTGCCAAGATCATCCACACGATTCGCTTCAACAAGCTGGCGAGCGTTTCTTAGAGGTACTGCAGTAGATCAGCGCCCAATACTGGTACATGGTTCAGTTATTTTCTTTTTTTTAGCTATCCGTCTCCGATGCGAAGCCAGTACTGTGCATAAACATTGGCGGAGGCACTTATGTCCAAGCTCTCACTTTTTGCTGCACTTGCGGTGTTCGCTGCTACAAGCTGCATCGCTGCGCCTGTTGCCTCGCCCTTGGAGCTCGTGGTGCTAGGGTCTGGCGGCCCTGGAGCGACTGGGCGAGCCGGTGCGGGATATGTCGTATTGCTCGATGGCAAGCCTCGCATCTTGATCGATGCCGGACCGGGGACATTTGTGCGGCTCGGCGAGGCAAAGCTCTCATTAGCCAACATCGATATCGTGCTGCTTACGCATTTGCATATCGATCACACCGGCGAGTTGCCTGGTTTTTTCAAAGCACGCGCGGTTTCAGGTGACGGTCCGGTCAATGTCCGGGTCTTTGGCCCCACGGGGCATCATGGCGAAGGGGATGAAGCGTCGTTCCCATCGACCAGCCACTTTATCGATTTATTGTTCGGGCCCGATGGTGCGTATAGCTATCTGCGTGACTTTGCCGAGCCCGTGACTATCAACACGACGGATATCGATGCATCCACAAATGCACCGAAGACACCGAAGGTCATTTATGCAGAGCAGGGCCTGGATATCAGCGCAATAGCGGGTCACCACGGCGACGCACCCGCAGTGATCTATCGCATCGACTATCATCATCAAAGCATCACCTTCAGTGGCGATATCGATGCGAATGGCATCGACAATCTGCGCCGCATTGCGCAACACACCAACCTGCTGGTTTTCAATTGCGTCGTGCTCGATCCACCGGGTTCACGGCCGGTGCTCTACACCTTGCACACGCCACCCAAGACGATTGGCGTGGTAGCTGCCGATAGCGAAACAAAAAAACTGCTGCTCAGCCACTTATCGCCTGTAATCGATCAACGGCAGGCCAGCGTCGAGGCATCCATCCGCACGCACTACAAGGGTCCCATAGTGTTTGCTCAAGACGGTATGCATCTGCAACCTTGATGCAGAGCTAAGTGGCTCGTTTCCAAAGAGTCTCTGCACACTCAATCATTAACCGCTGGCAACAACCTTGAGTTATTGCTACCTGATCAGCGCGTGCAGCTATACGGCGTTTGGCGTGCTGGGTACGCCAGCGCACCGACACAATACGCTCACGCCATCAAGATAAAATCGCTTACACCTCGAAGGATATGCAGCCGTCGTTGCGCCATCCTTGAGTCAGTGATGTCTACGATTCCTGCTTACCACTTTTTCCTTTGACGAGAGGGCATTGCCATGCATTTGAACCTAAGCCTTACGCCGCTAGTCTCATTGATCGCCGGCATTCTTATTCTGATGGTGCCGCGCCTGTTGAACTATATCGTTGCCTTCTATCTGATCATCATCGGGCTTGTCGGATTGTTCGGAACGGGAAGCCTTCATCTGTAGAAGTTCCAGTGGACCGAAATTTCAGGCACACCCGATAAAAAAAGCCCGGCATATGCCGGGCTTTTTCGTGTTGCTTGCCGTTCGATTACTGCTGAACCTGCAGTTCCGTACGACGGTTGCGCGCACGGCCTTCGGCCGTCTTGTTGGTGTCGATCGGATCGTTCAGGCCATGACCGATGGGGCCTTCCAAACGACCTGCGTCGATACCGTGCGAGGTCAGGTAGTCGTACACGATCTTCGCACGACGCTCCGACAGGCCTTGGTTGTACGTGGCCGTACCCACGCTGTCGGTGTAACCGGCCACCGTCACGTGCACCTGCGGATAGCGCTTGAGCGTATCCACAGCCTGGTCGAGGATTGCCAACGAGTCGCTGCTCGGCACGGCCAGCGTCGGCTCGATGTTGGTCTCGCTCTTCTTCGGACGGTCGAACTTGAAGTTGACACCCTTCAGATCGATCACAACCTTCTGCGGGCAGCCATCCGGACCGACGATCGTGCCTTCCGGCAGATCCGGGCACTTGTTGTCGCACAGATTCACGCCATTGCGGAATTGCTTGGAGCAGTCCGGAGTAGCCGGCGGCGGCGGTGCAACCGGCGGTGCTGGCGGGGCAGGTGGCGGACCAAGGCGGAAGACCAGCGCCAAGTCGACTATCGCGTCGCCATAACCGTTGCGTTGAGGGAAGGACTTGTCATCCCAGTCGTAGCGATATTTGACTTCGCCGCGGATGTCGATGTTCTGGGTGATCGTCTTGGAAAGACCCACGCCAGCTTCTGCAGCGGGATCGACGCCGTGATTGAACGGATCGATGTGCTGGCTGGCCATCACACCGCCGACCAAGTATGGACGCCATGCATTCCAGTCGAGGAAGTAATAGCGCACGTCGACACCGATATTGTTGCTTGCCCAATGACCACCGCCCAGGCCGTAGTCGACCCGGCGTACAGTTCGATCCGCAAATAGATCGACCGATACATTGGGTGAGACAAACTTGCCTACGCCAATGCCATAGATGATTTGGTTTTTATTCGTCTTGCGGCTTGTGTCGTCGTGGTCGTAGCCAACCATCGGCGCGACGTACCAGCGATCGTCGTAAGTGGTCGTGGTGGTGTCATTCGTGCTGTCAGCGGTGCCTGCGGTGTTGCTCTGAGCGTGAACGATGCCAGTGCCGCCCAGGGCAAGCGCAATCAGAAAAAATAGGCTCCTGCGTTTCATCAAGTGTCTCCATTGGTAAATTTTGATATGAGTTTTCATCGAACCGAGGCAGACGATGTTCTGCTATCGGGTCACTAGCAGTGCGCCCATTTCCCACTCGGTCGACAACACGTACCCGCATCGCAACTACTGTTGCATGCATGGTATGTGCGTTGTCGCCCTGGTCACTGCAAGATGATTAGCAATAGGTACGTTGCACCATGGATCAAGATGATGGTGTGAGTAGCCTTGCTTCTGGAGGGAAACGAATGTGAGGGATTTTTTCCGATGAACCGTGTCGGGGTCGGAATGTCCCTAACTGTCCTTCAACGATTTCTGGGGCTTGGAGCAACCTTGGCCAAGGTTGCCGATGAATCGCGTTGATTCAGCGCCTTGTCGGTCGCCTTGTCTATCTTGGCGGAGTTTTGGTCATTGCGCTTACCAGCGCCAGACTTCTGCTCCTGGATATGCTTTACGGCATCGGGTTTATGGTGATTTTTAATTTTCATGATGGATCTCCGTAGCGTCATCCCAGGACTGGGAGAGTGTGCTACCCGGCCACCATACGCACTCGGCTTGCTCGCCTCTGTACGTCACAGCACATAGGATGGGAGATGAATGCCTATGCGTCAGCCGCTTAAGCGGCACTTTAGCGAGAGAATGACGCGCTTGCCGCACTCACCGTCAAAGAGCTAGTGCGATGGGAAGCAGGCGGTCGTATTCCTTCTTGACGACGGCGTAGCACTCGCAGGTGCGTCGCTCGAGACCTGGGCGGTCCAGTACAGTGATATGTCCGCGGCGATACTCGATCAATCCGGCTCTTTGCAGGTGACCGGCCGCTTCGGTAACCCCCTCACGACGCACACCAAGCATGTTGGCGATGAGCTCCTGCGTCATCACAAGTTCCTTCGAATGCAAACGATCGAGGCTCAGCAGCAGCCAACGACAGAGTTGCTGATCCAATGAATGATGGCGATTGCACGCAGCCGTCTGCGACATTTGTGTAATAAGCGCTTGGGTGTAACGAAGCAAAAGATGCAACACGTGACCGCCGCGGTTGAATTCCTCAAGCACCATATCTGCCCGAAGCCGAAGGCCTTTGCCGGCGCTTTGCACAACGGCGCGGCTCGGTGTCGATGCACCACCCATGAACAGCGAAATTCCGACAATGCCCTCATGACCAACCACAGCGATTTCGGCTGAGGCGCCATCCTCCATAACGTAGAGCAACGAGACGATGGACGTCGTGGGGAAGTAAACGTAGTCCACCCGGCTGCCAGACTCGTAGAGCACTCTGCCAAGCGGCATGTCGACAGGTTCCAGGTGTGGTACCCAGCGCTCCCACTCTGGGTCCGGTAACACAGCCAATAGTTGGTTCTTCCGTCGATCGGAAGCCAAAGGCATGTCAGTCTCCAAATTGATCTACTGCGATGTCATCTACTCCAGGTTCGTTCCATCTTCGAAGCCGGAACAACGTCTCCAGGCGTTTCAAGTGCTTACTTGTGTACGGAACCGTACCGACTACTGGCACTTATAGCACGCACAATGATGCTATCTCCGTTAAACAGCACCTTTGCCGCTTTTGGACATATTTAGGAATTGAACAGTGGCTGATCTCATTGTTGCCAGGTTCGACACGCAATTTGCAGGCATGGCCACCCTGGAGAGGCTGGTTGCGCGTGGATTGCGGCGCAGTCAAGTCGTTCTAAGTGTTGACGAAAGTGTCGGTAATTCAGCGGCAAGCTCAAGCGCGCCCACAACCGTTATATCGACCGTAAGCCACCAAGGTAGGAGAGAAATCCAGGATGCGCCGGGTAAAACGCATCGCGCTTCGGGTTTTCGATCGCCTGGCGATGTTACGAATCCCAAACTTTTCGGCCACTCGATAGTGACCATTCGACTTACCGGTGAATTACCGGCCGATAACATCTGTCGGCTGCTGGATGATGGTGGTGCTCAGTCGATTGTTCGACACAATGGAATACCGGCCGTCGAGCATCCTGATATGTGGCCCGACAACGGAGAGGCTTTGGAAATCGATGTGCAGCGTGCTGTGGCGGCTGTCAATGGCGGAGATTCACTTATAAGTATGTAGATACACAATCGTGTGTCGTGTGTTCGATGGCGCACGGAAATAGAGATCGACGGGGGTGATGCTCCAGGTGCGTGATAGGGAAATAATTCCTCGACTAGGACGCCCTCATGGGAAGGATTGCCCTAAGGTGGGCAGGGATGCCCTTATGAGGTGGAACGCCATCTCAACCAGCCAGAATATCTATTTGCGCCCAAGCAAATACGACAGGCTCAACCAGGCTTCGATAGCTTCCAATCGCCATACGTTGTAGCCGCCGCATACGACGTCGCCGACGCACGATACGCAAATAATATCGATCTGCGTGCCTAAGCGAACAGAGCGTTATTGCGCAAGAACCTAGACTGTCTCAAGAGATGGCACGCTGCTGATCTCTTATTCGACATGAATATTTCTTGCAGAAGGGCAACCGTTTTGAAAACAAGAAGCGCAAAGCGTGTTGTAAACAGGCTGATCGATGGTCTTCCAGCGAAAGAGCAGGCAAGAGTGCTTGAACGTTGCGATGTCGTGGAACTGACCTTCGGTGACATCCTGTTCGAGGCAGGTCAAGCCATTCGTCACGTTTACTTCCCGCTTGACGGGTTCATATCGCAAATGACGTTTCTGGATGACCTTAGGCCGCTCGAAGTGGCGTTGATAGGAAACGAGGGCATGGTGGGGGAGACGCTGGTTCTGGGCGTGTCCGCAGCGCCTATGCGTGCCATCGTCCAGGGCTCTGGCCAGGTGCTTCGGATGAAAGCAGCGGATCTAAAGCACGAATTGATCGAATGTCCGCAATTTCTGCAGACACTGAATCGATATCTCTACGTCATCATGCGGCAATTGCCACAAATGGCCGCGTGCTCGCACTTTCACGAAATCGAGCCGCGCCTAGCCCGCTGGTTACTTATGACGCATGATCGGTCGTCCACGGATACCTTTCATCTCACCCACCAGTTTCTTGCGGGCATGCTTGGCGTACGGCGAAGCGGCGTCACCATCGCCGCGGGTGCGCTACAGCTAAGGAAACTCATTGATTATCGTAGGGGAGAAATTACGGTACTCAATCGTCGAGGACTCGAAAAGGCCTCCTGCACATGCTATCAATCGCTCATCACCGACTACGATAAGCAGTTCAGTGATGGCCAGCGGACACATCATCATTGACACGGTCGCACCGCTTACTCGACAACAACATCGACGTCACCGTTACGCATCTATGGCGCGTGGATCTGAACCACGTCGGGTAACTATGGATACCCCCTACCAGCAAGATGGCGTGATCCTGCAAGAAGTATAGACACCGGAAGAATGTCAGTGGGTGCGCTTTCGCACCGAGGCACTGATGGTCAATGTCATGCGCCGTCGTTCAGCGCCTAAGCGACTTTTCTTGGATGTGCTTTATCGTCTGTACGCCAACGAACGCATCCTGTTTCTGACGCTGCCATTGTTCAGTTCAGTGGTTCTGGCGAGTTCCAAAGTCGCAATGGGTGTGGTGGCGCACCGACGCGCCATTCCGCAGCGTGCATGCTTGGCACCCATGTAGGAGTACGTTATGAAGACGAAATTGATGTTAGCCATTTGCGCAGCC
>NZ_DATHMR010000059.1:0-26675 GCF_035486915.1 Dyella sp. | reverse complement strand
GCGTGCGGACGATCAGGGCGTTCGCGTGTCCGATGCCGATGTCGATCAGGCCGTGCAGAACGTAGCCACACAGAACAAGATGACACCCGACCAACTGCGCGCCGCGGTGGAACAGAGCGGCCTGAGCTACAACGCCTTCCGCCAGCAGTTGCACGATCAGTTGGTCGTCCAGAAGCTGCACCAGAGCGTCGTGCGTGACTCGGTGAGCGTCACGGACAGCGAAATCAATAATCTGGTCAACAGCTCCAGCTACAAAGCCGGCGAAGTGCATCTGGCGCACATCCAGATCAGCATTCCCAGCGGTGCTGGCCCTGCCGATATCCAGAACGCCCAGACCAAGGCCGAACAGGCTCTTGCTGCCGTCAAGGGCGGCATGGACTTCAAGGCGGCGGCGATCCGTTTCTCCGACGCACCCGACGCGCTGGATGGCGGCGATCTGGGCTGGCGCCGTATGGACGAAGTGCCTCCGGCCTTCGTCGACACCATCAATGGCATGAAAACCGGTGAAGTCAGCGGCATTCTGCACGGTCCTACCGGTTTTCACATCATCGAGCTGATCGGTCAGCGCGCACAGTCCAAGGACGTTGTGACCGAGTATCACGCCCGTCAGATCATGATTCGCCCGAGCGAGCTGGTCTCCGCGACACAGGCACAGCAGAAGGCCGAAGACATTTACAATCGCATCGTCAAGAAGCACGAGGACTTCGCCAAGCTGGCGAAGGAGGACTCCAACGACGATACGACGGCCAACAACGGCGGCGACATGGGCTGGTTCCAGCAGGGCGACTGGGGCTCGCTGATTGGTCAGAAGATTGATGGGCTGAAGGATGGCGAGATATCCCCACCGTTCCAGAGCGAGGCAGGCTGGCATATCGTCCAGCGCTTAGGCACCCGCAGCACGGACATGACCACGCAGGTGGCACGTGACCAGGCCCGCCAGGCGATCGGCAACCGCAAGGCCGACCAGGCCTATGACGATTTCCTACGTGAACTGCGCTCCAGCTCGTACGTGAAGATCCTCGTGCCGGAGCTGATGGACCCGAACGCCCCTGCACCCGCTTCGGACGACAAGGCGTCTTCCTGATGGATGCACCGAGCGCGACTCGATCGTGAATAGTCTCGCGCTACCACCACGGCTCGCCCTGACTGCAGGGGAGCCGGCGGGAGTCGGTCCTGAGTTGCTTGTCCGATTGGCCGCCACTCCGTTGGCGGCCAATTTCGTTGCGATCACTGATCGTGATCTGCTTCAACGCGCCGCTGCGCGTTGCGGCGTGAAGCTCGACCTGATCGACGACGATGGCGGCCAATCCGATGCACGCCCATCCGGGACCTTGCGCGTTCGCCATATACCGCTGGCCGTCGAGGAAATTCCGGGACGTCCCGATCCACGCAACGCCACGCATGTGCTCGCCACGCTGACGGAAGCGGCAGAGGGCTGTCGAGACGGCCGCTATGCAGCGGTCGTCACCGCGCCACTGCAAAAATCCTCTATCAACGATGCCGGCATTCCTTTTAGCGGGCACACCGAGTTCTTTGCGGCACAAAGTCATGCAGATGTCGTAATGATGCTGGCCAGCCCTGAATTGCGTGTGGCGTTGGCAACCACCCATTTGCCGCTGACAGACGTCTCTGCGGCGATCACCCGCGCTTCGCTGGAACGGACATTGCGCATCGTGCATGACGAGCTCCACGCGAAGTTCGGTTTCGCCGAACCGCGTATTGCCGTGCTTGGCCTCAATCCGCACGCGGGCGAAAGCGGGCATCTCGGGCGCGAGGAGATCGATACGATCATTCCCGTGCTGGAAAAGCTGCGCGCACAGGGCATGCGTTTGATCGGGCCCATTCCCGCCGATACGGCGTTCGTGCCAACGCAACGCCAGCATTACGACGCAGTGCTCGCGATGTATCACGACCAGGCATTGCCGGTGCTCAAGAGCGAGGCGTTTGATCGCACCGTCAACCTCACGCTGGGCCTTCCTTTTATTCGCACGTCCGTCGACCACGGTACGGCGCTGGATCTTGCGGGCAGCGGCAAAGCCGATCCGTCCAGCCTGATCGCCGCTGCTCACATGGCACTCGATCTGGTAACGCGTCGCGCGATGCAATCGTCCCAGGGACATTCATGAGCGCTCGTCCCAAAAAGAGTTTTGGCCAGCACTTTCTGCACGAACGTCGTTACATCGAACGCATCGTCAGTGCCATTTCGCCGCGTCCGGACGATTTCCTTATCGAAATCGGTCCCGGCGAAGGCGCGTTGACGTTTCCGTTGCTCGCGGCCGCGGGCAAGCTCACAGCTATCGAGCTGGACACCGATCTGATTCCCAGCCTGCAGGCGAACGCGGCCGCTATCGGCGAACTTTCGATTGTGCATGCCGACGTACTGAAAGTGGATTTCACGGCACTGGCGCATCGCCACGGTGTATCGCGTCTTCGCATCGCAGGAAACCTGCCGTATTACATCTCCAGCCCGATCCTGTTTCACTGCATCGATCACGCGGCGGCGATTACCGACATGCACTTCATGTTGCAGAAAGAAGTCGTCGATCGCATGGCTGCAGAGCCGGGCAGCAAAGTGTATGGACGTTTGTCCGTGATGCTGCAGCTCGCCTGCCGCGTCGATCCGCTCTTCGACGTGCCACCAGGCGCGTTTCGTCCGCCGCCGAAAGTGGATTCTTCCGTCGTGCGCCTGGTGCCGCTTGCGGCGCACGAGCGTCACGACGCCAACCCTGAGCGCTTGTATGCCGTTGTCAAAGCAGCATTCGCGCAACGTCGCAAGACACTTGGCAACGCGCTGCGCCAGGTGATGGACGCCGATGCTATTCGACTTGCCGATGTCGACCCCAAGGCGCGTGCTGAAACACTTGCGCCGGAAGACTTCGTGCGTCTCGCCAAAGTGAACGTCGACCAGCCATCATGACAGCCGCTTGTGGACACACAGGCGCGGTGCCTTTGGACGGGCTTAACCTTTACAATCGGCACATGAACGAGAAATCTCCCTACACCATCAATGTGCAGGTGCAAACCCGCTTCATCCCCGATCAGTCCGTCCCCGGGGAGAACCGTTACGTGTTCGCCTATACCATCAAGCTGCACAACGACGGGATGGTTCCGGCCCGTCTGCTCACCCGTCACTGGGTGATCACGGACGCCAATGGCAAGATCGAGGAAGTGCATGGTGAGGGCGTGGTCGGCGAACAACCGTGGATGCGTCCAGGCGACGATTTCGAATACACCTCTGGCGCGGTACTGGAAACCGCGGTGGGAACCATGCATGGCAGCTACCAGATGGTTGCGGACGATGGCACCCGCTTCGAGGCACCCATACCTGCGTTCACACTTTCCATTCCGCGCACACTGCATTGAGGCCCTGCTGATGATGCATGCGCAGCACGCGCACATGGCGATGCGCTGATGGCCACTTACGCGATCGGCGACGTCCAAGGTTGTTATCCGGAACTGCAGCGATTGCTGGAGAAGCTGCGTTTCGACCCTGCGCACGATCGGCTTTGGTTTTGCGGCGATCTGGTCAATCGCGGCGGCGAATCGCTCGCGACATTGCGCCTGGTGCATTCGCTACGCGACAGCACCACCCTGACGCTTGGCAATCATGATCTGAGTCTGCTCGCTATAGCTCTGCGCAAGCAGGACGCTCAATCGCGCGTGAATCCAGAACTTCGCGAAGTGCTCTTCGCAGAGGACGCACCAACGCTGTTCGAGTGGCTGCGTAGCCAGAAGCTGCTGCATCACGATGAATCGCTGGGCTGGACCATGGTGCATGCCGGGCTCGCTCCCAGTTGGACGCTCAAACAAGCGCAGCGCAGCGCTGCCGAAGTGGAACGCGAGCTTTCAAGCCCACGCCATGCGCGTCTGCTGAAAAATCTGTTCGGCAATCGCCCTGCTGCGTGGTCGAGTCGCCTGCAGGGTATCGATCGCATGCGTGCATCGATCAACACCATGACGCGGATGCGCTTCTGCGACGTCAACGGCCGCATCGACTTCGAAAGCAAGGGTGCGCCGGGCACGCAAAAGGCCGGCATGTATCCCTGGTTCGAAGTGCCGGGCTTGCGCCGTCGCGAGACACGCATCGTGTGCGGCCACTGGTCCGCGCTGGGGCGTTTTGCCGGCCTGGATGTCTACGGCATCGATACGGGCTGCGTGTGGGGCGGCAAGCTCACTGCGCTGCGTCTCGATGAGGAAGAACCACAATACATCGCCGTGAATGCCGAGCCGCATCGCAAGCGGCCACCCGGCGGCGGCGATTAAACATTCCTAACGCGAAGTAGGTTGGGTTAGCGCAGCGTAACCCAACGTCTTCGTGACTTCGCACGCCAAATCAGACTCGAACGCAGTCCAGGCGCAGCCACAAAGCCACCGCAAAGGTTGGGTTACGCTGCGCTAACCCAACCACGCACGGTCAGGCCAGCTGGCCGTGGCAATGCTTGTACTTCTTGCCGGAACCGCACGGGCATGGATCATTGCGCCCAACCTTCGGACCGCTCGATGCAGGCTCCTGGGAAATCGCAACCTGCTCGACAGCTTCCAGACCGAGCACGCCACCCGCCGGCGCACCGCCGCCGCTAGCCTGCATCTGGCGTTGCAGACGCTCCGCCATGCGCTGCTGTTCGGCTTCCATCGCCGCGACTTCTTCTTCGCTGCGAATACGGATGCGCGCCAGCATCTGGGTAACTTCCGACTTGATACGACCCAGCATCTGCTGGAACAGCGTGAACGATTCGCGCTTGAACGCCTGCTTAGGATCCTGCTGCGCGTAACCACGCAGATAGATGCCCTGGCGCATGTAATCCATGCTCGCAAGGTGTTCCTTCCATGCGTTGTCCACCACGCTCAGCATGATGTGCTTCTCAAGCTGGCGCATGGTTTCCGGACCGACCTGCTTTTCCTTGGCCTGGAACAAATCGTTGAACAACGAGCGCACGTGATCCATGACGGTGTTAGCGTCGGCTTCGTGCTGCTGTTCCAGCCACGGCTTGATCGACGCGGACATGCCGAACTCGCTCTCGAGCTCGCGTTCAAGACCGGTGATATCCCACTGTTCGTCAATGCTATCGGCGGGAACGTAACGGCGAACCAACGCTTCCACGACATCGTCGCGGATGTCGATCACGGTTGCGGAGACGTCGTCTTCTTCCAGCAACTCGTCGCGCTGGCGATAAATCACTTTGCGCTGATCGTTGGCGACGTCGTCGTATTCCAACAGGTTTTTACGGATGTCGAAGTTGTGTTGTTCGACCTTGCGCTGCGCTTTTTCGATCTGGCGGCTGATCATGCGATCTTCCAGCGCTTCGTCTTCCTTCATACCGAAACGTTTCATCCAGCGCACGAGACCTTCGCCGCCAAAGATGCGCAGCAAGTTGTCCTGCAACGACAGGTAGAAGCGCGAGGAACCCGGGTCGCCCTGACGACCGGATCGGCCACGCAGCTGATTGTCGATACGGCGGGATTCGTGACGCTCGGTACCCACGATGTGCAGACCGCCGGCGGCGATAACCTGTTCGTGGCGCTTTTTCCATTCAGACTTCACGCGGGCGCGATCGGTCTCGCTCGCGTCTTCCGGAAGTGTCGCCAGCGCAGCCTCCAGGCTACCGCCCAGCACGATGTCGGTACCGCGGCCGGCCATGTTGGTGGCAATCGTGACCGCACCCGGTACGCCCGCCTGCGCAACGATGTGCGCTTCGCGCTCATGCTGCTTGGCATTGAGCACTTCGTGCGCAATCTTTTCCTTGCGCAGCAGGTTCGACAGCAGCTCGGACACGTCGATCGACGCCGTACCGACCAGCACCGGCTGACCGCGCTTGTGGCAATCGCGAATGTCTTCGATCACAGCCTTGTACTTCACTTCCTGGCTGAGGAAGACCATGTCGGAGTTGTCCAGGCGGATCATCGGCTTGTGCGTGGGGATTACCACCACTTCAAGGCCATAGATCTGCTGGAATTCGTAAGCTTCGGTGTCGGCCGTACCGGTCATGCCGGCCAGCTTCTTGTACATGCGGAACAGATTCTGGAACGTCACCGTGGCCAGCGTCTGATTCTCGCGCTGAATGGCCACGCCTTCCTTCGCTTCCACGGCCTGATGCAGACCGTCGGACCAACGACGGCCCGGCAACGTACGACCGGTGAATTCGTCGACGATGATCACTTCGCCATCGCGCACGATGTAATCGACATCGCGCTGATAGATCGCATTGGCGCGCAGCGCGGCATTGAGGTGATGCACGATCGCTAGATTGCGCGCGTCGTAAAGACTGCTTTCTTCGTCGATGACTTTGGCTTGCAGCAGCAATTCTTCAGCGTGCTGCATGCCCTCTTCCGACAAATGCACCTGCTTCTGCCTTTCGTCGACCCAGTAGTCGCCCGCGCCATCTTCGACCGTCTGCCGCGTCATGCGCGGCACGATCTTGTTAACGGCGATGTAGAGATCCTGCGACTCTTCCGCAGGACCGGAAATGATCAACGGCGTACGTGCTTCGTCGATCAGGATCGAGTCCACTTCGTCGACGATGGCGTAATTCAGCGCGCGCTGTACGCGCTGCTCCTTGGACAACGCCATGTTGTCGCGCAGGTAATCGAAACCGAATTCATTGTTCGTGCCGTAGGTGATATCCGCCGCGTAAGCCGCAAACTTGTCGGCGTGTTCCATGCCCGGCCAAACGACACCCACGGTCAGACCGAGGAAGTTGTAAAGCTTGCCCATCTGCGCCGCGTCACGCTTGGCCAGATAGTCGTTGACCGTCACGACGTGGGTGCCCTTACCTTCCAGCGCATTGAGATACACCGGCGCGGTGGCGACGAGCGTCTTGCCCTCGCCCGTGCGCATCTCGGCGATCTTGCCCATGTGCAGCACCATGCCGCCGACCAGCTGCACGTCGTAATGGCGCATGCCGAGCACGCGCTTGGCGCCTTCACGCACCACAGCGAAGGCTTCAGGCAAAAGTTTGTCGAGCGGCTCACCGTCGGCGATGCGCTGCTTGAACTCCGTCGTCTTGGCGCGCAGGCCTTCGTCGCTGAGTTTCTCGAACTCAGGCTCGAACGCATTGATACGCGCGACGTTCTTGGACAGCTGGCGCAGTACTCGTTCGTTACGGCTGCCAAAAAGGGTCGTCAGTGCACGGTTAAGCATCGATCTTCCGGATCTGGAAACAGGGGAAGCCATCCGGAACCATTCCGGATGGGCAAAGCCACGATGATACTAGGGTCCGCCGGGTATCCCAAACGCTCCGGGCCGGTGGTACACCCGGCTCACCGGACGCTATGTAGGGGTGGCGGTAGGGCAGCACCCTTTCAAGGGTGTCGCCGGAAGGCGCTCAGCGATGGTTCTTGACGAAGGCCAGCGGATTCACGACGCGGCCGTCATACCAGACTTCGAAATGAACGTGCGAACCTGTGGAGCGACCGGTGGAACCCGCTTCGGCGATTTCATCGCCTACACGGACGTGCTGACCGGGATGCACCAGTAATTTGCTGTTGTGAGCGTAACGGGTCATGTAGCCGTTGCCGTGGTCGATCTCCACCACATTGCCGTAACCACTGCGTACGCCGGCATAAGTCACCATGCCTTCGGCAACGGTATGCACCGGTGTGCCATAAGGAACTGCGATATCCAGACCGGTGTGTCGGGCGGCGCTGCCGTCAAACGGATCGGCGCGCACACCGAAGTAAGAAGAGATGTATCCGTCTGCCGGCATGCCGGTCGGCTTCAGATCGGAATCGATACGCGCATTCATCAGCAGGCTCTGCATCGCGCTGAGCTGTGCTTCCTGCGTGTCGAACTGAGTGGCCAGCTGATCGATGCTTGCGTCGAGCGACTGCGGGAGCGCATAGGCGCTACTACCGGCGCTGACTTCAACGCCGCCCACCGGCGGCGGCTGATCGAAATTGAATTCACCGTTATCTAGCTTGCCCACTTGTGCCAGACGTTCACCCAATGCATTAAGGCGTGTGGCCTGGGCTTGCAGCTGACCGAGCTTGATGGCCAGCGCGTCGAGCTGTCGATGAGCGTCCACTTTAAGGTCGCCCAACTGTTTGTCCTGATCTTGCACGCGCTGGTGCAGGGCATCGATTTCAGCGACCGCACGACCGCGGGGGCTGGCGACTGCCAGCGCGACACCGGCGCCGAGCATGGCCAATGCCAGCACCGCGGCCGCTCCTATACCCAGGACACGCCAGCGCAATCGCTGGTTTGTGAGGTCCAGTGTTTTGGGCACCTTCCCTGCGCGTGAGACGAGTATGATTTGCATGTCGTTACCAAATTTGAAGTTTTTTACTGATGCAGCGCGACGAATCCGCCGCTTCCAACCACATCGGGCATGGACCTCAATCCATTGCTCAGATCAGTCCTGTTGCTGCACTAGCCAAAAAAGCCGTCAAGCTTGAAGCCTTGGACCGCGCACTCCGTCAAACGTTGTCATCACCCCTGCGTGAGCAGGTCAGATTCGGCAATTGGCGCGGTGACAGCCTCGTTTTTCTTGCATCCTCCCCGGCATGGGCGTCCAAGCTGCGCTTGCAGCAGGCGCAAATCCTCGCCGCCGCGCGCGCCATAGGCGCTAATGCCGGCTCAGTCATTGTGAAAGTGGCCCCCCTTCCTCCGCCTGATCCCCAGCCGGAGCAATCAAAACCGCTTTCAGTTGCAGCGGCTCTTCATCTGAAGGCTGCTGCTAACTCAGTCACAGACACCGAATTAAAGGCGCTGTTCCTGGATCTGGCGTCCATCGCCGAAACGACTAATTCCATCCCCCGCAAGACACCCTGAGCTGAAGCGTCACCCGGGCGGCAGGCATGAAGCGACCTGACCCCGGCGCGGGAGTCGGTTTTATACCACGCAATACCCCACACGGGTCTTTAGGGCACGTCTCGATAGCGTGAATGGGACGCCGGCAAAAGTGTGACGCAATTCACAAAATGAACAAGCCGACCCTCGAAGGGGCCGGCCTGGTCAGTTTTTGCGCAGCTTTTTAGATCGCCTGGGCGGGATGCGCGTAGGAGATCGGCGCGGTGGCCGGATCGTCCTGATAGCTCACCTCTTCCCATGCGGAAGCGTCGGCCATCAGTGCGCGAAGAAGCTTGTTGTTCAACTCGTGACCGGACTTATGCGCGTAGTACGCACCGATCAAACTGTGACCGAGCAGATACAGATCGCCGATCGCATCGAGAATCTTGTGTTTGACGAATTCGTCTTCGTAACGAAGACCGTCTTCGTTCAGCACTCGGTAGTCATCGAGCACCACGGCGTTGTCCATCGAACCGCCGAGTGCGAGGTTGTGCTCGCGCAGCATTTCGATATCGCGCATGAAACCGAACGTGCGTGCGCGGCTGACTTCCTTAACGAAGGACGTCGTGGAGAAGTCGATCTCGGCGCGCGACGTGCGCTTGGAGATGATCGGGTGATTGAACTCGATCGAGAAGCCGACCTTGAAGCCCTCAAAGGGCTCAAAACTGGCCCATTTATCGCCTTCCTGCACTTTGATCGGCTTCTTGATGCGAATGAAGCGCTTGGCGACAGCCTGCTCTTCAATGCCCGCCGACTGCAGAAGGAAGACAAACGGACCGGCACTGCCGTCCATGATCGGAACTTCCGGCGCGGAAAGATCGACGTAAGCATTGTCGATGCCCAGGCCCGCCATGGCCGACAGCAAATGTTCGACGGTGGAAACACGAACGTCACCGTTGACCAACGTGGTGGACAAACGCGTGTCACCGACGTGATCCGGACGTGCATGAATATCGACCGGCGGATTAAGGTCGGTGCGACGGAAAACAATGCCAGTGTTTGGCGCTGCGGGACGCAACGTCATATACACCTTGTCGCCGGTATGCAGGCCGACGCCAGTCGCACGGATGATATTTTTAAGCGTACGCTGCTTGATCATTTATTGGGTACCTATAAGGGGCAGCAGCCAATTCGAGCTGGGATGCTAACACAGTCTTAACCTGTGGGAAAACAAACCGTACCGTACAGTGCGGCCAATCCTTCATTTTCCTTTCATCATCGGCAAATGCGATTCGTTCGCATTCTTCTGATGCAAGCACCCCGGTAGATCAAGTACTTGCGATTCGACACAGAATCCCGTCGCCAGGGACGGGAAGTCCGGCAACGGGATTCTGGACCGGCAGGGTGGCAAGTCCACGCACCACTCTGTCCAACCGTGCACCATCCGGGTCGCACTGTCTTTCGCATTCAACGCATGAACACGACGCCAGCTGACATCAGCGATGCCCCCTCGACCGCAACCAGCTCCGGACGGCGGTCAAGCAGCGGACGGGAGCAATCCCCTCACGTCCGGCACTGGGTTCACTGACAAGTTAATACGTCGTTAGTTCATTTCATTCACATATCTTTACGTAATTAATCCGCCTGTCGACGCAAGAAAGCAGGGATGTCCAGATAGTCGAAGCTCGGATCGGCACTCTTCGCCGAGCCATCGCCACCCCGCGGGTTGCTGGCCACCACTTCCGGCTGAGCGTAATCGACCACTTCGTTGCCGGTGCCGGTGCGCAGAACCATCGGGCGGGGACGCTGACGCATCTCCACCTGAGTCGCGACCGGACGAATCGGCTGACGAGCGGCAACACGGTTCAGGCCGGTGGCCACCACGGTTACGCGGACGTCATCCTGCATTTCCGGATCGAGCGAGGTACCGATCACCACCGTGGCGTCTTCGCTGGCGAAGTCATGGATGATGCGGCCGATCTCGTCGAACTCGCGCATGGTGAGGTTCGGACCCGCGGTCACGTTGACCAGGATGCCGCACGCACCATTGAGGTTGACGTCTTCCAGCAGCGGATTGTTGATGGCAGCCTCGGCAGCAGCCTGCGCGCGGTCATCGCCACGAGCCGTGCCCGAACCCATCATCGACAGGCCCATCTCGCTCATGACCGTACGCACGTCGGCAAAGTCGACGTTGATCAGGCCCGGACTCGTGATGAGATCGGCGATACCCTGCACCGCACCCTGCAGCACATCGTTGGCGGCCTTGAACGCATTGAGCAGCGTCACTTCGCGACCGAGCACCGATAGCAGCTTCTCGTTCGGCACCGTGATGAGCGAATCGACGTGCTGCGACAGGTCTTCGATACCCTTCAGCGCAACCTGCATGCGACGGCGGCCTTCAAACGGGAACGGCTTGGTCACCACCGCCACCGTAAGAATGCCCTTCTCTTTGGCCAGCTGTGCGACAACCGGTGCCGCACCCGTACCCGTGCCACCGCCCATGCCGCAGGTGATGAACACCATGTCCGCGCCTTCGAGCATTTCCTCGATGCGCTCGCGATCTTCCAGCGCGGCCTGACGACCGACTTCCGGATTGGCACCTGCGCCCAGGCCTTTGGTGACATTGGCGCCCAGCTGCAGATGTATACGACCACCGCAGCCCTTCATGGCCTGCGCGTCCGTGTTGGCGACGACGAAGTCGACGCCTTCGATGTTGGAATTGAGCATGTGAGCCACGGCGTTACCGCCACCGCCACCCACGCCAATGACTTTGATCACCGCATTCGGTGCAAGTTTTTCGACCAGTTCGAACATTTCCCGTCCTCCGTAGAACTCTCGTTGTCGTTGTAACCGCAAGACAACTCCGTGTTGTCTCTTTGGTGGTGAGCGAACCTCCATTCGCCCGTGCTGCGCCTCCGTGCGCCGCTGAAATTTTCATTTCGAAAAACAACCTCCTGGTTGTTTTTCGAATCGACAAGTTCG
Source organism: Dyella sp. (assembly GCF_035486915.1). GTDB lineage: Bacteria > Pseudomonadota > Gammaproteobacteria > Xanthomonadales > Rhodanobacteraceae > Dyella_B. Next base: position 14,968 of record NZ_DATHMR010000059.1, on the reverse strand, counting down.
GCACATGCCCGAACTCATCTCCGATTGACAAACGCCAAAGCGTTAGTCAGTCGAAGGCACATCCATGTGCCTAAGTCACCTCTCCGAGGTGACTAGAAATTCTTGGTAATCCAACCACGCAATCTGTCGACCAGGCCGCCCACGCTTCCGCCCGCCGGCCCGGCCACGCGCATGCCGCCCGAACGCGCGCCATGCAGCAACAGACCGACACCCGTGGAATGCAGCGGATTGGCGATCACCTCGCCGAAACCGTTGACGTGCTGGGGCACGCCGATGCGCACCATCTTGTGGAAGATCTCTTCGGCAAGTTCCAGCGCACCTTCCATGCGCGATGCGCCGCCGGTCAGCACGACACCGGCTGCGACCAGACTGTCGTAACCCGAACGGCGCAATTCGTCCTGCACCATTTCGAAGATTTCTTCATAACGCGCCTGCACGCTCTGCGCGAGCGACTGACGCGCCAGTCGGCGCGGCGGACGATCGCCCACACTCGGCACCTGGATCGTCTCTTCCGCGTGCGCCAACTGCGCCAGCGCACACGCGTACTTGATCTTGATTTCTTCCGCGTGTGCGGTCGGCGTGTGCACGCCGTAAGCGATGTCGTTGGTGACCTGATCGCCGCCAACCGGCAACGACTTGGTGTAACGAATCGCACCCTGCGTGTAGATGGCGATGTCCGTGGTGCCCGCGCCGATATCGACCAGACACACGCCGAGCTCGCGCTCGTCATCCGTAAGCACCGACTTCGCACTGGCCACCGCCGAGGGCACCAGTTCATCGACCGACAAACCGCAACGTTGAATGCACTTGCTGATGTTCTGGACAGCCGCCGCCGCGCCCGTCACCAGATGCACGGAGGCCTCCAGACGCACGCCGCTCATGCCTACCGGCGAGCGAATGCCATCCTGACCATCGATGCGATATTCCTGCGACTCCTTATATAAGACCTTCCGGTCAGCCGGGATCGCCACCGCGCTGGCGGCTTCCAACACCTGATCCAGATCGCCCGGCGTCACTTCGCGATCGCGGATGGCGGCTGTGCCGTGCGAGTTGCGAGTCTCCAGATGGCTGCCGGAAATGGAGGCGTACACCGAGCGGATATCGCAGCCCGCCATCAGCTCCGCCTCTTCCACCGCACGCTGGATCGAATGCACCGTGGATTCGATATCCACCACCGAACCGCGCTTCATGCCGCGCGAGACGTGCGAGCCGATACCGATCACTTCGATCGGCTCGCCCGGCTCGTACTCGCCCACGATCGCCACCACTTTCGAGGTGCCGATATCCAGGCCGACTACCAACTGTTTTTCGTTCTTGCCTTTCATGTGCGGGGCGTGCCTCCGGCGATAGGAGCGGTCGGGGCGGCCGGCGCTTGCGGCCATTTCACGGCGAAACCGTTGGTGTAACGAAGATCCGCGTACTCAAAACCTTGATCGTGACCCGTCATCACCTGTGCATACACATCGAGGAAACGGCGCAGGCGATGACCGGCCTGATTGCGATCGCCGATCACGATCTGTGCACCCGTATCGGTGACGACACTCCAACTGCCTCGATCGGTCAGCGTGACGCCGGTAATCTTCAAATGCGTTCCCACAAATGCTTTCTGTACATCGGCGAAGAAGCTGATGACTTCGGCCAGGTGATCGTCCGGACCGCGCAGGTCGGGCAACTGGTTGTAATCGGCCGCGTCAGGCACGCTGAACACCTTGCCCTCGCCGCTGATCAGTTGATTCGAATTCCAGCGCGCGAAAGGCTGACGCTCGTAAATGCGCAACAGCAGCGTATCGGGCCAGCGCTTGCTCGCCTCGACCGATTCCACCCACGGCAGCGCAGCCACGGCGCTTTGCACCGCATCCAGATTCAATGCGAAGAAGCCTTTGCCCAGGCGCGGTTTCACAGCGGCGCGGATCTGCTCCGCGCTCACGTGCTTGAACTCGGCCTGCACCGTCAACTGAGTCACCGGCCAGCGATCGGCGGCAAACCAGCCGCACAACACGCCGACGATCGGCAAGACCACCAAGGCGATGGCCAGACACCAGGCGACGAGGCGGATACTTCCCCTCATGCACCCTCCCTGAAACTGGTTTCGAGCACGCGCCAGCACAGCGACTGATAATCGATGCCCGCCACCGCAGCCGCTTTGGGCACCAACGAGTGCGACGTCATGCCCGGCGCGGTGTTCACTTCAAGCAACCAGTTGCGGCCTTGGCGATCGCGCATCACATCGACGCGCCCCCAGCCGTAGCAACCCAATGCATCGAATGCTTCCAGCGACAGCGCGCGCAACGACGGTTCGGCGTCGCCCTGCAAACCAGGACAAATGTATTGCGTGTCTTCGGCGATGTACTTGGCGTTGTAGTCGTAAAACGCGCCCTTGGGCACGATATGGATGCTCGGCAACACTTGCCGGCCAAGAATGCCGACGGTGAGCTCATCGCCTTCGATCAGCGTCTCCATTAGCAAGTCGCCGGGATATTTCTCAGCCAACGCCACTGCCGCATCGAGATCTTTCTCTTCGAACACGCGCGTCACGCCGACGCTGGAACCTTCGCAGGCCGGCTTCACGATCAACGGGAAACCGACTTCTTTCGCAGCGGCATGCACATCGGCGCCACGCGGCAGCGGGACGAACTTCGGCGTCGGCAAACCGAGCGACTGCCACACGCGCTTCGAACGCGTCTTGTCCATCGACAACGCGGAGCCGAGCACACCCGAACCGGTGTACGGCACGTTGAGCGATTCCAGTGCGCCTTGCAGCACGCCGTCCTCACCACCGCCATGCTGGCCGTGGAGAATGTTGAACACGCGCGCGAAGTGACCCGCGCGCAGCGCATCGAGCAATGCCGGAATGCCGTCGATGGCATGCGCGTCCACGCCGCGCGCTTTAAGCGCCGCGAGCACGTTGCGACCGGAGTCGAGCGACACCTCGCGCTCGGCCGAACTGCCGCCCATGACCACGGCGACGCGACCAAATTGTGCGGGGTCCTGAATCTTCATCACTCAATCGTCCTCAAATGTCCTAGCTGAGCCAACTCGACAGCTGCCGCGCCGATATCGCCAGCGCCCAGCAGCAGCAATAGATCGCCATCGCGCAACAACGCCGGCAGCGCGTCTTTCAATTCACGCGGATGACCGACCAACACCGGATCGACCTTGCCGCGCGCGCGCACCGCGCGCGCCAAAGCACGGCCATCGGCGCCCGCGATCGGCGCTTCGCCCGCCGGATAGACTTCCGTCAACACCAGCACGTCGGCTTCGGCCAGCACGTTCGCGAAGTCATCGAGCAAATCGCGCGTGCGGCTGTAACGATGCGGCTGGAATCCAACAACGAGACGACGTTCCGGCCAACCGCCACGTGCCGCTGCAAACACGGCAGCAAGTTCGCGCGGATGATGGCCGTAGTCATCGACCAACATCGCCGTTCCTTTATCCAGCGCAATCTCGCCGCGACGATGAAAACGACGACCAACACCCTCGAAGTGCGCAAACGCATGCGCAATCGCTTCGGCCTCGACACCCAGCTGCCAACCTATCGTGGCGGCAGCAAGCGCGTTAAGCACATTGTGGCGCCCGGGCAGATTCAGCTTCACCGGCATCGGATTCTTCACGCCAGGCAGCATCAGGTCGAAATGCATTTCGAAGCCTTTCTGCACGATGTTATCCGCACGCACATCGGCATCTTTCGTATCGATGCCGTACGTCATCACGCGACGCGCAGTGATCTTGGCTAGCTGGACCACTTCCGGATCGTCCACGCACAGCACAGCCAGACCATAGAACGGCAAGCGATGCAGGAAATCGGAGAAGGCCTTGCGTACCAGCGCAAAATCACCCTGATAGTTTTCAAGGTGATCGGCGTCGATGTTCGTCACCACCGCAATCACAGGCGAAAGCAACAGGAACGAACCATCCGATTCATCCGCTTCGGCCACCAGGTATTGGCCGGTGCCGAGCCTTGCATTCGCACCTGCCGCATTGAGCTGACCACCAATGACAAACGTCGGATCGTAGTTCGCTTCGGCAAGCACGCTGGCAACAAGACTCGTCGTCGTTGTCTTGCCATGCGTACCGGCGATCGCGATGCCACGGCGGAAGCGCATCAGCTCGCCCAACATTTCGGCGCGCGGAATGACCGGAATGCGCGCTTCGCGTGCAGCAACCAATTCCGGGTTGTCGCTCTTGATCGCACTGGATGTAACGACCACATCGGCATCGCCGATATGTGCCGCAGCGTGACCGATACGTACATCGATGCCCAGCTGACGCAAACGCTGTGCGGTCGCCGATTCGCTTCGATCAGAACCCGAAACGGCATAACCGAGGTTGTGCAGCACTTCGGCAATACCGCTCATGCCGACACCACCGATGCCGATGAAATGCACACGGCGGAACGTGCTCATCAAATCTTCGTGTGCGAGCAGGCGACGCGGCGTCATGCGGCCACCTCCACGCATGCGCGTGCGATATCGGCCGCTGCATTGGGTTTGGCAAGTGTGCGTGCCGCTTCGGCCATCGCCAGCAACTTGGTGCGATCCTTCAAAAGCGCGCTCAATCGCTGCGCCAGGTCTTGCGTATTCAGATCTCGCTCCTGGATCAATTCAGCCGCACCGGCAGCGACAAGCGCCTCGGCGTTGCGGGTTTGGTGGTCATCCACCGCATGCGGGAACGGCACAAGCACTGCGCCCAGACCGCACGCGGTCAGCTCGGCAAGCGTCAGCGCGCCCGCACGGCACACCGCCAGATCGGCCCATGCGTAAGTGCCGCCCATGTCTTCGATAAACGGCACGATCTGTGCGTCGACACCTGCATCGGCATATGCCTTGCGCGCTTCGTCGATGCCGCGATTGCCGCATTGGTGTAACACCTCAGGCCGTTGTTCGGCCGGCATGCTGGCCAGCGCCTGCGGAACCGAAAGGTTCAACGCGCGTGCGCCCAGGCTGCCACCGAGTACCAACAAGCGGGGCTTGCCCGTGTGTCCAGCCAAGCGTTGCGCGGGCAAAGGCAGCGATGAAATAGCGCCGCGCACGGGGTTGCCCACCCATTCCGCATTAGGTAATACATCTGCAAAACCAGCCATGACACGCTGCGCATGTGCGGCAAGTTTGCGATTGGTGAATCCCGCTACGCGGTTCTGTTCATGCACGAGTAGTGGACGATGCAGCAAGCGCGCCGCAATACCGCCGGGACCGGCGACGTAGCCGCCCATCGACAAAACGCTGCGCGGCTTCAGTCGCCGCAATACTGACAGCGACGACAACAGCGCGCGCGCCAGCATGAACGGCGCCGTCAAACGCGTCTTCATGCCCTTGCCACGCAAACCGCCGACAGCCACCGTATGCAATTCAATGCCATGTGCAGGCACGACTTTGGTTTCCATGCCACCGGCCGCGCCCAACCACACCACGGGCACACCTTGCGCACGCAGCGTCTCGGCGACAGCCAGACCCGGGAAGATGTGACCACCCGTGCCACCGGCCATGATCAGGACTGGCGATTGCGCGCTCATGCGGCCACCGCCTCGCGATCACGCGCTGTCGTTGTGTTGGCATCGGGCACTGCCGTCGCAGGCATGCGCGTTGCCATATGCCGTGCATCGAGCGCGCGATTGATTTCATACGTCGCGCGCAACAGCACACCCGCCATCGCACACGTGAGCACGATCGACGAGCCGCCGTAGCTGATCAGCGGCAGCGTGAGGCCTTTGGTCGGCAACGCGCCAAGATTCACGCCGATCGAGACGAGCGTTTGCAGACCGATCATCAGCGAGATACCGAAGGCGATATAGCCTGCAAAACGCTGTCCAACCTCCACGCCTTTGAGTCCGACGTGCAATCCACGCCACAAGACAAGGGCAAACAGCGCCATGACGGTGATGACACCGAACAACCCCAACTCTTCGCCAATCACGGCGAAGATAAAGTCGGTGTGCGCTTCCGGCAGGTACGACAACTTCAGCACGCTCGAACCCAACCCCACGCCCATCCATTCGCCGCGCCCAATCGCCATCAGCGATTGCGTCAGCTGGAAGCCGTCATCGAACGGGTGATCCCAGGGATGCAGGAAGGTTGTCAGACGCTTCATGCGATAGTTTTCGCTGGTTGCCGCAATCGCAAGCAGCGGCATCAACGGCAAGCCCATCAGGAACAGGAAGATCGGCCGCGCACCGCCCAGCCACACCATCGCGATCGTCACCGCAATCACCAGTGTTGCCGAACCGAAGTCCGGCTGCGCCAGCAGCAACAGCACCATCACGCCCGATACGCCGAGCGGCTTGAGCAAACCCAGAAAACGCGTTTCGATACTCTCGCGGTGACGCACCAGATAGCTGGCCAGGTACACCACCAGAATCAGCTTCACCGCTTCGACCGGCTGGAATGAGGTGATACCCAGATTGAGCCAGCGGCGTGCGCCGTTGAGCTTCATGCCGAAGTGCGGGATGAATACCGCCAGCAGCATGATGAACGCGACAAGCATCAGGAAGAACGCATGCTTCTCGATGTCCTTCAGTTCGGTGCGCATCGCTACACCCGCAGCGACCAACCCGAGCGTCAGATACATCAGATGATGCTTGAGGAAATAGAACTGGCCGATGTGCTGGCTATCGGCTACGGCGATGGAGCTGGAAGCGACCATCACCACACCCAGGCATGCAAGACCGACCAGGGCGACCAGCAACGGCAAGTCGAACTTGCCGCGCGGACCCTGCCGACGCTTTGCCTGCGATGTACCGAAACCAAACATCTCTCAGCGCACCTTCAACGTTGCCAAACCGATAAGCACCAGCACGACGCTGATGATCCAGAAACGCACAATCACCCGCGGCTCGGGCCAGCCTTTCAATTCGAAGTGGTGATGGATCGGCGCCATGCGGAAGATGCGCTTGCCGGTCATCTTGAAGCTGGCGACCTGCAACATCACCGAGGCGGTTTCCATCACGAACACGCCGCCCATGATCAGCAGCACGATTTCCTGGCGAACGATCACGGCGATCGCAGCAAGCGCTGCTCCGATCGCGAGCGCACCGACGTCACCCATGAACACTTGCGCGGGATACGTGTTGAACCACAGGAAGCCAAGGCCCGCGCCGGACATTGCGCCGCAAAACACCGAGAGTTCGCCAGCACCCGGAATGGCTGGAATACCCAGGTATTCGGAAAACACCTTGTTACCGGCGAGATAGGCGAAGATGCCAAGCGCACCGGATACCAGCACCGTCGGCATGATCGCCAGACCATCCAGACCATCCGTAAGATTCACGGCGTTGGAGAAACCTACGATCATGAAGTACGCGATGACGATGAAGAAAATGCCCAGCGGTATCGCCACGTGCTTGAACAGCGGCACAAACAACGCCGTTTCCGCCGGAATCACGGCGGAGTGATAGAGAAACCACGCCGCGCCGATACCGAACACCGACTGCCAGAAATATTTCCAGCGCGACGCCAGACCGCGGCTGTCTTTCAGTACAAGCTTGCGATAATCGTCATAGAAACCGATCGCGCCGTAGCAAAGCAACACGGCGAGCACCAGCCACACGTAGCGGTTGGCGAGATCGGCCCACAGTAAGGTGGCCACCGCGACAGCGAGAAGAATCATCACACCGCCCATCGTCGGCGTGCCTGCTTTCGACAGATGCGATTGCGGCCCATCCTTGCGAACAACCTGACCGGCCTTGAGCGCAGCAAGCTTGCGAATCAACGCGGGCCCGCACAACAACGACATGGCCATCGCCGTGAGCGCGGCCATGATTGTGCGAAACGTGATGTACTGGAAAAGATGCAACGCGCTGAAGTGGCGTGCCCACCAATCGGAAAGTTCAAGCAGCATGGGGCGCCCCTTCTTTCGGCTGTCCGTTCTTCAATGCGGCGACAACCTGTTCCATGCCCGCTGAGTGCGAGCCCTTGACCAAGCACGTGACTCCCGCGTGCACCTGCGCGTAAAGCGCATCGATAAGCGCCGCCTTGTCGGCGTAATGCGTGCCACCTGCACCAAACGCCTCGACCGCTGCCGCATTCAACGGACCGATAGCAAACAATTTTTGAATACCGCGCTCGCGTGCGTGACGGCCAACGCCCGCATGCAACACACGTGCATTGGCACCGAGTTCGGCCATATCGCCCAGCACCAGCCAACGTTCGCCTTCGGCGAGCGCAAGCGTGTCGATCGCGGCATGCATCGAACTGGGATTGGCGTTGTAACTGTCGTCGATCAGCGTCCAGCCATTCGGCATGGCGATGCGCTTGAGACGACCCTCTACCGACGATGCCTTTTCCAGTCCTTCGACAATGGTGTCGACAGGAACATCCAGCGCCAGCGCAATCGCACTGGCCGCAAGCGCATTGGCAATGTTGTGACGGCCCGGCAACGGCAGCGATACCTCCGCGTCGCCATGCGGCGTGCTGAGGATGAAGCGCGAGCCGTCCACGCGCTGCTCCAGAATGTCCGCGCCGACGTCGGCCTTGTGATCCAGGCCGAAACGCAGCACCTTCCGCCCGCCAGCGAGGCCGGTGAAGAAACTGGCGAACGCGTCGTCGGCGTTGATTACCGCCACGCCGTCTGCCGGCAGCGCGCGATAAAGCGCGCCTTTGGTCTCGGCCACCGTTTCAATCGTACCCATACGCTCAAGATGCGCCGGCGCGATGAGATTCACGAGGCCGATATCGGGCCGTGCGATGGCAGCCAGATAGTCGATGTCGCCTGGTTTGCCCGCGCCCATTTCCAGGACGGCGTATTCGGTATCTTCCGGCATCCAGATCAGCGTCAACGGCAAGCCGATTTCGTTGTTGAAGCTACCGGTGTTGACGTGCGTACGGCCATGCAGCGACAAAATCGCAGCGGTCAGCGTCTTCACCGTGGTCTTGCCGTTGGAGCCGGTAATGCCGATAACGCGCGCATTGCGTTGCGCACGCACCGCGCTCGCCAGATCGCCCAGCGCGAGCTCGACGTTCTCGACCTCCACCTGCGGCAGATCGATGTCGACGCGGCGCTCCACCAGCGCTGCCGCCGCGCCGCGCGCCTTGGCGTCGGCGAGATAGTCGTGACCATCCACGTGCTCGCCCTTGAACGCGACGAACAGATCGCCCGCCTTGATCTTGCGCGAGTCGATGGCGACACCATCGATCTGGGCGTCGGCTCCCTGCATGCGTCCGTGAGTCCACAGCGCGATGGCGCTCAGCTGCATCATGCGCGACCCTCCAGCGCCGCACGCGCCACGGCCATATCGTCGAACGCGCGCTTGCCAGTCGCGCCCTCCTGATACGTCTCGTGACCTTTTCCGGCGATCAGCACGACATCGCCAGGACGTGCCATGCCGAGCGCTGCACGAATCGCTGCTTCGCGATCGCGCAACACCGTGGCGTATTGAGGTTGCTTCATGCCGGCGAGGATCTGCGACACGATGGCGTCGCCATCTTCGCCGCGTGGATTATCGTCGGTAACAATGGCGATATCGGCAAGACGCTCCGCGATGTCACCCATTTGCGGGCGCTTGCCGGCATCGCGCTCGCCACCGCAACCGAAGACGCAGATCAATTTTGCCGCGCAATGCGCGCGCAGTGCCGTGATCGCCTGCTCCAGCGCATCGGGCGTGTGCGCATAATCCACGACGACGAGTGGCAAACCTTCCACACCGCCAATGCGGTTCATGCGACCGTTGACGGGCTCCAGCGCTTCCACCGCATCGACGATTCGGTCGAACGATTCGCCGATCGCACCAAGGCAAGCGATGACCGTCAACAGATTCGCCACATTGAATCGACCAAGCAGACGGCTGCGAAGCACTCGCGAGCCCCATGGCGTGCGCAGATGGAAAGCGACACCTTCGGCCGACGTCACGATATCGGTCGCCGCGATGTCGGCGGACACATCGCCCGCGCTGCTCAGTCGCAGAGCCTTCACATCGGGTGCAAGCTTGTTCACCAGCTTGCGGCCGAACTCGTCGTCCGTGTTGATCACCGCTGCTTCAAGATCCGGCCATGCAAACAATTTGGCTTTCGCCGCACCGTAAGCTTCCATGTTGCCGTGGTAATCGAGGTGGTCGCGCGTGAGATTGGTGAACGCTGCGACAGCGAAATCCATCGCGGCGACGCGCCCCTGTTCGAGTGCGTGCGAGGACACTTCCATCGCCACGTGCGTTGCGCCATCGCAAAGGAACTCCGCCATGAGGCGTTGCACAGCGATGGCATCGGGTGTGGTGCGTTCGCCTTCACGCAATTGTCCGTGCAGACCGGCACCCAGCGTGCCGATGGTCGCCGTGCGATGACCAAGGCTTTCCAGCGCTTGCGCCAGCAACTGCACCGTGGACGTTTTGCCGTTGGTGCCCGTCACACCGATCACACGCATCGATTCGGATGGACGTCCAAAGAAGCGTGACGCGATTTCACCTACGAACGTATGCAGGCCATCGATCCAAAGCACCGGAACGCCCGGATCTTTGAGCGCACGCGGCGGCGCTTCGGCCAGTACGACGCTCGCACCGCGCTGTACCGCGCCCGCGACGAATTCGATGCCGTGCCCGCGCGTACCATGCAGCGCAAAGAATGCGTCGCCGGTACGCACGTGACGTGAATCGAGGGCCAGTCCAGATACGACAATCGGCCCTGCGGCCGTCGTCTCAGCGATGCCTTGCAGCAAGTGATCGAGGCGCTGACCGCTCATGGCTCTACCACCTCCTGCGCTGAGGAGTCGCCTTGAGACGATTGCGGCGGGGCATTGCCCGCCAGCCCGCCACCTGCCTGCATGGGGCCACCGACGTACCATCGTCCGATGTTGTCGGGCGGTACGTCGAGCAAGCGCAACGCGCCATCCATCACGCGCTGGAACACCGGCGCGGAAACGTCGCCGCCAAAGTAACCTTTCTTCGGATTGTTGATCACGATGACACCGACAAGGCGCGGATCGGTGGCGGGCACAATCCCCGCGAACAGCGAGTTGTAGTTGTTCTTCGCATAACCACCGACCGCGGCCAAGTGCGCGGTACCGGTTTTGCCGGCGACGCTGTAATTGGCGATTTGCGCGCGCGTTGCCGTACCGCCGGGCGCAGTGACGGTTTCGAGCATCGTCACCAATTCGTGAGCAATTTGTGGCGTGACGATCTGTTTGCCCGGATTGTCGCCATCCTTGATGAAGGTCGGCGGGTGCATCACGCCGTCATCGGCCAGCGTTGCATACGCATTGGCCAATTGCAGCGGCGTCAGATTCATGCCGTAGCCGTAGGCGATCGTCGCCTTTTCAAGCGGTCGCCATGTGTGCCCCACTTTCAGCAGACCCGACGATTCGCCGGGAAAACCGCTCCCTGTGCTATCGCCGAAACCGAAGGCGCGATACGAGTCGTACAGAAATTGCGTGTCGAGCTGGATGGCGATTTTTGCTGCGCCGACATTGCTCGACTTCGTGAGCACACCGGTTGGCGTCAGCACACCATTCGCGCTGTCGTCATGAATGTCGTGGCCGTAGTACATGAAATGGCCGTTGCCCGTGTCGATCTGCGGACTGGTCGGCGTGAACTTGCCGCTCGACAAAGCAGCCGCCATGGTAAAGGGCTTCATCGTCGAACCCGGTTCGACCACGTCCGTCACGGCGCGATTGCGACGTTGCGAACCGTTTGTGCCCGTTACGGCGTTCGGGTTATAGGTCGGCAAGCTCACCATCGCGAGGATTTCGCCGGTGCGAACGTCGAGCACCACCATCTCGCCCGAATCGGCATCCACATCGTCGAGCTGCTTTTTCAGCTCGCTATAAGCAAGAAACTGGATGCGGCGATCGAGACTGAGCGTGAGGTTCTGGCCCGGCTGCGGCGCACGCACCTGCTCCACGTCTTCCACGATATGGCCCATGCGATCGCGAATGACACGCTTGGCGCCCTTCTTGCCCGCCAGCCAGCTATCGAACGCGAGTTCCAGGCCTTCCTGACCGTGATCGTCGATATTGGTGAAGCCGAGCACGTGCGCGGTCACTTCACCCGACGGATAGTAGCGCTTGTATTCACGTTGACCGTTCACCCCAGGCACGCCCAGATCAAGCACAACCTGCGCTGCATCCGGGCTCATCTGGCGGCGAAGATAAGCAAAATCGCGATCAGAACGCTGTTCGAGATAGGACTTCAAATCATCCGAATTGATGCCGAGCGCTTGCGCCAGCGCGGGAATGCGATCGGCGTTATCCAGCACTTCCGACGGAACCGCGGTGATCGACACCATCGGCGTGGATACGGCCAACGGTTCGCCATTGCGATCGAAGATGGTGCCGCGTGACACGGCAATGTCGACTTCGCGCAAGAAGCGCGCGTCGCCCTGATCCTGATAGAACTGCTTACGCACGACCTGCAGATCGAACGCGCGCGCCACCAGACCCACGGACGCGGCGCCAAGTATGCCGATCACCAGCAACATGCGACGGCGCGCACTGGGCCCCGCACCCTGTCGGCGCGCTGCGGTTTTGGTGGTGATGTGCGGGCGCGGATTCATTCCTGCACCAGCTTTATATTCTGAGGAGTCGGCATGGCCATGCCGAGCTTGTTGCGCGCCTCGGTGTCGATACGGCGCGGTTCGCCCCAGGTGGCTTGCTCAAGTTCGAGCTTGCCGTATTCGATATTGAGGTCGTCACGCTGACCTTGCAGTTGCGTGAGCTGCACGAACAGGACGCGACTCTGATGGCGCGTCCAGACCACCGCGATGGCGCTAATCATCACGGCACTGAGCAGGATGAGCAGACCGAAGACGCCAACCGCCTTCATGCCCAGCTCTCCCTAGGTAGACTCTCGCCGGATAGTTTTTCCGCCACACGCAACACGGCCGAGCGCGCGCGCGGGTTCGCAGCCTGCTCAGCATCGGAAGGAAATTGCGCCTTACCGACAGCAGCGAGGCGTGCAGGCGCTGCAACCACCGGCGGACCACGGCGGCTGCCTTGCACGCGACCGGAGTGATCGCGAATGAAGAGCTTCACCGCGCGATCTTCCAGCGAGTGGAAGCTGATGACAGACAGGCGGCCGCCGACGTTCAGACGCTCAAGCGCCGCATCGAGGCCACGTTGCAACGCATCCAGCTCACCATTCACGCGAATGCGCAGCGCCTGAAAACTACGTGTGGCTGGATGTTTGCCCGGCTCGCGACGACCGACCACACGCTCGATCAACGCAGCGAGTTCGCCGGTGCGGGTAATGGGCGACTCAGCGCGATGCTCAACAATCGCGCGGGCGATCTTGCGGCTGAAGCGCTCTTCGCCGAAGGTCCACAGCACATCGGCAATCTCGCGCTCATCGGCGTGCGCGAGAAAATCCGCCGCGCTTTCGCCCTGCGTCGTGTCCATGCGCATATCCAGCGGCGCATCGGCCATGAAGCTGAAACCGCGCGCGGCTTCGTCGAGTTGCGGCGAGGACACACCCAGATCGAGCAGCACGCCATCGAGACCGGCGGCGGTTTCTTCCCATTCGCCCAGTGTGGAAAAGTTGGCGTGACGAATCGACACACGCGGATCGGCGGCGAATTCTTTTTGCGCAGCGGCGATGGCTTGCGGATCGCGATCCATCAGCAGCAGACGGCCGTCCGGACCCAGGCGCGACAGCACGGCGCGGGCGTGACCGCCGCGTCCGAAGGTGCCATCGAGATAACGCCCGCCTTCCCGCACGGCGAGACCCTCCACCGCTTCATCCAGCATCACCGGGATGTGCCGCATTACTTGCTCGGCCATGCCGCACTCCCGCTCTCTATGTCCGCAATCACCTCGCACCTGACCGTCGCCGGTCAGAGCCGCAAGTCCGTCATGTCGTCGCTGATCTCGTCTTCGCCGATGGTCTGGCGGATCTTGGCCAGGTGGGCCTGTTCGCTCCAAAGCTCGAACTTGTTGCCCATGCCCAGCAGAACCGCCTTTTTCTCGATACCCGCCGCGGCGCGTTGGCTGGCAGGCAGCAAGATGCGCGCTGCACTGTCCGGCTCAACGTCAGCAGCCGCGCCGACCAGCTTCATCTGCAGTGCGCGATGCACGGCTTTGACGTTGGGCAGCGCATTCACTTGGTCGCGCACCCGCTCCCATTCCGCACGCGGGAACAGCCAGAGGCAGCCCTGCTCGAAAGGGTTGTAGGTGATCACCAGCCGATTGGCGCAAGCGCTCGTGACCAGCTCCCGATACGCAGTCGGGATAGCCAGACGGCCCTTGTCATCGACGGTGATGGCGGTTTCGCCCTGAAACACGACCCGTGAACTCCCACGAAATCCCACGATTTCACACAGGAATCCACGATAGTCTCAGCCCCTGAGACTGTCAAGGGATTTTTGCTTGTGAATCAATGAGAAAGGCAACAGTGTGGCCATATTTCCAGCGATTTCGAGGAACCTCTCCGAGGTGCTTGATCGCTGTGGTTTTTTTGTTCAGACAGGCCTGGCAATTGCCTACTCGATCACACATCGGGCGAGCGCTCTTCTGAACCACCCATTCATCCGAAAAACCCACTCGACCACCTTGCACATCCTTACGAACCGGATGGCGAGGCGTCGATGGGAAAAGAGGCGGAGTCGGCCTGTAAGCCGGGTTCTGTACGCCTTGCGGCGCGACAGTCATTCCTCTCGGCCAGACGTCACCGTCTGGCTCCAGCAACCTACCCGGGAACAACGCGGGCCGCGTTATCGTTCCCCTATTTGGTCTTGCTCCGAGTGGGGTTTACCGTGCCACGCGACGTTATCCCCGCGCGCGGTGCGCTCTTACCGCACCGTTTCACCCTTACCTGTGCCCTTGCGGGCCATCGGCGGTTTGCTTTCTGTTGCACTGGCCGTCAGCTCACGCTGCCCAGGCGTTACCTGGCACTCTGCCCTATGGAGCCCGGACTTTCCTCGATGCGCTTGCGCGCGACGCGACTGTCCGGCCGACTCCGTTGGCGATTATAGCGGCCATGCCTTGGGCGCGGGGTCCAAAAAGCAGAATCTAAGGATAACTGGCCTGATCGCCATCGTTGCGCCCGAACTTCGTCATCCCT
>NZ_DATHMR010000058.1:0-14223 GCF_035486915.1 Dyella sp. | reverse complement strand
ACGTCGTTAAGCGTGTGCAGTTTGCCGTCCGGACCGACCAAAGCATCCAGATCCAAGCCGTCGGTATCGGCCATGTAGCGCGCGATACCCTTACCCCAGCCCGCCGCGAACATCAGCAGATCGCTGTAAGGGTCGGAGGGGCCAAGCTTGAACGAACCGCTTAATTGCGCGCCGCCAGCCAATATGCGATCGCTTTGTTCGTAATTGGTGTAGCCAAGCTGACGTAGCACACCTCCTAGTTGCAAATGACCCCATTCATGTTCTGTGCGTAGGGCGAGAATGAGGTCGGGCGCATGCTGCGTAGGATGGACGCCGTCAGCAATGACGTCGGGTGTAACAGGTTGATAAGCACTGATCTGTGACGTGGGATTCTCAGCAGCAATCGTCAGACTGTTGTTTTCGTCAAGGCGGAAGAACTGGTGGATACCGGCCTGACGTGGCGCGATCGCGCCGGGAGGGCCTTCGAAATCCAGCGTGTCGGGTAGTGCGTCCAAATCCGCAAAGGCGGACCAACCAAAACCGGCATACGTATTGCCAAGCTGTCCGTAGGCTTGACGCAAACGGAGCCCATAGTTGCCGGCGCCGCCGCCGAATAGATCGGTTTCGAAATAGAAACGCAGACTTTCGTCGAAGACCGTGGGCCGTCGTACCTCCAAGCTCAAGCGAGTCTGGCGCGCCTGCATAGTGAAATTACCGGCATCGTCGCGCGGTCGGGGCACTGGGATCGTAGACGTGACAAAAGCATCGGGATAGCCGATGGCGCCGGTGTCGTAGATGGTGTCCAGCTTGGCGTAGCCGCCTAAACGGACGATCGTCTGGGTGCCGGGTATTTGCATGAAGCCTTTCAAATCCGGATTGGTCGGAGGTGCCTCATTGTCGACGCGCGATGCAGAATCGGCGTTCTCCGACACGCTTTGCTGCGGTGGCAGGGGCGACGGTTCGCCATCACCCATCTGTATCGCGTTGACTTGCAAGGTGGGCACGGCAGTAGTTGCAGCTGCAACTTGTTGAGCGGACGCCGATGACGGCGTTATCGGAGCACTTGTCGTTGGCGTGGCGGCGGTAGTGGGCTGTTGCGCCGAATTGGCGTGCTCAGACTTCAATTCCTTGACCTCGGCCTGCAATTCCTTGACTGTGGTCTTGAGGTCATCCACTTCCTTTTGCAGCGTCTGCGTGTCCGTCTGCGCATAGGCGGGCGACAACGCGGTCAACATCAGCAAACCACTCAAGCATTTCATCCGTCTCATCGTTCGCTCCCCATGAACGGACAGCCCGGTTAGCGGGCCACTAGACGATGCCTTATGTCGGTTTTGCGAAAGCTTAGATTGTTCCCATCGCGCCCATGGCAAACCGTTGGAACGCTACGGCCCTGGCCGGATATGAACAATTGTCAGGATAAGCGAGCGTGAAAATAGGCCTGTCCGCGCTGCGCTACAAGGGCGTGCATCGAAGTTGATACACCGTGAGCTGGGCAGCAGCTTGCGCAAAGCATCGGCTTGTGGTGAAGTCAAAGCCATGAACGCTTACGTCGCCAGTTTCGACATCGCCATCGCTGCCATCCCGGCCGGTGCAATCGCGGCTGTCAACGGCTTGAATAACAACGCCAATAACAATACCCGTCATTACGGGTGGGCCGGCGTGTAGACGAAAGCAACAACCATACACACGCAAAAGGGCCCGCTAAAAGCGGGCCCTTTTGTTTTTCATGTTTGATCCGCCAAAGGGAATCTGTCATGTGCGCCATATTTGGAATGTTCGATCTACAACCGGGAGATGATCTGGCTGCGTTACGTCTGCAGGCACTGGAACTGTCGCAACGTCAGCGTCATCGCGGACCCGACTGGAGCGGCGTCTTCGGGGATGCGGGCGTGATCCTGGTGCACGAACGCTTGGCCATCGTCGATCCGGCGAGCGGTGCGCAGCCGCTGCGTTCCCGCGACGGGCAATTGGCGCTAGCTGTGAACGGCGAGATTTACAACCACCGCGAGCTGCGCGCAAAAAGCAGCTATGACTTCACGACAGGGTCGGACTGCGAAGTTATCAATGCGCTCTACAAGGAACATGGCGCCGATTTCCTTGGCAGGCTCAATGGCATTTTTTCATTCGCGCTATGGGATGGCGTCGCGCAGCGATATGTCATTGCACGCGATCCGATCGGCGTTTGTCCGTTGTACTGGGGGCACGACTCTCACGGCCGTCTTTGCGTGGCGTCGGAAATGAAGGCGCTTGTCGGCGTATGCACGGATGTCGCACCATTCCCGCCCGGACACGTTTACGACAGTGCAGATGGCAGCCTGCAACGCTATTACAGCCGTCCGTGGCGCGAATACGGGGTAACGAAAGGACACTCCTCGGCTCCGGGTGAATTGCGCGAAGCCTTCGAACAGGCCGTGCATCGTCAGCTCATGACAGACGTCCCGTACGGCGTGTTGCTCTCAGGTGGTTTGGATTCCTCGCTGGTTGCGGCGTGTGCATCGCGTTTCGCACGCGAGCGTGTCGAAGACGACGATCGCAGCGAAGCGTGGTGGCCACGATTGCATTCCTTCGCCATCGGTCTGGAAGGTTCGCCTGATCTGGCGGCGGCAAAGGTTGTCGCAGAGGCACTGGGAACCGTGCATCACGGTTTCATCTACACGTTCTGGGAGGGCCTCGACGCGTTGCCGGAAGTGATCCGCCATATCGAAACCTATGATGTCACCACCATTCGCGCCTCTACGCCGATGTATCTGCTTGCACGTCGTATCAAGGCGATGGGCGTGAAAATGGTGCTGTCGGGTGAAGGTTCCGACGAAATCTTCGGCGGCTATCTCTATTTCCATAAAGCGCCGTCCGCCGAAGCCTTTCACGAGGAAACCATCCGCAAGCTCGACGCGTTGCACAGTTACGACTGCCTGCGCGCCAACAAGTCGATGATGGCGTGGGGTGTGGAGGCGCGCGTGCCGTTCCTGGATCTGGAATTCATGGAGGTCGCCATGCGCATGGACGCTACACACAAGATGGCGGGCAACGGACGTATTGAAAAAGCCGTGCTGCGCGAAGCCTTCGATGGCGCATTGCCCGAATCGATTCTGTGGCGGCAGAAAGAACAATTCAGCGATGGTGTCGGCTACGGCTGGATCGATGGCTTGAAGGCGCATGCCGAGCAGGCCATCAGCGATCGCGAATTTGCCGCGGCCGCCGCGCGCTATCCGTTCAACACGCCAGCGACCAAGGAGGCGTATCTATATCGTCGCATTTTTGAAAAGCACTTCCCGGGAGAAGCCTGCGCAGCCACAGTTCCTGGCGGCAAATCGATTGCCTGTTCGTCACCGGCGGCGCTGGCCTGGGACCCGGCGTTTGCGAAGATGGCCGATCCATCCGGACGCGCCGTGCGCGACGTACACAGTCACGCATTGGAAACGGCGACATGATGTAAATGCCTGCAGCGTGCCCCACATGTTGCAGGCGCTCCACCATCGACAGAGTCAATGCGAATGCTTGTGCAATAGCAGGCATGTATGCCGATTGTCGAAATCGAAGAAGAAATCCATGTCCCGCAGCACGAGATTGCCCAACACATACCCCCACGGCAGTGTGTCGTCTTCGAATACGACAAATGTCATCCTGATCGGCTGATGGCCGATGACGACGGTTTCCGTTGCCAGTCTTGCCCGTGTTTCCTGGGCCTGCGCACTGACATCGCGCATCATCAGATGGCCGGTTATCCCGCTCTTGTATTGGGACAGAACGGCGGCATTGCCACTCAGGTAAGTGCTGCTGCCGGTGTCGAGCATGGCAGGCTGCACATTGCCGTTGATGGCGATGTTGGTGAGTAAACGCAGGAAGTTTCCGTTGTATTGGCTGGAGGCGAACAGCGCATCGCCGCACGGCGGTTTCGTGTCGTTGGCGGCGAAGACGGTCAGTTCGTCTTTGGCGATGCGCAAAGCGCCAAGCCGGCGAAGCAAATCGATGCCGATGATTTTAGGCGCGTGTGGAATGACATAGACCGGCACGTTTTGCATCGCGATGCCGCCGAGTTCGAAGTTATCGAGCCATCCTTCCTGCACCTGAATTTTCTTCGCAAAATAGCCCTGGATGTAACTGGGATTGCTGTCGAGGTAGTGAACATTCCACTTACGCGCTGCTCGCTCGTCCAGCACCAACCACGAGGCGCCGGTATCGAGCGCCAGTAGCATCGACTTACCATTGGCTTGCGCGCGGAGATAGAGCGACGTGCCATCGATCTGCATGGTGAGCGGCAAGGTGACGGTGTGGTCCGGTGGCTGTACCTGAAACTCGGGCAGTGCCGCCCGGTGCACCGCGTTTTCGGCGAGTTTTGTCAAAATCGTCGCGTTGATCTTGCCGCGGTAGCGCTGGGCGATGGACAGCTCCATGTCATCGGCCTGCTTTTCCCGGCCAGACAGGCGTACATCGCCGCTTTGAAAGAGCGCGCAGTAATAGGCTACGTCCGGTTGCGAGTCGAACAACGCCTTTTCGCATTGGCTGGCGTCACGGGTGGCGTTGTCCAGATGGAGGCTCAAGCGTTCCAGCGCCATCGCAGCGAGCACGTGCATGATCGCGTCATTGGGCGTGTTGTACAGGCGATAAAGCTCAAGCGCATCGCCCTTTTCCATCGCTGTTTCCACTCTCTGCCCATAACTCGGGATAGTGGCTCGCGGTGGGCTGGCGGTGCTGGAGGAGGGGGCGACATCGGCACCTGCACCGCTCGCGGATAGGCCAAGGCCGAGCATCAGCCATCCCAAACCTGATGAAAGGCCCCGGTGTTTCACCGCGAAATGCCTCCTTCCCGATCCGATGCTATCCATCGCTAGGGCTGGATCCGGGCAAGGTCGTCTAGGCCTTACTCACCCGGTTTGCTACGATAATCGTTTGTTTCGCGCCTGTCTGGCGCCGCCACATCGGGTTTTACACCACATGATTGAGACCAATCCGATCCTTGCGCAGATTGCGGACCTCAAGGGCCGCATCGAGTCGCTTAGGGGGTATCTTTGACTACGCCACCAAGCGTGAGCGTCTGGAAGAAGTAAGCCGCGAGCTGGAAAGCCCCAACGTCTGGGACGATCCGCCGCGCGCGCAGGAACTGGGCCGCGAACGCGCCCGCCTCGACACCATTGTCAGCGGCATCGACCGCATCATTGGCGGCCTCAACGACGCCGGCGAACTGGTGGAAATGGCCGCCGCCGATGGCGACGAAGCCACAGTGCAGTCGGTAGTCGGCGATGTCACCAAGATCGACGCCGAAGTCGGCAAGCTGGAATTCCAGCGCATGTTCTCCGGCAAGATGGACTCGGCCAACGCTTTCGTCGACATCCAGGCCGGCGCGGGCGGCACCGAAGCGCAGGACTGGGCCGAAATACTGCTACGCATGTACCTGCGCTGGTGCGAATCGCGCGGCTGGAAGGTCGAGCTGATGGAAGCGAGCGCAGGTGAAGTGGCCGGCATCAAATCCGCCACGTTCCGCGTGGAGGGCGACTACGCCTACGGCTGGCTGAAGACCGAAATCGGCGTTCACCGCCTCGTGCGCAAAAGCCCGTTCGACTCCGACAATCGTCGCCACACCAGTTTCACTTCAGTCTTCGTATCGCCTGAAGTCGACGACGATATCGACATCGAGATCAATCCGGCCGATTTGAAGACCGATGTCTATCGCTCGTCCGGCGCCGGTGGCCAGCACGTCAACAAAACCGAGTCCGCCGTGCGTATTACGCATGTACCCAGCGGTGTAGTGGTGGCATGCCAGACCGAGCGCAGCCAGCACGCCAACCGCGACCGTGCCATGAAAATGCTGAAGGCCAAGCTCTACGAGATCGAGATCCAGAAGCGCAACGCCGAGAAAGACGCGCTGGAAGCAACCAAATCCGATATCGGCTGGGGCAGCCAGATCCGCAACTATGTGCTCGACCAGAGCCGCATCAAGGATCTGCGTACCGGTATCGAACGCACCGACACGCAGAAAGTGCTGGACGGCGATCTGGACGAGTTCGTGGAAGCCAGTTTGAAATCCGGCCTGGACGCCGGTGCCCGGCGTTTAGACGCTTAAGTGACGGATGTGCCTGACCACCGCTACGGAGTCATCGCATGAACGACAAGAAGATCTTCGGCATCGTGCTCGTGTGTGGCTTTTGCTTGCTGTTCGGTCACGCGGCGAGTGCCGGATCCGGTACCGTCGGCCAGGACATCAAGCAGGACACGAAGACGGCAGGAAAGGGCATTGGCAACGGTGCCCGCGATGTCGGGCACGGTACGGCGAACGCGGCCCGTGCAGTCGGACATGGGACGGCGAATGCAGCCAGGTCGGTTGGGCATGGCGCCGCGCAAGTCGGTCACGGTATCGCGCATGGCGCGCATGAGGGCTGGAACGCCACCACGCACGCTGTCAAGCAAGTGTTTCATAAAGGCGATTGACGGTTGGTCTTGCTCAGCAAGGGAACCATCAAGCGATGTCAGGACATCAAACCCTCTATAAAGAAGCATTCGACGCCCCGATGGAGTGTCGACATAACACGGACTATCCATGACTGAACCCACCGACACCCCGATCGACGAAAACAAGCTGATCGCCGAGCGCCGCGAAAAACTACGCGCGCTGCGCGAGAGCGGCATTGCGTTTCCGAACGATTTTAAGGTCGATGCATTCGCGGGTGATTTGCAGGCAGAATTTGCCGACAAAGACAGTCACACAGCAGAGGCGATCGAAGCCGCTGCGCGTCATGTGAAAGTCGCTGGCCGCATCATGATCAAGCGGGATCAGGGCAAGGTTGCGTTCGTGCCGATCCAGGATTTCAGCGGTCGTATCCAGCTGTTTATCCATCAAGGCACGGTCGGCGAGGAAACCTACAAAGCCTTCAAGGGCTGGGACGTCGGCGACATCGTCGGTGCCGAGGGCGTGCTGATGCGCACCAAGACCGGTGAGCTGTCGGTCAAGGTCCATAGCGTGCGTCTGCTGACCAAGAGTCTGCGCCCGCTCCCCGACAAGTGGCATGGCCTTGCCGATGTCGAGCAGCGCTATCGCCAACGTTATGTCGATCTGATCGTTACCGAAGGAGCGCGCCGCACGTTCGCGCTGCGCTCGAAGATCATTGGCTATATGCGTCAGTGGCTGGAAGCGGAGCCGCGCCGTTTCATGGAAGTGGAAACCCCGATGATGCATATCATCCCCGGCGGCGCCACGGCACGTCCTTTCATCACGCACCACAACGCGCTGGATATCGATCTTTTTCTGCGCGTGGCGCCGGAGCTTTATCTGAAGCGCCTGGTGGTCGGCGGTTTCGATCGCGTCTACGAAATCAATCGCAACTTCCGCAACGAGGGCGTGTCCACGCGACACAACCCCGAATTCACCATGCTGGAGTTGTATCAGGCGTACGCGACCTATCATGAGATCATGGATCTTACCGAGGCGGTAATTCGCGATACGGCCAAGCAAGTGCTCGGTACGACGCAGTTGGAGTGGGAAGGCGCGACCATCGATGTCGGTCCCGCATTCCGTCGCTGGCGCATGGAAGATGCGGTGCTGGAGCTCAATCCGCAGATCAAGCGCGAAGAGCTGCGCAACCGCGACGCTATGGCCGCTCATGCCAAGCGCGTGGGCGCGCAGGTGAAGGCTAGTTACGGTTGGGGCAAGTTGCTGCTGGAAATCTTCGAGAAGACCGTCGAGCACACGCTGATCCAGCCGACTTTCATCATCGATCATCCGGTGGAAGTGTCGCCGCTCGCGCGTGAGAACGACACGGACAAGGGGATCACCGATCGCTTCGAGCTGTTCGTCAATGGCAAGGAGATCGCCAACGGCTTCTCCGAATTGAACGATCCGGAAGATCAGGCTGCGCGCTTCCAGGCGCAGGTGGATGCGAAGGATTCCGGTGACGACGAAGCGATGCACTTCGATGCCGATTACATTCGTGCGCTGGAAGTGGGCTTGCCGCCGACGGGTGGACTAGGAATCGGTATTGATCGCTTGGTGATGCTGCTGACCAATTCGTCGTCGATTCGAGACGTGTTGTTGTTCCCGTACATGCGCCCTGAGGCCCTATAAAAGAAGCCCGCGAATGCGGGCTTCTTTTTGTAGTCATTCCAGCTTTCGCTGGGATGACGCTTAAGAATGGGGCTAGAAATCGAGCTCTTGCGATGCACACAAATAATCGATCAACGGCGCAATACGCTTGTAGCTAGCGACCATATACGGCAACAACTCCGACGAACAGGCCAGCTTCTCATCGAAGGCTTCGCCCGCGGCAAAGTCCTTGCGCTTCAAATCGTCGATAAGCTCGTGGTCGGCATCGAAACCACGCGGCGGCCGCGTCAACGACTCACCCCAGAACTCAAAGTGATCCTTGAACGCTTTGCTTTGCGTGGCACGCTTCCAAGCCGCCGGGTTATCGGCAAGAAAAGCGCGAATGCGCTTCAGCGGGTCTGCCTCCGGTCGCCACATACCACCACCGATAAAACAATCGCCGGGCTGGAGGTGGATGTAGAACGATGGCGCGGGAATCTCGTGCCGGCGCTCGTGATAAAAGCGCGCGCTCGCCCACGGCTTGTAAGGCTCTTTATCGCCGGAAAACCGTGTATCCCGATAGATGCGAAACAGCGAGCCGCCGTTCTTGCGCGGGTCGGCGCGGTAGTGCGAACTGATCTTCGCCAGCGGCGCCTGCATGTCCGTGATCAATTCAATAAACGGATCGCGCACATCGCGTTCGTAATCCGCTTTGTGAGCTTGAAACCATTCGCGTTTGTTGTTGCGCGCCAAAGCGCCCAGAAAGCGAAACGTGGCGGGTGAAAAATAGGCACGAGGCATCGGGTTCGGTTCCGTGTGTCAGGCGGCAATACCAGCTTCAGCGGCGAGTTGTTCGCCCCAGGCTTGCAGTTGGTCCAGCAAGGCCCATTTATCGCTTCTGGCCGGGTCGTTGCGCAAGGCCGAAACCTGCGCGAAATAATCGGAAAGTGTCAGAGCGGTCAACGGCGTCGGGCGCGTCAGGCGCTGCTGGCGGAATGTTTCCCAGCGCTCGCGTTCTTCTGCGGACAGTGTGTGCGGCCAGTTTCGCGCGCGGTAGCGGAACAGCAGTTCCGCGTAGCGTGGATCGCGGAATGCGAAGGTTTTCTGTCCCAGCTGATCGGGCGGCGTACCGCGTACGTCGCGCAGCAGCCGTTTGTCGGAGTCCGGAAGAAAGCCGCTGTAGAGCGCAAGCTCTGGGTCTTCGGGTGGCGGCAGGTCGGTCGCGCGCTGGAAAACGCTGCGCAGCTTCTCGCCGAGTCCCGTTGCGGTGCGCAGCGCTTCCGCGTTGGCGAGGCAGCGGTCCAGATCCAGCTGAAGCCGCGACATATCGACCCCTTTCAGTGCCGAGAGTGGCGCGAGTGCCGGGGAGCGATTGGCATGAATCGTCTTCAGCGCCATTCGCTCCACACCTTCGGGTAGATCGGCACGCGGTGTGAACATGCGATCGGCAATATCGTCCGCATCCAGAGTGAGCAGATCGGCCGGATCCTGCGAAAGATCGTAAACGATGATTTCACCCGAGCGATTCGGATGTACCGCGAGCGGAATGATCACCGCCAGACAATGCCGGCTCGCCGGATAGCGCGACGACACATGTACGACGGGCGTCATGTTCGTCAGATCGAGCAGTTCGAACACGCGTTGTTTGCGGCGCAGGCTGTAATGCCAATCCCACAACCGTGGCTGGCGCACACGAATCAGCCGCGCCAGATCGATCAAAGCATGCACGTCCGACAAGGCATCGTGCGCGCGCTCCTGTTGCAGGTGATTGGCTCGCGCCAGATGTTCCAGCTTGAAGCTCGGCGCGCCATCGTCGTGCGTGGGCCACGCGATGCCTTCGGGGCGCAGGGCTTCGCACATGCGCACCAGATCGATCAGATCCCAGCGCGAATTGCCGTTCTCCCATTCGCGCGCATAAGGCTCAAAGAAGTTGCGATACAGGAGCTGCCGCGTGAATTCATCGTCGAAGCGCAGCGAGTTATAGCCAACGCCGCACGTCCCAGGCGCGGCCAGTTGTTCGTGCACGCGTGCGGCAAAGTCCGCCTCGATCACGCCATCGTGTTCGGCCTGCTGCGGGGTAATGCCGGTAATCAGGCAGGACTCCGGACTGGGTGGCATCTCGTGCGGCGGCTTGGCGAAAAACATCACCGGCTCGTCCACGACTTCCAGCTCCAGCGTGGTGCGGATGCCGGCAAATTGAATGGCCCGGTCTCGCCGTGAATCCGTGCCGAAGGTTTCGTAGTCGTGCCAGAAAAGGGTCTGCATCGCATAATCATCGCACGGCAGGCCCCGGAGCCTGTCCTCCTGGCAGCCTCTGCTAGACTTCGCGCCGGGAGGGCGCATGAGCCAAGTCAACGAAGATAATCTCGTCTGGATCGACCTCGAAATGACCGGTCTGGATACGGACAACGACTCGATCCTCGAAATAGCCACCATCGTTACCGACAAGGACCTGACCATTCTGGCCGAGGGTCCTGTGTTTGCCATCCGCCACGATGCGGAGCGCCTGGAGACGATGGATACCTGGAACCGCAACCAGCATCGCCGTTCAGGGCTGTGGGATCAGGTGGTCAATTCCGCGGTCGATCATGCCCATGCTGAGCAGGCGACGGTGAATTTCCTCAAGCAGTGGGTCATGTCCGGCAAATCGCCCATGTGCGGCAACTCCATCTGCCAGGACCGCCGCTTCATGCATCGACAGATGCCGCAGCTGGAGCGTTTTTTCCACTACCGCAACCTGGATGTGTCTACGCTCAAGGAGCTGGCGCGTCGCTGGGCGCCGATGATCGGTCGTGGCTTTAACAAGGAATCGGCGCATACGGCGCTTTCGGATATTCGCGATTCCATCGACGAGCTGCGTTACTACCGTCAGTTCATGGGCCAGCTCGGCGGTACGGAGTAAGTGAGCATGTCGACGGATCTGTTTGCCACGGTGCTCGATTGCAATGGCCGCTCCCTGACGCTCGATCGTCCGCGTGTGGTCGGCGTCATCAACGTGACACCCGATTCGTTTTCCGACGGCGGCCAGTTCGCCGACGTGGATGCCGCTGTCTCCCATGGTTTGCGCCTGGCGGAAGAGGGCGCCGATATGCTCGATATCGGCGGCGAATCGACCCGGCCCGGCGCCCACGACGTTTCCATCGATGAAGAACTCAAGCGCGTCATACCGGTGATCGAACAGCTTGCGGCACGTACATCGCTGCCCATCGCAATCGATACCTCCAAGCCGGAAGTGATGCGTGCCGGTGTGGCCGCAGGCGCGGGCATGATTAACGACGTTTATGCCTTGCGCCGCGAAGGCGCCATGGACGCTGTTGCCGAATTGCGCGTGCCGGTTTGCCTGATGCACATGCAAGGTGAACCGCGCAGCATGCAGGACGCGCCGCACTACGACGATGTCGTCGGCGAAGTGCATCGCTTCCTTACCGATCGACTGTTCTCCTGCGAAATATCGGGTATCGATCGACGCAAGGTGATGGTCGATCCGGGCTTCGGCTTCGGCAAAGATATGGAGCACAACCTGGCGCTGCTGCGTCGGCTGGAGCGTTTCGCCGATCTTGGTAGTGGGGTTTACGTCGGCTTGTCCCGTAAATCCATGATCGGCACACTCACTGGCCGCAAGCAACCGGCCGATCGTGCGGCAGGTTCCGTGGCCGCGGCGTTGATCGCCGTTCAGCGGGGCGCGCGCATGGTACGCGTCCATGACGTGGCCGCCACGGTGGATGCGTTGAAGGTGTGGCATGCCGTGCAATCGGGCGACAAGCCCGAACGCCGCGACACCCCCAAAGCGCCACGCTGGCCAGACGACGAATAACAAGTAGGTAAGCCATGACACAGCGTAAATACTTCGGTACCGATGGCATTCGCGGCCGCGTTGGCCAATGGCCCATCAGTGCGGATTTCATGCTGCGTCTGGGGCGCGCGCTTGGCGTGGTGCTTCGTCAACAGAAGAAAACGCCGGGTCATCCGCTGGTGTTGATCGGCAAAGACACGCGCGTCTCCGGCTACATGTTCGAATCCGCACTGGAAGCAGGGTTGGCCGCTGCGGGCGTGGATGTTCGCCTGTTCGGTCCCATGCCCACACCGGCTGTTGCCTACCTCACGCGCAGCTTGCGCGCCGATGCCGGTGTAGTGATCAGTGCGTCGCACAACCCGCATCACGACAACGGCATCAAGTTTTTCTCCGCACATGGCGAGAAACTTTCCGACGAGATCGAACACGCGATCGAGCTGGAAACGGATGCGCAGTTCATCACCGTCGATTCCGACGACCTGGGCAAGGTGGTGCGCGTGACTGACGCTGTCACGCGTTACGCCGAATTCTGCAAATCCACCGTGCCGGAGGATTTCAGTCTGGCCGGCATGAAGATCGCGCTCGATTGTGCGCACGGTGCTACGTATCAGGCAGCTCCCAAGGTCTTTGCAGAATTGGGTGCGCAGTTGTTCGTCATCGGCGACAGGCCCGACGGCTTCAATATCAATCACGATGTCGGCTCCATGCACCCACAGGCGCTGCAACGCGCCGTGCTGGATCATCACGCCGATATCGGCTTTGCGTTCGATGGCGACGGTGATCGTGTGCAGATGGTGGATCGCAGCGGTGTCATTTGCGATGGCGACGACATGCTCTATGTGCTTGCACGCAGCTGGCGTAAGCGCGGCATGCTGAAAGGCCCTGTTGTCGGCACATTGATGAGCAATTTCGGGTTGCAGCAGGCGTTGGCCGAATCCGACATTGATTTCATCCGTGCCAACGTGGGCGATCGTTTCGTACTGCAGAAACTCAAGGAACACGAGGGACTGCTCGGCGGTGAAACATCCGGTCACGTGTTGTGCCTGGACCGCGCGACCACCGGCGACGGTATCGTTGCCGCACTGGCTGTGCTCGAAGCCCTGAAGCTCGAAGGCCAGGATCTTGTGGCAGCGCGTCAGGGGCTGCACAAGATGCCCCAGATCATGATCAACGTCCGCGCCAAAGGCGCGCGTGAAGCGCTCCAAAGCGAGGACGTGAAGAAAGCGCTTGCCGAGACCGAGCAGGCTTTGCATGGCCGGGGCCGTGTCGTTCTGCGTGCCTCCGGTACAGAACCGATGGCTCGGGTAACCGTAGAGGCGGCGGACGAGACTGAAGTGAAACAATTGGCGCAAAAGCTGGCAGACGTCGTAAAATCCGTAGCCGAACGCTCGTGAACCAGCAGGGCCGATAGCCCTGCACGCAGGTATCCAGGTCGCCAAGGAACAGGCCCGACGTGCACCGCCCCTGCGGTGGCGGAACACAAATTGACCGCACGCCAATACCTGTGGAAACGCTATGGACATTGCAACCAAACGAGTTCCGACTCTCGACATCCGCCGATTCGACACTGACCGCGACGCTTTCGTCGCCGAACTGGGCGCTGCCTACCGCGAGTTCGGTTTCTGCTGCATCAGCGGTCACGCTATCAACGCCGAGTTGATCGATGGCGCGTACGACGCCTTCGAGCGTTTTTTCGCGCTACCTGCCGAAACCAAGATGAAGTACCACATGCCCGGTACCGGTGGTGCGCGGGGCTACACGCCCTTCAAGATCGAAACGGCCAAAGACAGCCGCTATCCGGATCTGAAAGAGTTCTGGCATATCGGCCGCGAAATCGATCGCGATTCCCAGTTTGCCGACGTGATGCCGCCGAACATCTGGCCGGCGGAAGTACCCGGCTTTCACGAATACGGCTACGAACTGTTCGAGGCGCTCGATTATCTCGGCAGCCGCGTGCTGCGCGCATTGGCGTTGCATATCGGCCTGCCGGAAGCGTACTTCGAGGACAAGATCAACGAAGGCAATTCCATCCTTCGTCCGATTCACTATCCGCCGATTACCGAAGCAAACATTCCGAACGTACGTGCGGGCGCGCATGAAGACATCAACTTCATCACGCTGCTGGTCGGTGCGAGTGCGGAAGGTCTGGAAGTGCTCACGCGCGAAGGCAACTGGCTGCCGATCACCACCGAGGGCGATGCCATCGTGGTCAACATCGGCGACATGCTGCAGCGCCTGAGCAACCACGTGTATCCGTCCACCACCCATCGCGTGGTCAATCCGCAGAACGCCAACGCGCGCAAGCCGCGTTATTCGGTGCCGTACTTCCTGCATCCCAATCCCGACGTGATGCTCGACCCATTGCCGCAGTGCATTACCGAAGACAATCCGCGCCGCTACGACACCCCGATCAGCTCGCACGATTACCTCATGCAGC
>NZ_DATHMR010000057.1:0-51690 GCF_035486915.1 Dyella sp. | reverse complement strand
AACAACGCCTATGGCGACTGGTACCTGGGCTTTAGCATTGTTGCTCACATCGGTGCGGTTCCAGCGCCGGCTGCTCCGCCTGCACCGCCGCCGCCGCCGCAACCGGATTGCTCCAAGCAGTTCCGCAATGGCGTGAATCTGTGCGACAACAAGTGCCCGGATCTGCCGGAAGGCACGATCGTGGGTCCGGATGGCTGCCCGCAGAAGGTTGTAATCGATCTGAAGGGTGTCAACTTCAAGTTCGACCGTCCGAAGAAGGGCGAGACCAACATCGAGCCGACACTGGCCGTGCCGAGCAGCGACTCGCTGGCGATCCTCGACCAGGCTGTGGATACGCTCAAGCGCTATCCGCAGGTGCACGTGACGGTGGCCGGTTACACCGACAGCGTGGGTACGGCTACTTACAACCAGGGCCTGTCGGAGCGTCGTGCGAAGATCGTGTACGACTACCTGACCTCGCACGGTATCGACGCAAGTCGTCTGGAAGGACCGATCGGTCATGGTCTGAACGATCCGATCGACACCAACAAGACGGCAGCGGGCCGCGCTCGCAATCGTCGTACAGAACTGCAGGTTCAGCAGTAATTGGACTTCAAGCAATAGGGAGAAGCCCGGCATATGCCGGGCTTTTTCTTGCGCTTAAATACATGGTTAAGAACTGTATTGCAGTGTAGCTAACGTGTTGCGTAGCTGAACAAAGCTTCACCGGTAACGCGTATGGCATGAAAGACTGGCGTACGAATCTCTTAACGGTTTTGCTACACTTCGCCGCGCTTGCTGCTAGGCACATCAAGCAGGGTAGCGATTAAGTCCCCCGCAACCTAATTGAGTTCTGCCGCGCGATTTCCGTCTGGGGTTGGAATGGACGCGAACACTAATAATCCGAGGAGACACCTGATGAAACGTAAGGGCCTGTATTTTTTGATCGCTCTTGCCCTGGGCGGCGTAGGTGCCGTTCACGCGCAGGACAACACCGCTGCTCCGGCCAGCAGCAGTGACACCAGCAGCACGAGCAGCACCAGCGCCCCGGCTTGGCCGAATGGCTTCGATGATCGTTGGTATATCGCTCCTTATGTGGGCGGCTACTACAACGACACGGACCGCAATACCCGCAGCCGTCAGTTCTTCTACGGCATTGGCGTGGGCAAGTTCATTTCGTCGAACGTGTCCGTCGAACTCTTTGTCGATCGCACCAAGCGCAAGGCAGACAGCGATGTGTTCGGTCAGGGCAACAACTGGTCGAACAACAACTACGGCGTGGCCGCACGCTACTTCTTCGGTGACTGGAACTCCTGGCGTCCGTACCTGATGGGTGGCGTGATGGGTAGCTATCACCACAACCCGCTCGACAAGGGCTGGGATCCGGCCGCACAGGCTGGCGTGGGTATCTCCAAGTCGATCACCGACAGCGCTGAGTTCCGCGTGGAAGCGGCTTACCGCTACGACTGGGACGACAAGACCCAGCCGCAGAAGAACGGCTACGGCGACTGGTATCTGGGCTTCGCCCTCGTTGCACACATTGGCGCCGTGCCGGCTGCTGCCGCTCCGGTTGCTCCGCCGCCGCCGGCTGCTCCGGACTGCTCCAAGCAGTTCCGCAATGGCGTGAATCTGTGCGACAACAAGTGCCCGGATCTGCCGGAAGGCACGATCGTGGGTCCGGATGGCTGCCCGCAGAAGGTGGTGATCGACCTGAAGGGCGTGAACTTCAAGTTCGACCGTCCGAAGAAGGGCGAGAGCAACATCGAGCCGACGCTGGCGGTGCCGAGCAGCGACTCGCTGGCGATCCTGGACCAGGCGGTGGATACGCTGAAGCGTTATCCGCAGGTGCACGTGACGGTGGCCGGTTATACCGACGGCGTGGGTACGGCGACGTACAACCAGGGTCTGTCGGAGCGTCGTGCGAAGATTGTGTACGACTACCTGACCTCGCACGGTATCGACGCGAGCCGTCTGGAAGGTCCGATCGGTCATGGTCTGAACGATCCGATCGACACCAACAAGACGGCCGAAGGTCGTGCTCGCAACCGTCGTACGGAACTGCAAGTACAGCAATAAGAAACACAGGAAGGGAAATGGGAAAGCCCGGCTTCGGCCGGGCTTTCTTTTCTGTACATGCCTTGGACTCGATGGCGTGCATCGCGATGGAATTGGCTAAACCGCTTGAGGCGTTGACGACTTACCAGATCTTTACGCGGTTATCCGGAGACAGATAAAGCTTCTGTCCAGGTTGCACATGGAACGGTGCATACCACCCGTCGATATTGCGCACAGCCTGCGCACGAATGTTGTCCGGCGCATGCACATCCGTCGACAGACGTTGACGCAGCTCGGCATCGCGAATCTTGACGCGCCAGCTTTGCGCGTACGCAAGGAAGAACCGTTCGTCGCCGGTGAGGCCGCCGATCACCGGAGCGGGCTTGCCGTGCAGCGATCGATGATAAGCAGCGTAGGCCACGGCGAGCCCGGCAACATCGGCGATGTTTTCGCCAAGCGTCTGCTGACCATTGACGTACAAGCCCGGCAATGCCTCGTAGTGGTTGTATTGCTCGACAAGTTTCTGCGTCGTTGCCTTGAAATGAGCGGCGTCTTGCGGCGTCCACCAGTTTTCCAGTTTGCCCTGGGCGTTGAACTCGGAGCCGAGGTTGTCGAAGCTGTGACTGATTTCGTGGCCGATCGTCGCGCCCGTCGCACCGTAATTCACCGCCGCATCGCCATGCGGGAAGAAAAACGGCGGCTGCAACACGGCAGCGGGGAAATTGAGCGCGTTTTGCACCGGAAGATTCACCGCATCCACCAATTGCGGCGTCATCCACCATTCGCCGCGATCAACGGGTTTGCCGAGTTTCGATAGCTGGTAACGATAACGGAATTCGATCGCACGCTCGTGATTGCCCAGCGCATCGCCTGCTTGAACGACCAGCGCGCTGTAGTCGCGCCATGTATCGGGATAACCGACACCAACGCGTAACGTAGCCAGTTTTGCCTTTGCTTTGGCACGCGTGGCGGGAGTCATCCAGGCAAGCGTATCGAGGCGTTCGTTGAATGTCGCGATCAGGTTTTTCACCATGTCCTGTACTTCGACCTTCGCCTCCGGCGGAAAATACTTCTGCACGTAAACGCGCCCTACTGCGTAATCCAGATCGCTGCTGGTCGCATCCACGGCACGCTTCCAGCGCTCCGGTTGCGCGGGTACGCCTTCCAGCGTGCCGGAATAAAACTTGAAGTTGAGATCGGCGAATGCCTTGGGCAATAACGGCGCAGCCGAATCGATAGCGTGATAACGCAGCAGCTGCTTCCATGTATCGATGGGCTCGCTACCCACCAACGCGGCAATCGCCGTCGTTGCGGCCGGTTGCCATGCATCGATCTGTTTTTGATCGCCAAGACCGGCGGCGTTGAAGTATGCGGCCCAGTTCATGCCTGGTGCTTTCTGCGCGTAGTCGGCCATCGTCCACATGTTGTTGGCTTTGTGGATGTCTTCGCTATCGACAAGGCTTTCCTGTGCCTGTGCAATTTTTGTCTCCAGCGCCATGATGGCTGCTGCCTGCGTATCGGCGTCCGTCGTGCCGGCCAGTTTCAGCAAAGCCCCGACATAGGTCAGATATTTTGCGCGATCCGCCGCCATCTCCGGATCGTGCGACAGGTAGTAATCGCGGCTGGGCATGCCTAGGCCGCCTTGCATCAGATACGCGATGTTGTGCGACGGATCTTCCAGCCCTTGCGCGATGAAAAGTCCGAACAGGTTTTCCGTCTGAAAATTGGTCGCGTTGATCGGATCGACGTCAGCGCGCATTTGACTGCCGAGTACACGCGCAAGGTCGTCACGGGTCTTGATCGCATCGATCTGATCCAGCTCGGCTTTGATCGGCGCAAGACCGCGTTTCTCGACACCGGCCTCGTCCATATAGGCGGCATAGAAATCGGCAATCTTGCGATTGCTGGTGCCGGCCGCGGGTTGTGTTTTCGCCATGTTCTGGATCAGGTCGGCCGTGCGCTTGGCGGTCAGGTCTTCCAGTTCTTGTGTGGGCCCGGTCGCGGAGCGATCGGCAGGAATTTGCGCTGTTTTTACCCAAGCACCATTGGCGTAGCTGAAAAAGTCGTCACCCGGTTTCACCGAATGATCGATATAGGAAAGATCGATACCGACATTCATGTTGCTTGCAGCGGTTGTTTGATCGGCACCGGAAACAACGGACGCTGCGAGGAGGGCCGCAATACCGCTCATGACAGCGACGGCCAGAAGACTGCGAATGGGCTGCATAGCGGGAACCTTATGGTGTGAGGTCGATCGGGAAACGATAGTTCGAGATGAACGCCGTGGCGCTATGACTTATGGGCTAAGGCGACCTTTGATGCACAGTTACGGCACAGATACTATCTTCATACGCACCCGACAACCTGTCATAGCGATCGATGCCCACCGCCGCCGGCTACTCCGGGACACCACTTGCCAAGAAACTGGGCATCAAGGCATCGATGCATGTCGCGATCTTTGGCGCACCACGTGATTATCCGGCATCGCTGGAACCGCTTCCCGAACAGGTTGTGTTTGAAAGCAAGCTCGGCCCGCAGGTAGAGCTGGTTCAGCTGTTCGTCACTGACAAAGAAGAACTGGCCAAAGCACTTCACGTGTATCGAAAAACCTTGAATCCCGACGCATCCGTATGGGTGTCCTGGCCGAAGAAAGCGTCGGAGGTGGCCACCACCGTCACGGAAGATGTCATACGCGAGATCGCCCTTCCCCTGGGCTTCGTCGATATCAAAGTCTGCGCCGTCAGCGAGATATGGTCTGGACTCAAGCTGGTGGTGCGCAAGGAACTTCGCTAAAAAAAGCGGCGCGATGTGAATCGCGCCGCTCAACGTCACTTGCTGTCTTCCAATTTCTTACACGATCAAAATTGCTTGCGGCGCGTAGCGACATCGTCGGGTGTGACGGTGCCCTGCTTGTTGCCGAAGTGGCCGATGACGTAATTGCTTAGTTCGGCAATTTCAGTGTTTGAGTAAGCATCGCCAAACGCGGGCATGAAGATATTGGGCCCGGCGAAACGCATGTCCGAACCATGTAAAAGAATTTGCGTGACATTGGCACCCCGAACATCATTCACGCCACGCGTGCCCAGCAACGATGCATAAGGTGTCTGCTGGCCTTGCCCGTTCCATTGATGGCAGCTTGCGCAAGCACCTTCGAATAGACGCAATCCAGGATTGTCAGCACTGGCACTGTCGCCACCGGGCGCTGCGTTGTTGGAAGCCATGGCGGGCGCTGCCTTCGCATCAACGGTAACGGGGTCCTTGCCTTCGCGCGCAGGCACGCTGCGCAGATAGGATACAAGCGCTGCGGTATCCGCAGGTTGCAGGAAACGCAGGCTGTTCTGCACGGCTTCGGCCATGGGGCCTGCCGCGGAACCACGCCCCTGGGCATGACCGGTTGTTAGATAGGCAGCGATCTCGCCGTCGCTCCACGCACCGATGCCGTGCGTCTGATCGGATGTGATGTTGTAGGCACGCCAACCCTGTAATTCTTCACCCGCCAGTTCGTTGCCGTGCTCCAATCCAAAACCCAGGTTGCGTGGCGTATGGCATTCACCGCAGTGCTCCAGTGCCACAGCCAGATACTTGCCGCTATTCCAGTCTGGCGATTTGGATGAATCGGCGACAAAGCGCTGGCTCTTGAAGAACGCCGCGTTCCAAAAGCCCATCGCCCAACGTTGGTTGTAGGGGAATGACAAATCATTCGTCTTATTGGGTTCCGATATCTTGGGAAGGCTGAAGAGATACGCCTTGATCGCCAGCACATCGCTGCGGCTCAACTGCGTGTACGACGTGTACGGAAACGCCGGATAGAGACGCTGGCCATCCTTGCGTACGCCTTCGCGCACGGCACGCACGAAATCGTCATCGCTCCAACTGCCGATGCCTGTGGCGACATCGGCCGTGATATTGCTGGAATAAATGGTGCCGAAAGGCAACTTGAAGGGAAAGCCGCCGGCAAAAGCCTTTCCGGAACCCGCCACGGTATGACACGCCGTGCAATCGGCTGCTTTGGTGAGGTATTCACCGCGCGCCAGCACATCGGCTGATGGTGGCGCTCCGGCGATAGCAGGCGCCGTGCCATCGGATGTGTCTGTGCGATTCAAATAAAAGTATGCACCTACGCCAAGCACTGCGAGCAGCACCACGATGATGAGGAAGCGGGTCATGTCACGTCCCTCCCTTCTTGCGCGGAGGCCGACGCCACCGATTTGAGCGCGTCGGAACTCTGCGCCAGCAGATTGCGGTCCACCGGCAACGTGTAAAGCCGCACACCGGTCGCCGCAAAGATGGCGTTGGTCAATGCAGGCGCGGCGATGGCGGTGCCTACTTCACCCAAACCGCCCGGTGGTTCACCATTGATGACACGATGTACTTCAACGGTCGGTGCTTCGTTGATGCGAAGGATTCGATAGTTGTTGAAGTTGCTTTGTTCGAAGCCACCATTCTTGACCGTGATGCTGCTGTACAAGGCTGCGCTCAAACCGAACAGGACACCGCCTTGCACCTGTGCTTCGATCGAACTGGCATTGACGGCAATACCGCAATCCAATGCGACCACTGCGCGTCGCAGACGCACCTCACCTTGCGGCGTCACCTCGGCCTCCACAATCGCACACACATGACTGCCGAACGGTTCGCCCAATGCGATGCCGCGTGCTGTTCGCGCCGGCAGTGGCTGTCCTCCCCAACCGATTTTCTCGGCGGCGAGGTTGAGCACGGCGAGCGCCCGCGGACTTTTGCCCAGCAACGCACGCCGGTATTCAAGCGGGTCTTTATTCGCGCGATGCGCCAGTTCGTCCATGAAACTTTCGATCACGAACAAATTGTGCGTGGACCCGACACCACGCCACCAGCCCACGACGAGACCTGGCGGCATGTTGTGGCGAATCCACTCTACCTTGTTGTGGGGAATGTCGTACGGGATATCGGCGGCGCACTCGATGGCATCGCTGTCCATGCCATCCTTGCCCATCGCCCCAGGCGCGAAACGCGCAAGCACGGAGCCACCGCTGGTGCGATAGCCGTACCACACAGGCTTTCCGTCGGCGTCGATGACCGCTGAAATGAGATCGTGATACATCGGACGAACGATGTCGCGGTGAATATCTTCTTCGCGCGTCCACACGACTTTGATGGGATAGGAAACCTGCTTCGCAAATGCAACGGCTTGCTGCACCCAATCGGTTTCCAGCCGTCGACCGAATCCACCGCCCAGATATTGGTTGTGAACAATCACCTTATCGATCGGAAGACCGGTGATCCTGGCACCCTCCTCGGCCGCACGCATGGGTACTTGCGTACCCGTCCAGATTTCGCATTTGTCGGCCGTCACCCAGACGGTGGCATTCAGCGGCTCCATTGTTGCGTGTGCGAGCATGGGCGATTGGTATTCCGATTCCACGAGCGTGCCTGACGGCTTGGGCCCCGTGTCGCTCGCCACAATGGACTGACCGTTGTGCGCGCTATCGGCCAACGCATCACGCAATTGTTGCGTGTTCAGCGTGGCATTCGGGCCGTGATCCCAGGTGATGCTCAAGGCTTGTACGCCTTGTT
Source organism: Dyella sp. (assembly GCF_035486915.1). GTDB lineage: Bacteria > Pseudomonadota > Gammaproteobacteria > Xanthomonadales > Rhodanobacteraceae > Dyella_B. The sequence goes on along the minus strand of NZ_DATHMR010000057.1, from coordinate 44,103 downwards.
TGGCAGCCCAGAAATGTTCGCCGACGACTGCAACGGCATCGTCGATACGAAGCACATCGATGACGCCGGGAATGGCACGCGCAGCTTTGTCGTCTACGGCAGAAACCTTGCCACCCAGGGTCGGGCAAGAGACAACTGTCGCGACTTTCATACCTGGCACGCGTACGTCGATGCCGAATTGCGTTGCGCCCTTGATCTTGTCTATCGAATCGACGCGCCGCATCGGCTTGCCGAGCAACTTGAAATCTTTTGGATCGGTGAGTTGTACCTTGTCGGGCATCGGCAATTTTCCCGCAGCCGCCGCCACTTCACCGAATCCAACACTGCGTGCGGAAGGTGTGTGATGAATCACGCCGCGGTCCACTGTGCATGTCGAAGGATCCACCTTCCACTGCGAAGCCGCCGCCGTCACAAGCATCGTGCGCGCGACGGCACCTGCTTCGCGCAACACCTGCCAAGTGGCTCGCGTACTGGTTGAGCCACCCGTGATCTGACCACCGAGCGCGGGTATACCGTAAAGCTCGTCGCTTGGCGGCGAGTGCTCCACGGTGATTTGATCGAGGCCGACACCGAGTTCTTCGGCGAGCAACATGCTGCAGCCGGTGTAAATGCCCTGCCCCATTTCCACCGTAGGCATCACCAGACGCACGGCACCGCTGGTGTCGATGCGAATGAAGGCATTCGGAGCAAACGGGGGATTTCCATCGGCCATCGCTGCCGCTGCGTCGCCAGGTTGGCGACGCGCATTGATCATCGCCGATGCGGTGCCTGCGCCACCCAGCCACAAAAACGCGATCGCCAAGCCGCCGGATTGCAAAGCATGTCGACGGCCAAGATCGACCACATCGCCATCGCGCGGAGTGCCTGATGTCGTGCTCATGACGCGGCTCCTTCGGGAGCACTCACTATCGTCTGCAGGATTTCCAACTTGCCTGTCGCGGCCTGTTTGATCGCTGCACGTATGCGCACATAGGTGGCGCATCGACAGATGTTACCCGCCATGGCTGCATCGATATCCGCATCCGTCGGGTTGGGGGTGCGCTGCAGTAACGCAGCGGCCGACATGATCTGTCCGGACTGGCAGTAGCCACACTGCACGACATCGACATCCAGCCACGCCTGCTGAATCTTCTGGCCGCTGGGTGTATTGCCCACTGCCTCGATGGTGGTGATGGCCCGGTTGCCAATCGCGCCCACAGGAAGCACACAGGAGCGCACTGGCTGGCCATCCAGATGCACGGTGCATGCTCCGCACTGGGCGATACCACAGCCGAACTTGGTGCCTGTGAGGCCGATGACGTCGCGCAGAACCCAGAGCAACGGCATGTCCTCGGGAACGTCCACCGGATAGGACTGGCCATTGATCGACAATGACAACATGGAGACCTCCGCACTGCGTCGATGAGACACGTGCGCGCCCTGGGCCTTCACGAAATCAGCACAGAACGCGGTAACCGGTCGGACTTGCTTCACACAGCCCGCCCGAGGTTTGCATGGGAGCAAACCCGTCGTAAAAAGCCGGTATATCAGAAGCGGCAGGCAAACGATAGGATGATCCACGTAGGCTGCAAAGCGATCTTGAAAACGCGGTCCTTCGCGCCAACGATGGCATAGAGCGTTATATACCTCGCACCATGACGTTCTGGTTTTTGTCTCCCTCTTCCGGCTGGCGACAGGACTGATGAATTCGGCACATGAGTTGAGCACGTTGATCCACGCGCTGCGCATGCTGCATCGCGATGCATCGTCCAAGGCTGCCCTGGCTACGCTCACGCGCACGCGCGGTTCCACCTTCCGTCGCGCCGGTACGCGCATGCTGGTCTTCGATGATGGCCGCGTCGTGTGCGAACTTTCCGGCGGTTGTCCGCAACGCGATATCGTGGCCAGAGCCAAGGAAGTCATTGCGAACGCAACGCCACGAGTGGTCAAGTACAACGCGCAATCGGGTCTTGATGTACTCATGGAGATGGGATGCGGCGGCGAACTGGAGGTTCTTATCGAGCCGCTGCTCACCATTCATGACACCGATTTCATCGATACGCTGACAACGTGTTTCGATCGGCGCCAACCCATTCATATGGCAACGCTGTTCGCTATCGATGAAGAGGTTGTCATGCCGCGGCGGCTGGTATGGAATGAGCACGCCACACTGCATGATTCCGTGAATGAGCAAGCGCTAGCCCAGACGATCATTGCAAACGTCGCGTCTATGAACTCGCCAAAGACGACAACGTTACGCCTACCTTCTGCGCAGGGAATCGCGGATGTTCTGGTCGAAGCGATAGCACCGCCCCATGCGCTGGTGGTTATCGGAAGCAGCGCCGCGGCGCGCGCCTTATTGCCCCTGGCAAGTGCGTTGGGCTGGCAGACAACGCTGGTGGATCACGATCCGGCAAGGCTGAACGTTTCCGACCTTCCGGAAGGATTGAAAACCGTTTGTGCCTCTCCGTCGAGGCTTACGGATGCACTGCCCCTCGACTCGCACAGTTCCGTCGTCGTCATGACCCATAATCTCGAACACGACGTCGCCTATCTGGGCGCATTGAAGGATGCTCCCGTTGCTTACCTTGGCGCATTGGGTTCGAGAGAACGCGTCGCGCGCATGCGCGACAACACGGCGCTGGCAGGCTTGCATGTGCACGCACCGGCGGGCCTGGATATCGGCTCGGAAACGCCCGAAGAGATTGCGCTGGCAATTGCCGCGGAAATCATGGCGGTGATCAATCAGCGCAGCGGCGGTTCCTTGCGCGACAACGACGGGACGATTCACTGATGTCGCAACAAAGCAGCCACGCATCGTCACCGGTGATTTTGCTGCTCGCTGCGGGTGAAGGCAGCCGCTATGGCAACGTCAAGCAATTGGCTAGGATCGAAGGTGAGCCGATGGTGCGGCGTGTGGCGCGCATTGTGCTCGAAACGGCATTACCCGTTGTCGTCGTCACCGGTGCTCATGCGGAAAAAGTCGAGGGCGTCATCGATGATTTGCCGCTTCATATTGCTCGTTGCGCCGACTGGCAGCTCGGCATGGGTCAATCGCTCGCCACCGGTGTTCGTTTTCTCGATACACACTTTCCAGAAGCCTCGGCCGTTTTGATCTGTCTGGCGGATCAGCCGCTCTTGAGCGCGGGCTCGCTTCAACCATTGCTGCAGCGCCACGCGCAGGCACCTGAGCGCCTTCTGTCTACGGAACGCAACGGGGTTTGCGGACCTCCAGTGCTGTTTCCCCGGGACTGTTTCGCGCAATTGATGACTCAGTCGGGTCCTCGTGGCGCTCGCGATGTGCTGGAAAATCAGGCAATGCGCGTAGAGGCCTTTGCTTCGGGAGAGACCATGGATGTCGATACGCCCGAGGACCTTGAGCGCGTGCGGCAGTGGCTTGCTGACGTCAGTCTTCGCACCGGGATGCATTGAGGCTGGCATCGGTAGACCGTCCGTTCATCTAGGAAGGGATACCTTCGGCAGGACGAGCGTCGCCTCGGTGTTCATGGTTTTGCCCATCGTTGTACATGCTTTCGGTTGACGAACCCAGCATGGCTGGTAAGGCGAAGTGATGATCAGGCAGCAGATACCAAGGCTCGTGTCATTGATGGCGCTTGTTTTCGCGCTCGGCGCCTGCTCGTCCATCCGTGACGATTACGTCAAGAAACCTTCGACGGCGCTCCCTCCGGCGACAACGACACCGCGCGGTAGCTATATCCAGGCAGCAACGAACCAGCACCCGGAGGACTCTGGTTTCCGATTGCTGATCAGCAGCACCAATGCGTTGATGAGCCGCGTTTCCCTGGCCGATCACGCGAAGCAATCCATCGATCTTCAGTATTACATCTTCGAAAACGACGCGACCGGGCGGCTCATCATGCAGCGCTTGCTTGCCGCGGCCGATCGTGGCGTGCGCGTGCGTCTGTTGATCGACGATCTTGACTTGAAACACGAAACGGGCGTGCTGGAAGCGCTCAATTCACATCCCAACATCAAGGTTCGGCTGTTCAATCCATTCACAACACGCAGGCCGTCCATGCTGTCGAAGGCGTTTCAGCTATTGACGGACTGGGACAAACTAAATCGCCGCATGCACAACAAGTCGTTCATTGTGGACAACAACGTTGCCATCGTGGGCGGCCGTAATATCGGTGACGATTATTTCCACGCGGGCAACGAGACGCATTTTCGTGATATGGATGTTCTTGCGATCGGACCGGTAGTCAAGCAAGCCTCCGATGCCTTCGACGCCTACTGGAACTGCGATGCCGCCTATCCTGTCACCGCGTACAAGGGTCATCACACAAGCACCTACAATCTGGACAAGCTGCGCGCTGAGCTTAATCACGATGCGCGCACGTTCGCACAGTCCGATTACGCGCAAGCGGCCGTAGACAAGCTTCCCAACGGCCCGACCGATGACAAACCCGGAGGTTGGTTCTGGGGCCCAGCCACGCTAGTTGCCGATCAACCCGAAAAAGTCACCGAAGAAAGCGGCGATAAGTCACTGCGTATCGGGCCGCAGATAAAAGCGCTTACCGATCAGGCACAGCACAGTCTGCTGCTGGTGTCGCCCTATTTCATTCCAGGGGATTCCGGCGTGCGTTATCTGAATGCGATGAGTCAGCGCGGTGTGGCCATCAAGGTGCTGACCAATTCGCTTTCGGCGACGGATGAGCCAGAAGTGACCGCGGCCTACTCGCAGTACCGCAAGCCGTTGCTCGCAGACGGCATCACGCTGTACGAGCTTCGCCCGCTGCCCAACGAGGAAAATCCGGCCAGTGCAGAAGGTCGTTCCTCCGGCTTCAGCCTGCACGCAAAGACTATCGTCGTGGATCGACGCTATGCCTTTATCGGCTCGATGAACATGGATCCGCGCTCGAAGCTGCTTAATACCGAGATGGGCGTCATTATCGATTGCCCGCCGCTGGCCGACGCGGTCGCGACGCAATTCTTCGACAAAGCGACGTCACCCCAGAACTCCTATCAGGTCGTGCTGGTTGGGCACGACGCAACGCATACCGGCCATCTGGAATGGCATGCCGAGAACGACGGCAAGCCCGTTGTGTTCCATAGCGATCCGGACGTGTCGGTGGGACGTCGTGTAGAAGTCCTGTTCCTTAAGATGCTGCCTATCCAGAGCGTGCTCTGATGCGATCAAGATTGCACAGACCTTTCGATTTCTTGCGCACTGGATGCGTGCCGCGGCCGTCACAATCCGGTAAAGTGCGCTTGTTCATGCATGTTTCGCTGAACAATTCGCTTGCGCTGTCGCAGCGCAACAAATTTGCTGAGCGATCTGCGGGAAGCAGGGTCCAACGCACAGGTAAAGCAAAACAGGCTCGGTTTGAATCGATCGACGCCTTGGCGACAACGGGACAGACTACAAGACGCTTTTCGCGTAACCACGACTATCACGTTTGTCGACGGTGACTCCACTGACCTGGTGATGGTCGTGTACAGCATCAACCCGGTGCCCTTGTCTGGGGAGATTTTTCGCACCGGTAGCGATTGGCTTGAGGAGACTTACAAACTTCGCAATTCGTGGAGCGCCAGCTCCGTTCATTTCCGGGGAGGTTCTTGCAATGAGCAACGAACAGACAGTCGCGCGATTCTCGAATCCGGCGCCGCTGGGTTTGGCCGGATTTGCATTGACGACGTGGTTGCTGAGCATGATCAATGCCGGTTGGTTCACCGGCGATAGCATGAATATGGTCCTGGCGGTCGCACTCGCCTACGGCGGCACCGCGCAGATCATCGCCGGCGTGATGGAACTGCCACGCGGCAATACCTTTGGTGTCACCGCCTTTGTCAGTTACGGCGCGTTCTGGTGGTCGTTCGCGCTATTCGTCCTGTTTCTTCACGACAAGGTACCCGGTGCATTTGTCGGCTGGTACCTGTTTATGTGGGGTATTTTCACGTTCTACATGTGGATCGCTTCGCTACGCGCCGCGCGCGCGTTGCAATTGATCTTTCTCGCTTTGTGGATCACGTTCTTCTTGCTTGCAGCAGGCGAATGGACCGGCATGGCTGGTTTACATACCGCCGGCGGTTACGTGGGTTTGATCACGGCTTTGCTAGCGTTCTATTTGTCGGCAGCCGAAGTAATCAACGAGACGCACCATCGCGTGGTTCTTCCCGTTGGCGCTCCAGGTGCTTCTCGATAAACCGGCGTGAATGCTCGCGCATTCACATCCCTACGGTTTCATGAAGGGAGACATCCATGAAACGGCATGCATTATTCCTGGCCCTCACCGCCCTTGGGCTAACCGTTACGGCCCCAGTTTTTGCACAATCGCAAAGCAGAGACGCGCAGATCAAGGCGCTCAAAGCCATCGTCGAAAAACAGCAACAGCAACTCAACCAACAACAGCAAGATCTGGCGACGTTGCACGCGGCACTGACGCAATTGCAGAGTCAGCAAACGCAACAGCAAACGCAGATTCAACAGACTCAGCAAGTGCAACAGACGCAGGCAGCCGCCATTGCCGCCGTACCGCCGCCATCCAAACCATCGTTTACCGCGGGCAATGGTTTGTCGGTTTCTTTCAATGGCTTTATTGACGCCACGGCGTTCTCGCAGACCAAGAACTACACCTTCGGCAATGGTCAGAACGCGGAATATCCGATACCGGGATCGAAGGGTTCGCTGAGCGGTGTCGATGTGCGCAACACACGTTTCATGTTTGATTTGACGGGTGCCAAAATCGCTGGCGACTGGACCGGCGGTGCGCACCTGGAAATGGATTTCTTCGGTGGCAATAACGGCACCGGCGCGTATTCGCAGCAACAACCGCTACCGCGCCTGCGTCAGGCGTACATGGTGTTGGAAGATCCAGTCACCGGTAGCACGGTAAAGATAGGCCAGATGTGGGACTTGATGTTCCCGTTGGACGACCTACCCGATTCGCTGAGCCATATCGCGTTTCCGCTGGCTTATGGCGCCGGCATCATTGGCTGGCGTTTCCCGGGCGCCATCTGGTCGCAGGATCTCAATCACGGTTCGACCGGGCCCGCGTGGCGTTTGGACGTTGGCGTGTTTGAAGGCAATTGGAACGGCCCAGGCAGCAATATCAATTACCTGACGGCAGGCAATGCAGGTTTCCGTCCGCAAGTGGAAGCGAAACTGCATGTCGAACAGGAAAAGGAATGGATGTTTTTTGCTGCCGCGCATTACAGCCAGATCGATCTTGCCGGTGTAGGGGGAACAGAGCCGACGCCGGTCAAACGTGAATTTGGCAGCGAAGCGTTCGAAGTTGGTGGGCAATGGACACCCGGACCTTGGGTGTTCAAGAGCGTGCTTTACACCGGCCGAGGCATCGGCGAGATTTTTGGCGACCTCTCCCAGTTCGGCGATATCAAGGATGACGGTGGCTACGTATCAGGCGGCTACAAGTTCACGCAACACTGGAGCGCGAACCTGTTCTACGCGCTCAGCAAACCGACTGCGAGTGACGTGATTCGCTGGATGGGCAATGGCTCAACCGGTTTGTTGAAAAATCATATGTACGCGGCCAATGTGGAATACACCGTCGGCGACTATTCGTTCGCGCTGGAATGGATTCACTCGATCCTCCTGACGACGACCAATGGTGACAACCGCATCAACACTAGCGGCAATCAGGTTAATCTGAGCGCCTTCTACAAGTTCTGACGATGTGACACGAGCTGGCCACGGATGGCCAGTCGTCACTCAACGGGCAGTTGCTTGCGCCGATGTGCTGGCTGACGGCGCACCGCTGGACGCATCGGCGCCGTAACCACCGCCCAAGGCGTCGATCAAGCGAATGGACAGATCAGCCTGCAGCGTCTGCAACGCAGCCAACTGCTGCTCGGTTTGCAGCAGTTGCTGACGGCTGATCAGCGGCGTCAATGGCCCCGTCACACCGCCCTTGTAGCCTTTGAAAGCATCGTCCCAGCTTTTCTGGGCGTCGATGTGCGCACGCTTTTCCAGTGCAATTTGCGTGTGTACCGAATTCAGTGCGGAAACAAGATCGGAGACCTGATTGATGGCGCCGATCAAAAGCGTGTTGTATCGCGCGACGGCTTCATCGTAACCCGCATTCGCGGATGCAAGATTGGCGCGCAGGCGACCGCCATCGAAAATCGGCAGGCTGAGCGCGGGGCCGAATTCGTACTCACGCGCTGGCAGCTGCAGGACGTTGACGTTGCCGACTGCAACAAATCCCGCCAGTGCGCTCAAGCTGATGTTCGGAAGAAATTGGGTTCTGGCTGCCTTGATGTCCAGCGATGCCGCTTCGACACGCCAGCGTGCGGCGACCAGATCGGTGCGGCGGCCCATCAGGTTTACCGACAGTGCGTCGGGCAAAACAAGCTTGCCTCCATCGAGCATCTGCGGCCGTCCGATATCCAGCCCGCGGTCAGGCCCCTGCCCCAGCAATACGGACAAACTGCTGCGTGCCGCATCGATGGCGCGATCGGCCTGCGCCTTTTCTTGCTCGGCGCTCGCTGCTTGCGAGTCGGCTAGCGCTTCCTGTTGCGGCGTGCCAAGGCCGCCCTCAACCAGTCGGTGCGTCAATGCGAGATATTGCGCCGTGCGCTGCTGCTCGTGTTCGGCGACATCCTGTACTGCGAAGGCGTAGCCAAGGCTCACGTAAGCGCGCGCAACATTCACCGAAAGTTCGATACGCGCCGCATAGGCATCGAGTTCTGCGGCGCGACTGCGGCCAAGTGCCGCTTCCCATGCATCGCGCTTGCCGCCCCACAGATCCAGATCCCATGAAAAACCCGCGGTAACGGTCTTGCTCCACGCGAACGAACCGATGGCGTATTCGGGGAAAAGCGGATCTTTGCCTGAAAGCCTCGCACCAATGACATTGGCATCCAACTCGCCTTGCGGCGCTCGTGCTGCGTCGAGACTTGCGGCCACTGCTTCAGCCAGCTTGGCACGTGCCTGAGCCTCGTCGAGGCTCGGATTGGTGTGCAGTGCCTCGTTGATCAGTTCCGATAGCTGCGGATCGCCGAGATCCTCCCACCAATCCTTTTTCGGCCACGCCGTGGGGCTTAGAGTGACGTTGGCCAAGCTGCGCTCAGTCTTCAAACTGTTCACATCGAGTCTTGCACCGGTGGGATGCAAGCCGCCCGGCGTCACGCAACCTGCCAGTGCGACGCACAACGTCGTTGCCATGGCTATGGGTCCGAAGCGATGCATGTCAGTCATTGCCGGATGCATCCGTGGTTGCCCGTGATGCGTCGCCATGCTCTTTGTGCCCGTCCGGATGCACGATCAGCGTGGCCGTCATGCCTGCCACCAGCACGGTGCCCGCAGGCATATGATCGGTGTCGATGCGTATTCGCACCGGAACGCGTTGTGCAAGACGCACCCAGTTGAAGGTGGGATTGACGTTGGCTAGCAGGTCCGCACCCAACGGATCGGCCGAATCGGTGATACCGCGCGCAATGCCTTCCACCGTGCCATTCAAATGCGTGCCGCCGCTCATCAGGCGGATATCGACCGGGTCGCCAACGCGAATATGCGGCATTTTGGTTTCTTCGAAATAGCCATCGATCCAGTAGGAGTGACTGTCGATCAGTGCGAGGCGAGGCGCGCCTGCCGTCGCATAGTCACCCACGCGCACAAGCAAATTGGTGACGTAGCCATCCACCGAGGCGCGCACGTTGGTCCGGTCGAAATTGAGCTGCGCGGTTGCAAGTTCGACTTCGGCCTGTTTTACGGCGGCCAGCGCCAGCTGCTGACCGGCCATGGCCTGCTCTTGCCCCGCTTGCGCCTTGTTCAAGCCGGCGCGTGACGCATCGGCTGTTGCTGCCGCATTGGCACGATCTTCCGTGGATACGACATCCGACAGCGCCTGACGGCGTCTGGACTGCGCAGCGTACATATCGAGGTTGGCGCGGCTTTGTTCCGTGCTGGCTTTCGCTGCATCGATATCGGCACCCGCCGCACGCAATTTCGCCTGGGCCGCCGCAAGATTGGCCTTGGCCTGATCGAGCGCATCCTGATAACGCGCCTGGTCGATGACAAAAAGCACGTCGCCCTTCTTTACTGTCTGGTTGTCGACGACGTTTACCTGAGTCACCAAACCGGGCACGTCCGGAGCGATGCGCACGATATAGGCCCGGATACGCCCGTCTCGTGTCCAGGGCGAAAAAAAGTAGTGCCGCCAAAGCGCCCAGCCGATTAGCACGGCCAGCAGCAACACAAAAGCAGTTAAAGCAACACGGATGTACTGGGCAGTTTTCATAGAGGTCACAGTCGGGACATTCGCCATTAATACAGCAGCAGCGCAATGCTGCCGAAGATGCACGCGATCAGGGCCAACCGGAACAGCGCCGGATGCCAGACATAGCGATACAGGCCAAATCGGCCGATCACCATGTCGATTAAAAACAACAACAACAGCGAAATCAGAAACCAGACCAGCAATCCGGGGATTAGCACGCCGTCGATAGCGATTTCACGTGGCATGACTGACTCCATCGCTTTGGTTTTTTCGTGGCATATAGTCGACAAGCACAGATTTGTCATCCAACAACGCCAGTCGAATCAGGTGTAAATGCACAAGCAACGGCTGCGTGCCTTCGAACTGGTTCAATTGCGAAATCGAACCGATGAGTGCATCGCGCGCCTGTATGTAAGCGGGCGTTGTCGGGTTTTCGTACAGTTTTGCCAGCGCACCGATGGCCGGCGCAATCGCACGGTGAACGCCCTCTGGCCATTGCCGCTCGGCAAGGTCATAGCGCAGCTGGATCAGCGCACGCCCGGTCTCGTGCACGGAAAGCGCCCACGCCAGTAATGAACGGGATGCGTCGCTCCCTCGCTCGGTCTGCGCCACGATCTGACTGAAGAGGTCGTGATTTGTGCTTTCAAAGCGATCGAGCAATCCAGGCAATGGAGCTTCAGCAGCCACGCACACTTGCCGACGCAGACGTTCGAATTGGCGGCGAAGAAACCATGGACTGCCAATGGTCGAGGGCACAAAGGTGAAGGCGATCGATGCCGATCCGACACCGACCAGCTGAGCAACTGTCTCGTTCAAGAAGCGAACCGGGTCGTACACCATCGGGTTTTTCAGGGCGATGAGATTGGTAAACCCGATCAGATACCCCGTACCGATGCCCGTCGTCGACGGCCGTGCCATCAGCAATGCACCGATCATCAGGAATGGCGCGCAACCAGCGACCAGCAATCCAAAGCCATCCATATTCGTGAGCACGTAGAACTCACATAGGAAGCTCGCGGACGCACCCAGCACATAGCCGATAAGAAAAGAGTTGACGGCCTTGATCGGGTTTGGGCTCGATGCGAACAATCCGGCAAAGACAGTGGCGATCACCATGGCTGACGCACCAGAGGGCCATGCCAAAACGATCCAGAATACAGAGAGCGCCGCCATCGTCATCGAAGCGCGAAGTACCGCGAGCCCTGCACCATAGATATCGTTGCCACGCGTGAAACGGATTCGCACCGCGGAGCCAGTAATGCCACCCGGAGTCTGCAGTAGCGCGGCCGTATCGGTAAATGCGTACAGTTCATCGGCGAAGCGATGCACCAGGTCTGCGCCGGTGTCGAAATCCTGGATGTCCTGATCGGTTTGAAGGCTTGCGCGCATGACGGCTATGTGATCAGCGATCGTGTGACGAGCCGCATCCAGTCTTGGCAGGATGCACTTTGCCGACGTATCGGCATCGATCGGTATATCGAGTGCCTCGCCCAGCGGCGCATAGAGTTCAATCAGCGCCTTGGCAGGTACGTTGCGCCCATTGCGCTGAAGCCGATTGATCAGATGATGCAAGGATTGCAGGCTGGTCGAAGCTGCCATGAAGCGCTGATTGAAAAGCAGGATGTGACCGCTACGTGCGCGTGCCTCGGGATCTTCGAAGATCACGGAGCTTCGCATATCCTCCAGCGTTACCGCATCGCGCACAAAGCGCAGATGCGCATTTTCAATATCGCCGCGCGCTGTCTGGCCGGTCACGGCTCGCTCTACGAACTGCATGAAGTGAGCAAATTGCTCTCGCGCCGTCCGTCGCATGATGGCGCGGATGTGGCTAGGGAACACCACGTCGTTGACGACACCGGATACCAGAATGCCGAGCAACACTTCGCTGACGCGCGCCACCGCCGCATCGAATACGGCGGGCGGATTGTTGACGACGGGAATGACAATGAGGGCCGCGGTATAGCCCGCCAACACAAAGCCATAAGCCTTGAAATTGCGATTGAGCGTTGCCCCACCCGCGCACAGGCCGACCCATAGCGACAACGCCCCAAGAAACAGTACGCGTTCCTGCGGGAAAAGACCCACGATGACCAGCGCAGCCAACGCGCCAACGAGCGTTCCGATTGCACGGTAGAAACTCTTCGCCAGCACCATGCCGGACTGCCGGTTGGCAACAAGGATGGTGGTGAGCATGGCCGTGGAAGGCTGGTCCAGCGCAAAACGCATCGCCAGCCAGCCGGTGAGGAAAAAAGCCAGCAAGGTCTTGGCGACAAAAAGCCAGATTTGGGTTTCGTCACGCAAAGTCGTGACGACGACATCGCGCGTCGTGGGTGTCACTGCATTGACATCGGTTACGGACATGACGATGACCGCCTCAATCTGCCAATCCGCTCAAGAACTTTTTCAGAAGCTTTTCAAGCTGAACCTGTTCGGAGACAGCCAGATGACGCCCCTGCCTTACCAGCAACCCACAAATATCCGGCAGAAAACTTTCGATCAGCGCCAATCCTTTTGGCGTCAAACTCAGTTCAACCTTGCGCCGGTCGTCTGCACTAGCATTGCGGCTGATCAATCCTTGATCGGTCAATTCATTAGTTAGCCGCGTGATGTTCGCCGATTTTTCGCCCGTTGCATCGGCCAGCTCCGAAGGCGACATCGTACCGCTGGCCGTGCCATACAGCATCATCAGCAGGTTGTACTCCGGGTGGTTCACGCCATACGGCTTCAACAACGCGTTCGCTTCGTCGTTTAGCAACATATGGATGTGCTTGATCAGCCGCACTAGCACGCCGGGTCGACGCGGAAAATCGGGGTAACGGCGGCAAGTGACGGCCAGGCGCTGCTCCGTGGACGCAAAATCGCTCATGGCCGCACCCCTTATTATTCAGTTATATATATTTTATAAATGTATTATATAAAAGTAAATAAGCCGATGCTGCCTCAAGGGCAGGCATCGGCTGAGTAGTCTGACGGATTTATTCAGGCGGCTGCGGACAACGCGCTACGCGCCTGCATCGCCAATTCAAATGAGCGCTTGCGCGCAGCATGATCGAATATGTTGGCCGTCACCATCAATTCGTCCGGTTGATGGCGTTCGATAAACGCGGCCAGCCCTTCCCTGACGGTCTGCGGATTACCCACGACGGCGCAGGCCAGCGCACGTTCGACGCCGAATTTCTCGGTAGACGTCCAGTAGGTCTCGATGTCGTCAATCGGCGGCGGAATCAAGCCAGGCCGGCCACGGCGCAGATTGATGAAGCTCTGCTGCTGCGTCGTGAACAGCCGCGTCGCTTCTTCATCGCTCTCGCTGGCCACCACGTTCACGCCGAGCATGGCGTAAGGCTTGCTCAGGCGTGACGACGGCTTGAAATCGCGCCGATACAGCCTTAGAGCCTCATCCATCTGATCAGGCGCGAAGTGCGAGGCGAAGGCAAATGGCAGGCCCAACGCTGCGGCAAGCTGCGCACTGAACAGACTGGAGCCGAGCAACCAGACAGGCACATCCAATCCGGCGCCCGGCACGGCGCGCACGGCTTGTCCCGGCACGGCGGGCTCGAAATACGCGAGCAGTTCCTGCACATCGTTCGGAAACGTTTCTGCGCCCTCGTAGTAACGGCGCAAGGCGCGTGCTGTGGGTTGATCCGTTCCCGGTGCGCGCCCCAGCCCCAGATCGATGCGACCCGGATACAGCGAGGCCAGCGTTCCGAACTGTTCGGCCACCTGCAATGGCGCATGGTTGGGCAGCATGATGCCGCCTGCCCCGACGCGGATGCGCGACGTTCCACCTGCGATGTGCCCGATCAATACCGCCGTGGCCGCGCTCGCGATGCCAGGCATGTTGTGGTGTTCGGCAAGCCAGTAGCGCGTGTAGCCAAGCTGCTCTGTCCAGCGCGCCAGGTCGAGTGAGTTGGCGAAAGCCTGCTGCGTGGTGCTGCCTTCGGTAACGGGAGCGAGATCGAGTACGGAAAAGGGAATCATGGCGAAGACTCGTTGACCAGCTCCCTATGTGGGGGCTCGTCGCGAGGTTTCTATCCCTCCTTGCGAATCGTTTAGAAGGCCTGCTGCTGCGGATATTCGCCGGTGAAGTCGTTATCCCAGAGGAAGTTGGTAAACGACACCGTTACCGACATCTCCAGACCTTCTACAAAGTGCCAGCATCCGACCGGCAGGAACAGCACCTCACCGGGATTCAGCACGCAGGAAAGCACTTGTACGTTGCGCATACGTGGGTAACGTGCCAGGTCGATCTGACGGCCGTCCACATGGGTAAAACAATGCTCATGGTTATAGACATGCCCGATCTCGCACGCAGGCATCAACAAGATGCGCTTGCGCCCCATGACCTGGGCCATGAAATTGTTGGTGAGATCGTGATGGAACGGGGTGATCGTTCCCTGCGGGCCGAACCACAGGAAGCCTTGTGTCGCGCCTTCGCCGGTCAGGTATTCGGGAATCTGCACGATGTCGTCCCATAATTCGGCGAGCGCGGTGCGGTTTTTTCCTTCGTTATAGGCCGTCATGTAGAAATCGTTGCTGCGGCCTGCGTTGCGCACCAGCTCCACATAATCGCCAAATGACATCGTTTTACGATGCGCTGTCTTGCGTAGCTCGTATTGCGCATCCGAATCGCGACCGAACTGAATCTCCACGTCGCGATCGCCGCAGCGATCCTTGAAGTAATCGAGACTCCACTTGGACATCGCAGGCCAATCTTCCATCATCCCGGTGATGATGACGGGACGACCGGCGGTGTAATACGCGTCGAGAAACTCATCACGCGAAAGCTTGTGGCGGCGAGGCACCTCGGCCTCGCGCAGGCGATTCATGCGACGCTGCGCGTCCAAGATCCAATCGTGTTTGGCCAGGCGGTTGCGCAGTCGTTGCGCGCCAACGATGTAAGGGCTGGCCATGGCCCGTTGCAGCTCAAGCACGGCTTCGTCGTGCGGAATGCCTGCACGCATCATCTGCTCGTAAATGTCCTGCGGCGGACCGTCGAGCAAAAGATTCTCGGCGATCCAGCGACGCCACTCGTTGTCGACGTGAACCACAGGTCTCAATTCGATGGTTGCCATGACATCCCCTCACCATGCCGCACGGCGGTTTTTCACCGAGCTTAGCGCAGTCTTCGATATCGGGAAGTGGATGCCGTCACCGGATTTTTGCCTCGGCCAAGCCGGCCCCACGACTGACCGCACAAGGTGAAATTACTTCATATAAATTACATAATTAATTGATATATATAGAAATATATTTCTAGAATTTACTTTAAGTATCAAGTTTGACGTGCGGTCCACTTCAGCCATGGAACAGTCGCCCATTACCCCGCCGCGGGCCCGCGTGAAAACACCTCTATCGGAATGCCAAGGTGAATGTGTCAACCGAAAGCAGTTTGCACCGCCATGTTCAACGTACTGCCTTTGCGTACTTTGAATACGAAACCAACCCCGACAACGGCCTTGTGCTGGACAAGAACGCACCCGATTGGCCCGCGAGCATCGCGGCAACCGGTCTGGCGCTGGCGTGCTATCCGATTGCGGTCGAGCGCTCCTTCATGGATCGGCGCACCGCAGCGAAGCGCACGCTGGCGACGCTGCGCTTCTTCAAGGCAAGTCGTCAAGGAGAAGACGAAGACGCGACCGGCTATCGCGGCTTCTATTACCACTTTCTCGACTTCCAAACCGGCAAGCGCGCGTGGCACTGCGAACTTTCGAGCGTCGATACGGCATTTCTGATCGCCGGCATGCTCGCCGCAGCGGCCTATTTTCAGGACGACACGTCAGAGGAACGCCAGATACGCGAACTGGCCGACGTGCTGTATCGCCGCGTCGAATGGGATTGGTTGCTGGACGATGCCGATCGCATCCGTCATGGCTGGAAGCCGGAGAGCGGCTTTATCCCTTTCGATTGGAAAGGGTACGACGAATCGTTGTTGCTGCACGTGCTGGCCTTGGGCTCGCCGACTCATCCGGCACCCCCTAGCGCCTATACCCATTGGGCTTCCACCTTCAGCTGGAAGAAGTGCTACGACATCGAATACCTCTACTCCGCGCCGCTGTTTACGCACCACCTCTCGCATGTATGGCTGGACCTGAAAGGCATCCAGGATGATTTCATGCGCAAGCACGACATCGATTATTTCGAGAACAGCCGCCGCGCCACACGCATACACCGCGCATACGCCATCGACAATCCGCTCGGCTTCAAGGGATACGGTTCGCACGGCTGGGGTATTACGGCAAGTGACGGCCCTGGGCCCGCGACACGGGTCATCGATGGCGTGCAGCGAGAGTTCTTCGATTATGTGGGACGCGGCGCTCCCTACGGCGTGGACGATGGCACGCTCGCACCGTGGTCTGTTGCTACATCCCTACCCTTTGCGCCCGATATCGTCGAGCCAGCCGTGCATTACTACGTGCACAAGCTCAACCTGCACGATGTCCATCGCTACGGATTTCGTTCCACGTTCAATCCGACGTTCGGCGAACCAGGTAGTCCATGCGGCTGGAAATCAAAGTGGCATTGCGGCCTGAACATCGGTCCTATCGTCACGATGATCGAGAACTTCCACACGGGCATGCTGTGGCAACTGATGCGCGGCGTGCCGTGCATTACCAATGGCCTTCGCAAGGCCGGCTTCAACGGTGGATGGTTGGATGAATCAGCTGCCTAGCGCGGCATCGACAATCTTCTGCGCCTCGTCCAACAACGCCTTGAGATGCGCGTCGTCCTTGAAGCTCTCCGCGTAGATCTTGTAGATCTCCTCCGTACCGGAGGGGCGCGCAGCGAACCAGCCGCTGGCAGCGATCACCTTGATCCCGCCAATTGCAGCGTTATTGCCAGGCGCGCGATCGAGCACCTGCTCGATCTTCTCGCCCGCCAGTTCCTTGCTATGCAGCTGATCGGGAGAAAGCTTCGACAGCTTCGCTTTCTGCTGTGCGTTCGCCGGCGCCTCGATGCGATCGGAATAAGGCTTGCCCAACGCCTGCGTCAACTCGACATAAAGCTGACCTGGGTCCTTGCCTTCGCGTGCTGTCATCTCGGCGGAAAGTAGCGCCGGAACGATGCCATCCTTGTCGGTGGTCCAGACACGCCCATCGCGGCGCAGCAATGACGCGCCGGCACTTTCTTCGCAACCAAAACCCAGCGAACCGTCGAACAGACCATCGGCAAACCACTTGAAGCCGACTGGTACTTCATAAAGCTTGCGACCAAGGCGCTTGGCCACGCGATCGATCAGCGACGTGCTGACCACGGTCTTGCCGACGCCTGCCTGCGCGCTCCAATGCGGACGTTGGCGGAACAGGTAATCGACCAGTACGGAAAGATAGTTGTTCGGCTGCATCAAGCCGCTGCTGCGTGACACCACGCCGTGGCGATCATGATCGGTATCGCATGCGAACGCGACATCGTAGTCGTTTTTCAGGCCGATCAAACGTTGCATGGCATAGGGCGATGAAGGATCCATCCGGATCTTTCCATCCCAGTCCACCGTCATGAAACTGAAAGTCGGATCGACGGTTTCACTGACCACGGTCAAGTCGATGCCATAGCGCTCCGCAATCGGCTTCCAGTAATGCACGCCCGCGCCGCCGAGCGGATCGACGGCCATATGCACGCCTGCATGGCGAATGATGTCGAAGTCGATGATGTTGGCAAGATCGTCGACATAGTGCGTGAGGTAGTCGTGCTCTTGCACGATGCTCGCGTGACGCGCTGTCGCAAAATCGATGCGTTTGACGCCTTCCAATTGCTTTTCCAGCAATGCATTGGCGCGCTGTTGAACCCAGCCCGTCACATCGGTTTCCGCGGGCCCGCCATTGGGCGGGTTGTACTTGAAACCACCGTTGTCGGGAGGATTGTGCGATGGCGTGATGACAATGCCATCCGCAAGACCTTCCGTGCGGCCACGGTTATAGACGAGGATAGCGTGAGATACAGCGGGCGTAGGCGTGTATTCGTCACCGGCCGAAACCATCACCGGAACGTCGTTGGCGACCAGCACCTCCAGCGCACTTTCGAACGCCGGGCGCGAAAGCGCATGCGTGTCGATGCCGATGAAAAGTGGGCCGGTAATGCCCTTCTGCTTCCGGTAATCGCAGATGGCCTGACTGATGGCCAGCACGTGCCATTCGTTGAAACTGCGGTCGAATGACGACCCGCGGTGACCTGAGGTGCCGAAGGCCACGCGCTGCGATGCTTCCGACGGGTCAGGACGCAGATCGACATAAGCATCGAGCAACTTGCGCACATCGACCAGCATGGATGAGGGGGCAACTTTCCCGGCGTTCTTGTCGACCTTCGCGTTCACGTACTGTCCTCAGGCATCCATGGGTCCGACCATTATGAGCGATGGCCTGCGAAACACTGTTAGGTGCGTGTGTGCAACGCCCGAAACAGTCGTCGTCCGTTCAGGCAGCCGGTGTCATGGGTGTACGCGCCAAGAGCGACGCGAGTTCCGGCAGATCGCCGATGCGGGAAATGGTGTGATCCGGCGCGGGCTGGATGGTCGCCATGTCGGCCTGCGCGGCATAGTGTCCCTGGCGCACGAACACCGTGGTGAGCCGATCGCCTAGCTGGCGTTTCATCGCAGCCAGAATATTGGGTTTGTCGTCCACCATTACATAGTGGCGCGCCGGGTAGCGAGCCTGCATGACATCAAGCGCTTGTTGCTTGTGTATGAAGATCAGCACCTCGCCACGTATCACCTGATAGATGCCGGCACGCTCAACCTTGTGCGGCTGAAACACGATATCGCCATCCGAAAGAATGACTGCTTTCCCCAGCGTGTTGAGATGCTCGATAGTCGACAACGCTTCCGGAAACACCAGCTTCTCGAAAGGATAGTGGAACAGCCAGGACGACATCGCCAGCAAGCCGGGACGGTCGTCATTGTCGCGACGAAAGCGCTGCAAGGCGCCGAGGTAATCCGCGTAACCCACCGTATCGCGCAGTTGTTCGTAGAGCGACCAATAACGGTCGCATTCGTCCTGCCCGAACAATTCTTTCATTTGCGCCCGAAGATCTTCAGCGAAACGATCGTTGTCGAGCAGCGTGTTATCGACGTCCAGCAGAAACACAGTAGAAGGAGTGCTCATACGTTTACTTACAGGTGAAAGTCGACACGATGTTCGCCGCCGTCATCGACCAACGGCAAGCGATCATTATTGATGAGTTCGCCATTGAGAAGAATGCGACGCGGACCCGACTCTTCCGATGACGCGTGCACCGCAATCTGATAATCCGTCTCGCGATGACGGTAACTAAGATTGTAGCCCTTCCAGTCCGACGGAAGAACCGGGTCGATGTAGAGCACTTCGCCTTCCACGCGCAAACCCAGCAGCGACTCCATGATGAGGCGATACATCCACCCTGCCGAACCGGTGTACCACGTCCATCCGCCGCGTCCCTGATGGGGCTTGCCAAAGTACACATCGGCAGCCATCACGTACGGCTCGACCTTGTAGACATCGATGTGATCGCCGCCGCTGCCGTGCGTGATGGGGCTGATCATATGCAACAGCTCCCACGCTCGGCGCGCATCGCCCATGGTGGCAAAAGCCATCGTCGCCCACACCGCCGCGTGCGTGTACTGACCGCCGTTTTCGCGAACGCCCGGTACGTAGCCTTTGATATAGCCGGGGTCCAGTGGCGTCTTATCGAACGGCGGGTCCAGCAGTTGGATGATGCCTGCTTCACGCTTGACCAGATGCTTGTCCAGCGACTCCATCGCTTGACGTTGCCGTTCCTTCGATACGGCATTGGATAGCACGGACCAGCTCTGTGCGATGGAGTCGATCGTGCACTCTTCGTTTTGCTTGGACCCCAATGGCGTTCCATCATCGAAATACGCGCGACGGAACCACTCACCGTCCCAACCGTGCTCTTCCAGGCTGGCAGAAAGTTTTGCCGCCTCGTCTTCGCATCGCTTTGCAAACGCTTCGTCTTGGTGACGACGCGCCGTTTTGACAAACGAGGTCAACACGTCGTGGAGGAAGAAACCCAGCCAGATACTTTCGCCTGTGCCCTTTTCACCCACACGATTCATGCCGTCATTCCAGTCGCCCGTGCCAATCAACGGCAAACCGTGCGGTCCACGCGCCATGCTCCTTTCGATGGCGCGTACACAGTGCTCGTATAGCGTGGCGCTCTGCTCTGAGCGCACAGGCAAGTCGTAATACGATTCTTCTTCGGGCTTGACAGGGCGCCCTTCGATGAAGCCGATGCGTTCATCCATCACGCCCGTGTCGGCGGTGATATGCACGTAACGGCTGGTGGCGAGCGGCAGCCACAGGTAGTCGTCGGAGCAATGTGTGCGTACACCACGATCCGACGGCGGATGCCACCAATGCTGTACGTCGCCTTCGAGGAATTGATGCGCAGCACTCAGCAACAGGTGCTGGCGTGCGTTGTACGGGCTGGCGTGCACCATCGCCATGGAGTCCTGCAACTGATCGCGGAAACCGAAGGCGCCCCCCGATTGGTAGTAACCGCTGCGACCCCAGAAGCGCGATGCAATGATCTGGTACATCAACCAGCCATTCGCCAAGGCATTGACGGACGGATCGGGCGTATTGACCTGCACTTTGCCGAGCGTCCAGCGCCAGTGCATACGCACTTCTTCCAGCGTGACGCTAGCCGACGACGAGCCGCGATAACGCTTGGCAAGGTCCGTAGCGCCTTTCGCATCGTGTGCAGCGCCGAGGCGGAAGATCACTTCCCGCGTGTCGTCCTTGGCCAGCTCGAACGGCACCTGTATCGCCGCGCATGGATCCAGTCCGGGACCTAGCCGGCCGGACAGCCCCGCACGCGCCATCGCTTCGGGTGTACGCAGACTGCCATTGCGGCCAAGAAATTCGGTGCGGTCGCCGGTGACGCTGCGCGTTACCGCGTCCGTATCAAAGAACGCCACCCTGCCCTGGAAGTCGGTGTTGTACGCATTGCGCGCCAACAATGCGCCCGTCACCGGATCGGATTCGGAAACGATATGCATCGCGTATTTGGTGCGCAAATCACCAAGCACCCATTCCACGTAACCCGTCGCGGACAACCGCCGCGCACGACCGGACCGGTTATGCACGCGCAGCACCGAGAACTTGATGGGCGCATGCAAGGCGACATACACCCACAGCTCGGAATGAATGCCGTCTTCCTCGTGTTCGTAAACCGAGTAGCCAAAGCCATGGCGCGTGATATACGTACCCTTTCCACGATGCGGTAACGGCGTCGGCGACCAGTAGTGTCCGTTTTCCTCATCGCGCAGATAGATGGCTTCGCCGCAGGTATCGCGAATGGGATCGTTATCCCACGGCGTCAGTCGGAATTCGTGTGAATTTTCAGCCCATGTGTAGGAGCTTCCCGCCTCGGAAATAACGCAACCGAAATCGGGGTTGGCCAGTACGTTGACCCAAGGCGCGGGCGTGGGATGGCCGGGGTGCAAGGCAATGACGTATTCGGTTTTGTCGGCTGTGAAGCCGCCATATCGGTTGGTCAGCTCCAACGTGTCGAACAGCGCTTGTGTGTCGTCTTGCGCCGCTGTCTGCTCGCTGCGTGGCGTGCGCGAAATCGTAAGACGCGGCAGCTGCGATTCCACGCGACGACGCTCGATCTGCTCGGCCAGCGTGCCTCGGTTGTCGTAAAGAACGATGCGCGCCACCGATTGCACCAACACGCGGTCTTCGACGGACAACTGTTGCGATGGACGCACAAAGATGCCGCCCGGACGGTCAACGAGATTGGCTTCCGTGCCCGATGCGATAAGGCCGAGAATAAGATCCTGCAACTGCTGACGATAGCCGGCCAGATCCTCGTTCCAGATCACCAGATCGACCGCAAGCCCCTTGAGGCGCCAATACGCATGCGCCTGCACCAGTTGCCGCACAATGTCGATATTGGCAGTATCGCCAATGCGCAGCAGGACGATCGGCAAATCGCCGGAAATCGCCTGCCCCCACAAGCCGGATTGACCGCGCCGGTTGGCGATCAGCACGCTCGATTCGGCGCGAAGCAACGTGTTTGCATAAAGAATGGAAGCCGCCATGCGCTCATAGAGACGCGCGTCCGCATGCGTGGCATTCAACTGCTGCAACAGCACTTGGCTGTGCGTCCAGGCAAGATCGAACACACGATCCGACAGATGACGATCCCGGTACTTCTCGGCAAGATGCTGACACGCATCGCGACTGTCGGCCATGCCCGTGACAATATCGACCGTCGCAGAATGTTCTGGCGGCAAAGTAATGCGCGCGCGAATGGCGATGATGGGATCGAGCACGGGGCCGACGGTGTTGGACAGCGCGTCATGCGACGGCAAGCGACCCAACGCTATCGGCTTGGCGATACTTCGGCCGCGACCGATGAACTTCGCTCGGTCCGTTTCATACGAGATGAGGTCCACATGTGCATCGTGCACCGTCATGACGTGACACATCCATGGCACGCGCTCGTCATTGGAACGCGGCCGGCGCGTTCCGATAAGCGCCTGCGCCGACTCTATCCATTCGGTTTCTACGAATAGATTGCTGAATGCGGGATGCGCCGCATCCGCCGACGCTGGCGCGATGACCAGCTCGGCATACGTCGTGATTTCGATGGTGCGCGGCTTGCGCCCACGATTGGTCAGCCGAACGCGACGCAGTTCGATGTCGTCTTCGGGGGAAACTACAATTTCCGTATGCGCGTCGTAATTCTCCATCCGCACGCGGAATTCCGCGCGCGCATCGGAGAAAATGGCCTCGAAATGATCGGGCTTAGCCAAGGTCGGCTGATACGTCGTCGACCAGAATTCGCCGGTCTCCACGTCGCGCAAATAACAGAACTGTCCCCAATTATCGCTGGTGATGTCTTCATGCCAGCGATTGATCGCAAGGTCGCGGCAACGACTGTAACCGGCGCCGGAACTGCTCACCATCACGTGATAGCGGCCATTCGACAGCAGCTGCACGGCCGGGCGCGGCATGTTGGGGTCCTGAAAGACGCGCAGTGTCGTATCGGCCGATGGGTTGACGGGATTCATCATTTGCAGGCCGGTTGCACGAAGATATTCGGACGCTGCTTTGGGGACGCGTTCTTGCAACAGCAGCGCGTTCGCACGGAATTGAGGGTCCGTATCGAAACGCTTCTGCATCGGCTGATCCAGCAGCATGTAAGCCAGCGATAGCAGGCTCATGCCCTGGTGATGCGCCATGAACGAGCAGACAACCACCGACGTCTGCCCATGTGGCACGCGCGCTGGCGTGTAATCGATGGCTTCGTAGAAACCAAACCTCCCCAATCTTCCTTCGGAGAGCAATCGCTCGAGGTTGGCGCAGGCGTAAGAAGGCGCCACCATCAGTGCCATCACCGAGGCATAGGGGGCAATGACAATGTCTTCGCCAAGCCCACGCTTCAAGCCGAGGCCAGGTACGCCGAATGCGCGATATTGATAGTTGAGGTGCACATCGACGGTGTTGTAACCCGATTCGGAGACGCCCCAAGGCACGCCCGTCTGCGTTCCATATTCGATCTGTCGGTCGACGGCAGCACGGCAAGTGCGATCAAGTAGCGTGCCCTCATAGCTGGGCATGACGAGCGTCGGCATCAGATACTCGAACATCGAGCCCGACCATGACAGCAGTACGGGCTCACCGCCCGTCGTCGTCAGCAAACGGCCCAGTGCAAACCATCCCTCCTGCGGCAACTGGCCTTGCGCGATGGCCACATAGCATGCCAAGCGCGCTTCTGATGCAAGCAGATCGTAGCAACCGGCATCGAGACGGCGCTCGTCCACGTTGTAACCGATCGACAGCAGTTTCTTGCGATGTTCATACAGAAAACTGAAGTCCATCACGGCCAGATCGGACACAACCGACGCCAGATGCATGATGAGTTCGCGACGAGCCAACGGGCCTGCCGATTCATCGCTTGTGCCTGAACTGGCCGTCGCTATCAGCACCTGACGCAAGGTGGGAATGTCCGGCAGTTCCGGATAATCGGTCGTCCAGGCAAGCGCAAGTTCCATCTCCTGTCTTATGTCCAGGATCTGTTCGCGCAACCGTTCGTACCAGAAGTGGGTTTCGGACGCTTCGTCGCCTTGAAGCTGCGGCCGCAATTCCTCCACTTTCGTTTGAAACTCCAGCACATAAGCGGCCATGCGTTCAAGCGAATGCGGCGGATTTTCCAGCGTTTCCAGCACATGGGTGCGAAGACTCGTGAGTGCGCTGTTGGAACGTCCGCCCGGGGCCACCTCGCGCAGGATCGTCAGCGTATCGCGCAGTCCTTCCAACAGGCTCACATCGAACATCGGCGCATCGAGCAACGCCAGCAGACCGGGGCGTAGCGTTAATAAGTGCGCGGCCAGGTTTCCGCTGTCCACCGATGAAACGTAGTGCGGCGCGAGCGGACGTGCCGTGGTCGTGTCATACCAATTGTAGAAATGACCGCGATAACGCTCCATACCTTGCAGCGTCTGCAATGTCTTGCTGACGCGGTCGAGCAACCGCCCTGTGGTGATGAAGCCAAAATCGTGAGCAGCCAGACAGGACAACAGCCCCAGGCCGATATTGGTGGGTGAGGTCCGGTGTGCCACGACGGTCGTGGGGACTTCCTGCATGTTGTCAGGCGGAAGCCAATTGTCGTCCGCACCGACGTAGGTTTCGAAGAAGGCCCAGATTCGCCGCGATAAGCCGCGCAAAAACTGCAGCTGCTTTCCCGATGGCGTGAACACCACTTCTCTGCGCTGTTCGCTGGACCAGCGTACGAGCGCCGGTGCCACCAGCCAAAGCAGCACGATCAACGCTGCCGGCGCCCACGCGTGCGTGTGATTGTGCCGCAGATGCCATATCCATACCCCTGCCACAACGGCCAGCACGGGGTTGATCCACATCACGCGATAGATGCGTGACATGGAGGAATCGGCATCTCTTTCGACATCGCGCGATGTTCGCCACTGAAGCAAATTGCGGCGACTGACCAGCATGCGCCACAAGGTTCGAAGGATGGCATCGAGGCTGTAATAAGCCTCATGCGGCAACGCCATCAGTCCGAATGCCGCTCGCATGAAATGCTGCCCGGTGGAAATCATCGCCACCTGCAGATGCGAACGCATGGAGATGTCGTAAGGCTTCTGCACGAGCGCCAACAGCGATGAAAGCAGCGGCAACGTGAAGAGCAGCGCGAGAATCGCTATCGTCCAGGTTATCGGCTGCGCAAAGCACAGCCAGGCAACCAAAAATAGTGCGACGAAGGATGGCGCGACGAGGCTACGGCGCAAGTTATCGAGAATCTTCCAGCGCGACAGGTGACTTAGCGTATTCGCTTTCCAATGCCCTTCCGGCGTTGGAACGCGCGGCCACATCCACGGCAGCAGTTGCCAGTCGCCGCGAATCCAGCGATGGCGTCGCTGATAATCGCTGATATAGCCAGAAGGGTATTCTTCATACAGCAGAAGATCGCTCAGCAATCCTGATCGCGCATAACAGCCTTCGATCAAATCGTGACTGAGGATCGTGTTGTCGGGGAAGCGGTCTTCCAATGCCTTGACGATGGCATCCACTTCGTAAATGCCTTTGCCAATGAACGAGCCTTCATTGAATAGGTCCTGGTAGACATCGGACACCATTCGCGTGTACGGGTCGATGCCAACCTCGCTTCCGAACAGCATGGCGTAACCGGAACGCGCCGAACTGGGAAGGCTGATGCCGAGCCGTGGCTGAAGAATGCCGTAGCCGCGCACCATGTGCTCTTTCTTTTTGCTATAGATCGGCCGATTGAGCGGGTGCATCATCGTACCGATGAATTCTTGCGCGGCATCGCGCGGCAACTGGGTATCCGCATCGAGCGTGATGACGTATTTCACCTTGCGCAACACGTCGGCCGCCCCGATGGCCACCTCAAAAGGCGATGTATCGCCCGTACTGAGAAGATTGTTGAGATCGGTCAACTTTCCGCGTTTGCGCTCATGTCCCATCCAGACCTTGTCGGCTGCGTTAAAGCGACGTGGGCGATGCAGAAAATAGAAGCGATCGCCGGTACCCGGCGCATATTTCGCATTGAGCGATTCGATGTGATGTTTGGCGAGTTCTAGCAGTTCTTCGTCGCCATCCGCATGCTCCGAGGCGGCGTCCTTGTAGTCACTGAGCAACGCGAAGTGAATATGTTCGTCGCGATTGGCGAGGAAGTGCACCTCCAGTGTTTCCACCATGTCTTCCACGTCTTGCGTGTTTCCAAGCAAGGTGGGCACGACAACCAGCGTGCGCCCCGTCTCCGGGACACCGTGCGAATAATCCATGCGCGGCAACATCGCGGATGTTGTCGTGACGGTGACAACCCAGTTCACCAGACCTAACGCAAACTGACTGGTCGCCAGCAACGTGGGCGCAACAAGCAGTATCAGTCCCCAAAGAGGAAAATCATTCTGCGCCGCCACACGAATAATCGGCGCGGTAAATGCCAGCGTCAGCACGACGATCATGCCTACATAAAGCAGCAACGGGACACTGAATAAAGCGCGCCGCATCGACATCAACGTGTGAAAGCGATAGCCCGCTTCCCGCTCCAGAATGGGAAGCCCTTTATCGATAAGGTAATACCCGACGTGTGCTCCAATACCGGGCACCGCGCTGCTCGATGCACAGTTGTGCGCGAGCTCAAGGGCAACCTTGGCGACCTCGACCTCGTTGCGATCGCTGGACCTTGCAAGACGCTCCACCACGTGGCGGTACTGATCGCGCGTTGCAAAATCCATATCCGCGTAGACGCCAGCTGGGTCCTCCCGTAAGGTTTGCTCGACGATACTCAGCCGCTCGACGAAGGTGTGCCAATCGATCGCACCCAGGTGGCGAAGGCTGGTGATGCTATTGCCTATCGATACCTGGTTGGCAGCCTGCTCCTGCGCTTCAAGCTGCAGCTCGTGCTCGATACTGGACCCGGTTTCGGCGAGTCGTTGCTCCACCCACGTCAGCGGCAGCGCAAGCACGGCGCTCTGTCCTTGCAGGCGGCGGGCAAGCTCCGCCACGAAGGCGCTGGTCATGGGTGGTTTCGAGCGCGCCATATCGGCCACGCCGATCACCACACTCTTCGGATCTCGCTCAGCGATTTCGGTAACGATATCGGCCCACTTGCTGGCCTGATCGCGATAATTCCAGTCAGCCAGCACGCGTGCCGCGGCACGCCGCAGGTTTTCGATCAAGGCGAGGCGAAGCATGATCGGAATCGCCCATAGCTCGCCGATGGTTAGCGGCTGCACCGTCTGATACGCGTCCATGAAGCGGCCGAGGCTTTCATCGTCAACGCGCCCGTCGCCGTGCGAGATGATTTCCAATGCAAGGACATAGACACGCGGCACACCATCCGGATCGTCTTGTGCAAGACGAGGCAATTCCCGGTTGTAGCTCTTAGGCAGATGTCGCTGCGTAATGCGAATCTGCTCTTCGATCAGATAATAGTTATCCAGCAACCATTCGCCCGCAGGCGAAATTCGGCGATTGCTCTTGGCGGCAGAGGTAAGCGCCTCGCACGCTTGCAGCAGTATGCCTGCGTTCTCATCGAGTCGCTTGAGCAAACGGTCCGACGACGAGCGTGGACTGAGTTTGTGCTGCTTGGCGAGCGTAATGCCGTGCTGCTCCATCTGTTCGGCACTGAACAGCTCCGCACGCAAGGTCGGCTCAATCGCTTCTTCGCCCGCCACGGACTCGGCGTGTCGAGCCGCCGGATGGGTGTGGAATGCGGTTTGCAGCAAAGATGGCTTGTCGATCCTGAACATTGCTCCCGTCCGGTTTTCGATACCACCTTCCGACAGGAACGGTGTAATGCCCTGTCGTTCATCACACGCCTTGGGGCGGCGTGCGACACGGTGCGCTGAAAGTGAAAAAAATAGACTTCAGCGCGTGAAATCTAAGTACGCAGCATGTTGTGACGACCGAAGAATCGGGCTGCGCCGCCGCCTTCAGATAGGCCAGCGTACAGCATTCGGCGATACGCCTGTGCAAGGACTTGCGTCCAAGCCGCCCAAAGCCTGAAGATCGGCCTAGGGATTGACACCGACTGTCACCGACAAAGGGGATAGACATGCGATTGCTTCGAGTAATGGGCTGTCTGGCATCTCTTGTTCTGGTTGCTGCATTCCTCCAGACGCCCGCAATTTCCGACGTTTCAGCCAAGACGGCGCATGTAGCGCAGCCGTCAAGCGACACCTTGGCGACCATCCAGAAGCGCGGATCAATACGTGTTGGGGTTGCGGTGAATGCACCCTGGGTGTTGCACGACAAGAACGATCAGTGGATCGGCCTGGATATCGACCTGATGCAACAATTTGCACAGGACATGCGCTGGAAGATCGAGTTCGTGCCAACCACGTGGTCAACCGCCATCGACGACCTTCGCGCCGGCAAATTCGACGTGATTGCCGCCGGCCTCAGCGTCACGCCACAACGCGCGCTGCTGCTGAAGTACACGCAGCCGTATGCGAGCTTTGCGCTGGGTCTGGTCGTCAATCGTAAGTCGCTGGGCAAGGATGACTTGCTTACCCTTGAAACGGGTGCAGGCAAACACCGCGTGGCCGTGCTGTCGGGTACCGTCACGGCATCCACCGCCAAGGAATACCTCGGCAACAGCGAATTGGTGGAAATCAACGACGAGAGCAAGGCCATTCAAGACCTGCGCAACGGCACACTG
Organism: Dyella sp.; assembly: GCF_035486915.1. Classification (GTDB taxonomy): domain Bacteria; phylum Pseudomonadota; class Gammaproteobacteria; order Xanthomonadales; family Rhodanobacteraceae; genus Dyella_B. The sequence continues at coordinate 15,274 of NZ_DATHMR010000057.1, read as the reverse complement.
GATGGCCTGATTGCCGAGCAACCGCTGCCAGATGCCCTCGCCCACTCCTATCAGGATCAACTGCGCACGCTCGACGTGAGCGCATACGGTAAGACCGCACATGCGTTCGGCCTGCGTCGCACCGATCAGGATCTCGTCGACGTGCTCAACGCGTGGTTGGTCTACGAAGATGCCACCGGCTGGATTCAGTCGCGCGAGCAATTCTGGATTCATAGCGCTGCCTGGATCGAACTGATGTAAGCGCGCTAGAGCGCCGTGCCGCTTTCGATGAAAGTGGCACGGCGATGCGCTCAATCGAGCGCAATCAGTAGAAACCTTTCTGCACCTGAAACCAGAATCGCGCCGACCTGCTGGAATTGTCTCCTACCAGAACCGGCCGGTTGCCTACCGGCGCCGCAACGTCGGTGCTTATCACCCACTCGTCCGGTGCAGCCCAATGCAGGCCGATGCCCACGCTGTTGAGCCGCGCGCTGTTTTGACCTGGGAAAAAGGGTTCCTTGTAGGCCTGCACGTGACCGCTATCGACGAATATCGACGCTTGCCACGGACCGGGCATCGGTGCGAAGGCGAAGTCGTGACGATATTCGATCGTTGCCAGATTGCCTTCCGCACCGGATACGGCGCCTACGTCGTAACCGCGCACGGTATTGGGACCACCGAGATAGAACTGCTCGGACGTATCGAGATTCTTGTTGGCGATCTGTCCGGAAAACCCGAAATAGAACGCGTTGGTGACATCTAATTGCTGCAGGCGTGACACGGAGTAATCGAACTTGGTGTAGCTGCCAGCGGTGCGTGCACCAATGTAATCGATGAATTCCGAATAGAGATTATTGAAATACAGACGCCCGTACGTGCCGCTGATATTGAAATTGGTCACACCCGTCGAATCGCGCTGATCGCCTGCGACAGTTGCCGTCCATGAATTGGAGTGACGGTTTGTTTCGATATCGGCCACATCGATATCGTCGCGCAAACGCTTGTGATCGAATTCGATCTGCGCATACAGGTTGCCGCGCGTATTGCGAATAAAGGGCTGCGACAGATTGACGCTTGATACCTGCGCTTTGCCGTGCGCATGCAGATCGGAAAGGCCATTTCCCAGCTTGTAATCCAGGTCGGTGGCAGCCAAACCCAATACCGTACCCTGCCCATCCAAAAGATACCGGTAACCGACGCGGCCGTAACTCATGCCTGCACCGGAGCTGACACCGCTGAAATCCAGCACGTCACCTTGATGGAACAGACCGTTTACCGCGAACGAAGCGCTTAGGCGTACGCGATCGGTGTAGCGGTTGCCATAATCGTCAAGGCCCACAGTGCCCGTGTAACGCGGCGCAGAGGTCACGTCGACGACGAGATCGGAAGTGCCCACTTCAGTACCTGGCCGCATGACGGAATTCACGATGGCGCCGGGTACGTCAGTCAGTAGCAGCAAGCTCCTTTCCAAAGAATAATCGCTAATCGCCTGCCCCGATTGCAGCGGCGCAAGCGTGGCGTTGAGTACGTGATTGGCCACCTCGCTCTGGTTCTGCAGCACGACATTCCCGTAGTGAGCTTCGACGACCGCGATGCGCACAACACCGTTCTGAAGCGTTTGAGCGGGCACATAGGCCAGATCCAGTGGATAACCGTCGTCGTGGTAGGCCTGGGTAATGCGATCGGCCAGGGCGTCCAGATCGTCCAGAGATAGGTTTTTACCTTCCGACGATGCAACCAGCGCATGCAGCTGTGCAGTGGGCAGCAGGGTGTTGCCCGTAATCTCGATTTGCCGTACGAGGAAGGTTCCGTTGCTAACGGCCTTGTTGCGAGGCGGCCGCTGTACGTTCAAATTGAGATTCGATGACGGGATGGGAACATTCTGTGGCTGGTTCTGCTGCAGTATCTGGCCACTGGTGGGCGGCGTGACACCCCGAGTTTGGGCGCTCGCGCACGCGGCGCCCAGCACAAGGGAAAGCGCAATACAAAGCGGGCCGAGCTTCGGTATAGCGTGTGGCATCCGGGTCATACGGGGCTCCAGGACAATGTGTTGTCATCGGGCGCCCCAATGTGCGCCACGTTATCGACCTGCTCAGGGAGAAGCATCCGCAGGCAACTTCACGCCTCCGTTGATGACGTTGATGGGAAGACCGGAACGGAAATCCGAACGAATCACGTTACGTTCGACCGGGCGATGGCGTTTCTTCTGGTTACCAGTGAAGACGCCGACTGCACCCGTATCGGCCACACCGTATGGCGTGGCAAGCGTTGTCGGATCGAGCGCGCCATCGATCTGTGCCAGCCAACTGCCCTGCACGCCTGTGCCCAACGAGCCCAGGCCCGTCACATCGGCATCCGTGGTGGTAACCGGATCGGTGATGACGTAGTCCTCAGCATACGGTCCGGTTGCGGCGATGCCGGACACCGTCACGAGTTTGTCATTGCCCACGTATGGACTTCCAAACAATGCCGACGAATCCGTGAAGTTCACGGGGAACCCTGGCAGCACGCCTGTGCTGCTCAGTGAGACGGCATCGTTGTCGGTACCGTTGTAGGTGCGGTTGGTACCCAAAGCCGAAATGTCGATCGGCAACGGCGTAATGTTGGCGGTCGTCGTCGTCGTCGTGTCGAAGATATAGTTGCCGGCATCCGCGCCGCTGGCGCTAATGCCGTAAATCGTTACCGTCTTGCCATTGCCAACGTTTGGATCGCCAAACAGCGACGATGAATCGGTAAAGCTCACCTGATCGCCAGGCAGGATGCCAAACGGCGTGAGCGAAGTGATGTCGTTGTCGTTGCCGTTGAACACCTTGTTGGTGCCGGTCGCATTGAACGAGATCATCAGCGGCGTAATGTTGGCCGTTGTCGTCGTCGACGTATTGAGCAGAACATAGTTGCCCGCATCGGCGCCGCTATCGGCGATGCCATCCACCGTCACGATCTTGCCGTTGCCGACGTTCTTGTCGGAGAAATCAGCCGACGTATTGCTGAAGCTTATCTGGTCGCCGGGTATCACACCGGTGCTGCTCAACCCGACCGTATCGAGCGTGTTGCCGTCGTACACTTTGTTGGCACCCGTGGCATCGACCAATATGCCAAGCGGCGTGATATTCGCGGTTAAGCCGGTAGGCTGCACCAGGATGTAGTTGCTCGCGTCAGTGCCACTCACGGTCATGTCGGCCGTAACTGACTTGTTGGTTCCCACGTTCTTGTTGTCGAACGTACCCGCGGTGTCGTTGCCGAGCGCGACATTGTCGCCCGCGAACACGCCGTTGAGCATCGAGCCGCTAAGCGTGGCGTCGGTGGTGCCATTGTAGACGCGACTGTCGGCGGTCGTGCCTGTCACGTACAGCGTGGCTGGTGTGATCGTGACCCAGTCATCGCCGCCTGCGAACGTGTAATTGCTGGACAGTGCAGAACCGTTGCCCGTCAGCGTAAAACCACTCAGACCGCTAGCCGAAAACGGCTGTTGCACACCCACATTCTTGGTGTCCAGCATCCCCGTTCCTGTCAGCGTCAATGTCTGGCCGCCCACACCCGTCAGCACACCGTTGGTACCGAAGAGGCTGGCATCGGCATCTGCCGTGGCGTCATACACGCGCGTGCTGGTGAGATTGAGCACGGCTGGATTGATGGTCGCCGACGTTGCGGCAGTCGTATTGAACGTGTAGTTGCCCGCATCGGGACCCAGGGCGGTAATTCCGTTCACCGTGATTGGGACGTTGCTACCTGCATTGGGGCTGCTGAAGTTGGCGGAAGTGTCGGTAAAGCTTAGAACGTCGCCACCTATGAGGCCCGAACCTGTCAACAAGACCGTCGCGTTGGTCGTTGCATCGTACGTCCTGTCTTCACCTGAGGCGCTCACCGTGACGGCAAGCGGCGTGATGGTGAACGTGTCAGTGCCGCCAATGAGCGTGTAATTGCTACCCAGCGCCGAATTGTTGCCCGTCAGCGTGAGATCGTTCAAGTTGAATCCCGACGCATTGGTATAACTGCCTACGTTCTTGCTGGACGTGAGACCCTGCCCACTCAAGGTCAGCGTATCGCCATTGATACCGTTCAATACGCCGCTGGTGCCGAAGAGATTCGCATCGGCATCGGTATTTCCGTCATAGACGCGCGTGCCCGTCAGATTCAGCACATAGGGCGTGATGTTGGCCTGCGTGGTCGTGGTGGTGTTGAAGGTATAGTTCGAAAGATCCGTGCCGCTTCCGACAATACCGGTGACGTCGATCGGTACGTTATTAGCGGCGTTCGGTGAAGTGAAGTTGGCCGCGGAATCCGTGAAGGTGATGGTGTCGCCCGGGAGCACCGCAGTACTACTCAACGTGACAACCGCCGTGGTATTGCCGTCGTAAACCTTGTTATCGCCCGTGGCGGTGACAAGGATGGAAAGCGGCGTGATGTTCACCGTATCCGTGCCACCCACCAGCGTGTAATTGCTGGCCAGCGAACCCGCGTTACCCGCCAATGCCAGCGTGCCCAGATCGAACGCGGGCGAGCCTGTGTATGTACCGATGTTCTTGCTGTCAGTCGTTCCACTACCGGTCAACGCCAGTGTCTGGCCAGCAATACCCGGAATCACGCCGTTGGTACCGAATGAACCGGGATTGATCGTAGTCGTGCCGTTGTAAACCTGCGTACCCGACAAATTGATGATCGCCGGCGTAATGTTCGCGCTGGTCGTTGCCGTGGTGTTGAACGAGTAATTGCCCGCATCCGCACCGCTGGCCGTGATGCCGTCCACCGTGATGGGTACGCCGATACCCGCATTGGCCGTACTGAAGTTGGCGGACGTATCGCTGAAGTTGATCGTATCGCCCGCAATGATGCCCGAACCGTTCAGGCCGACCGTGGCCGTTGTCGTGCTGTCATACGTCTTGTTGGTGCCGGTTGCATCGACGACGATCGGTTTTGGCGTGATATCCGCAGTGATATCTGCCGGCTGTTGAATGATGTAGTTGCCGGCGTCGGTGCCGCTGATAGTCATGTTGGTGCTTACGTCGATGCCATTGCCGGCATTCTTCGTGGCGAACGTACCATCCGTGTCATTGCCGAGCAGGACGTTATCGCCAGTAAACACACCTGTCAGTGTAGAGCCACTCAAGCTCGCAATCGTGGTGCCGTCATAGACTTTGTTTGAGGCTATCGTTCCGTCGACAGTCAATATCGCAGGTGTAATAGTCAGCGTATCGGTGCCGCCAATAAGCGTGTAATTGCTGGCCAGCGTCGACCCGATGCCCGTCAGGCCGAGATTATTGAGGTTGAATTGAGACGTACCCGTGTAGGTACCCACGTTCTTGCTCGAAACGATGCCGGCCCCATTCAGCGTCAAGGTCTGGCCCGCGATACCCGTCAATACGCCGCTTGCACCGAAGAGGCTCGCGTTGGCGTCGGTGTTTGCATCGTACACGCGCGTGCCGCTCAGATTGAGAATGACCGGCGTGATATTCGCGCTCGTCGTGGTTGACGTATTGAAGGTGTAATTGCCCGCAGCCGTGCCGCTGGCAGTAATACCCGATACGTCAATCGGGATATTGTTTGCCACATTGGGACTGGCGAACAATGCAGATGTATCGCTGAAGGTGATGTTGTCGCCGGCGATGATGCCACTGCCACTCAAGGTGACCGCAGCATTTTCAGTAGTGTCGTAGACCTTGTTTTGACCCGTAGCCGAAACGATGATGGAAAGCGGCGTGATATTCGCCTCAAGGCCCGTGGGTTGAACGATGGAATAGTTACCTGCGCTGGCGCCGCTTAACGTCATAGCCGTTGTAACGCCGATATCGTTTCCGACATTTTTAGTGGCAAACGTACCACTGGTGTCGTTACTCAAGGTCACCGTATCGCCGGGCAGCGGCGACGAAAGCGTCGCTCCGGTAATGGTAGCGACCGTGGTCCCGTTGTAGATCTTGTTTTGCGCCTCTGCCCCACTGATGGTTAGCAGATAAGGTGTGATCTGCAGCGTGTCCGTGCCGCCGATCAAGGTGTAGTTACTGGCCAATCCGCTTCCGTTGGTGAGCGACAGTGTACCGAGACCGAAGTTACCACCCGTGTACGTGCCCACATTCGGGCTGGTTACCACGCCCGAGCCGGTCAGGTTCAATGTTTGACCCGCCACGCCCGCGACGACACCACTGGTGCCGAACAATGCTGCGTTCGCATCTTCAGCCTGATCATAGACGCGCGTACCGGAAAGATTGATCACACGAGGCGTGATGTTGGCAACCGTCGAGGCGGTTGTATTGATCAGAGTGTAGTTGCCGCCATCCGTGCCGCCTGCCGCGATGCCCAGAACACTGATGGGAATGGCGGTACCGACATTGCTCTGGTTGAAATTCGCCGATGTGTCGCTGAAGGTGACGGTATCGCCCGCCAGTACACCGGTACTGGAGAGATTGACATTCGCAGTCGTCGTCGCGTTATAGACTTTGTTCACCCCCGTGGCGCTGACCGAGATGGCCAGCGGCGTGATGTTTGCCGTGATCGTTGTCGGCTGCTCGATGATGTAGTTGCTGGCATCGATACCGCTAATGGTCATGTCGGTACTGACCGGCTTGTTGGTTCCCGCGTTCTTGTTGTCGAACGTGCCGGTGGTGTCGTTACCGAGCGTGACGCCATCACCCGCAAATACGCCACTGAGTGTCGCGCCGCTGAGGTTGGCAACCGTCGTGCCGTTGTAGACTTTGTTTGCCGCGACCGTGTCTATCACGGTAAGAATGGCAGGCGTAATAGTGACCCAATCGGTCCCGCCCACCAGCGTGTAGTTGCTGGCAAGCGTGGCACCGATGCCTGCAAGCGTGAATCCGCTCAAGCCTCCGCCGGCAAATGGCTGCTCGTTGCCGACATTCTTGGTCGACAACGTTCCCGTACCGCTCAGCTGCAAAGTCTGACCATTGATACCGGACAGCACACCGGCATTACCGAAGAGTGCCGAGGCGGCATCCGTGTTCGCATCGTAAACGCGCGTACCGGTCAGGTTGAGGACAACCGGGTTGATGACGCCGTTATCGCCGACGGCTGTTGTGGGAAGAATGTAATTGGCCAGATTCGTGCCGGGATTCGGACGGTAATCAGGCGACCCCAATGTCGCATCCACTTCCAATCCTGTACCGGCATTGGGTGTGGCGTAGCTTGATGAAGATTGCTGCGGAATCGTGGCGCCTTGCCCGGTCACGAAGCCGCTGATCGTGTAATCCGCTGCACTTAACTGCGCTGCATCGGTGCCGTCGTAGGTCTTGGTTGGGTTACCTGTAATCGTGACCGTCAGGGGTGCTGGCGTAATGTTGGCCGTCAAACCCGGCTGCGAGATAATGTAGTTGGATGCAGAAGCACCACCAATGGTGAAGCCGCTGGTCGATACAGCCAGACCGTTACCCACGTTCGTCGTACTGAATTGTCCGGTGGCACCCGTGGAGGTTAACGTGACGGTGTCACCGGCATAAAGGCCGTCCAACGTCGCACCCGTCGTGTTGAGGCTATCGAGTGTGGTGCCATCGTAAATCTTGTTGTTTGCGATAACACCGGCGATCGTCAACATCGCTGGCGTGATGTCCGCCGTCAAGCCCGTCGGTTGCACAAGCGCATAGTTGCCGGCTTCCGATCCGCTGATGCTGAAGGTGCCGGGCGTGACGGACAGGCCGTTACCCACATTCGATTGTGAGAACGTGCCGGTGGTCGCCGGCGCCAGCGTCACGTTGCCGACGTCCGTAGAAACAAGGCCAGCCAGCCCTGCCGTGCTGACATTGAGCGTGGCCGCTGTCGTGGCGTTGTACACCTTGTTGTTGGCCGATACACCCGTGATGTACAGCGGCGCTTGCGTAATCGTACCCGGACCTGTCGCTGTCGTTGGCAGGAAATAGTTGCTGAGCAGCGTGCCTGCGTTGGCAGTGTAGTCGCTCGATGCGAGATCGGCGGTGACACTTTCGCTACCCGCATTCGGACTTGCGTAATTGACCGACGATGTCGGCGTCGCCGTCGCGCCCTCGCCATTGACGAAACCCGTGAACTGAATGTTGGCCGAGGTAATCGTAGCCACCGTGGTACCGTTGTAGACCTTGGTGGGATTGCCAATGATGGAAGCTATCAGCGGTGCCGGTGTGATGGTTCCCGTGCCAAAAGCCGTGATGGGGAACTGATAGTTGTTGAGATTGGTGCCGGGTCCGGGCGTGAAGTCTGCTTCGATCATGCTGGCCGTCACCGGCTGCGCCCCGACATTCACCGTTGCGTATTGTCCGGTAATCGTCTGATTTACCGTCGCGCTATCGGTGCCCTGGAAACCGGACAAGGTGAAATCGGCGGCGGGAATCGTCGCAACATTGTTACCGTCGTACACCTTGGTGGGATTGCCGGTGATCGCTGCGCTGAAACTAAACGAGATCGGCGCGGGCGTAATGGTACCGAAGCCACTCATCAAGCCTGGCAGTACGTAGTTGGTCAACAGCGTGCCGGAACCCGCCAAGTAATTGGACGCGCTCAACGTTGCACTAACCGGCTCCACGCCCGCATTTGGCGAACCGTATGTACCGCTGGTCTGCGTTACCGTAATGCTTTGGCCAGGCAGCAATCCTGTAAGCGAATAATTGGCGCTGTTGAGTGTGGCGTCCGTGGTGCCGTCGTAGACCTTGGTCGGGTTGTTGACGATGGAACCCATCAACACGATGGGGTTGATCGTCCCCGAACCCGTCACCGATGCAGGGAAACTGTAATTGGAAAGCGACGTGCCCGATGCAGCCGAGAAATCGGATGCCTCAAGGTTCACCGTGATTGGAATGTTCGTGCCGGCATTCGGCGAGGCGTAGTTAGCCGAACTATTCTGCACCACAGTGGCGCTTTGACCTGCGACGAAACCGCTGACCGTGAAATCGGAATTAGGCACAGTCGCGGCGATTGTCGCGTCGTAAATCTTGGTTGGATTACCCGAGAGCGTGACAGTCAACGGCGCAGGAGTGATATCGGCAGTCAAACCGGATGGTTGGCTGAACGTGTAGTTGCTCGCCGCGGTACCGCCGATGCTGAACCCTGTGGCGCTCACCGCCAGATTGTTGCCAACGTTCGATTGATTGAACGTCCCTGCGGCACCGGTATCCGAAAGCGTCACGTTGTCACCGGCAACAAGGCCGCTGAGCGTGGCGTTGGTAAGGTTCAAGGTATCTGACGTGGTCGCGTCATAGACTTTGTTGTTGGCGATGACGCCGGAAACAGTCAGCGCTGCCGGCGTGATGTTTGCGCTGAGGCCTTGAGGCTGCGTCAGCATATAGTCGATAGCCTTGCTTCCCGTGAGCGTGTATCCACCCGCCGTCACCGCAAGACCATTGCCCACATTAGACTGACTGAATGTACCGGCCGCACCGGATGTCACCAGGGTGACATTGCCAGCATCGCCCGAAATGATGCCGTACAGACTGGCGTTGCTGCTGTTGAGCGTGCCCAATGTCGTGCCGTTGTAAACCTTGTTGTTGGCTAGCACGCCGCTGATCAACAACGGGGCCGGGGTGATGGTGCCGGGTCCGGTGGCCGATGTCGGCAGAATGTAATTGCTGAGAGTCGTGCCGACATTGGCGGTGAAATTCGTCGATGCGAGCGTCGCGGTAATGGTTTCCGTTCCCGCCGTAGGCGAGGCAAACGCAGACGGTACGTTATTGGTGTTGACGACCGCTCCCTGCCCTGCAACGAATCCCGCGATGCTGTAATCCACCGCAATCGCTGTCGTGCTCGTCGTGCCGTTGTAAACCTTGGTCGGATCATTGGAGACCGTAGCGGTCAGCTGCTTGGGCGTAATCGTGCCGACCGCGGCGCTGGGCGTCGCGCCGGACAGCGTGTAACCGTAAGCAGGCAAGCCACCGGACGTGGTGACGGCGATGTTGGATATGGAGCTTGGTCCAGTCACAGAGATGTTCGTACCCGCGTTTGACGTCGCATAGGCACCTGTCGCTGTCGAAATCACATTGCCGTTTACCAATCCCGTCGTCGTGAAATTGGAACCGGCAAGCGTAGCTACCGTCGTGCCGTCATAGATCTTGCTCACGGTGCCCGTCAGACCCGTAATGCGCAGAACCGGCGCCAGGCTGTAGAGGAAGCCGTTACCCGTTCCAATCGCTGCGGTTTGATAAGGGGCGTTGTACTGCACGAAAGAAGGCGTAAGGCCGCCGGTCGTATCCAAGGTCGGATTCGTCGAATAAATCAGCCAAGGTGACGATGTTCCCGTACTAACTGCGGTACCAGTGGAGTCGTTGACGAAATTCGCCGCGGTCGCGAGCGTGACACCTGCAGCACTGGTAATCGTGGCGCCCGATGCGATCGTCAGATTCGCACCATTGGCGACCATCGTAATCTTGCCAGCGCCGCTCACCGACGCAGCGACATTCACGGCGTGATACGCCAGTAGCGAAAGATTGGCGGCTGAGTTCGTCCAGCTGATCGGTGCATTAACATCGATATCGCCCGCACCCGCCGACTGCACACCGATGCCGCTTGCACCCGTCGCCGTAGTTTGTTCGGTGACGCTGGTACCGCCGTTGAGTGTGTTGTCGATCGTTGTCGCAGACGCGGCATCGATAGTCAGATCAGTCGGATCGACAAGCCACGTGCCGGCGGTTCCGTGAGGTGCTGCCGCTGTAATCTTTGCGTTACTCGCAAGATTGAAATTAGCTGCGGATGTTTCGATGGAGCCACCGCTGCCACCGCTCGGCGCACTCGCATCCAGTGTGCCGCCGACGTTGACCGTACCCGCTTCCATGCCGCCCACCAACGTGATGACACCGTTATGGTTTTCGACGGTCTGCGCTTGAATGATGCCGGTGTTGTTGACCGCGCTGGCCAAAATCGCGTTCTTGGCACCCGCTGTCATGATCACGTAGCCGCCATTGGCCTCGATCAATTCGCGGTTTTCCGCCAGATTGTTCAATGTGCTCTGATCGACTTGCACATGCAGCAGTTGATCGCCCGCGAATGTCAGCGTGATGGCGCTCCCACCACCTAACGCCACGGTGCCAAGCTGCGCGCTGACCACGCCCTGATTGGAAACATTGTTGCCAAGCAACGCAACATAGCCACCTTTGGCAGCCGTAATCGTGCCCCGGTTTACAATGCTGCCCGTGCCGTTGCCGCTGAACGTGCGGGTATTGGACGACAGCGCGTTGTCATCCACATCAAGCGTCGAGGCGACCAAGCCACCGACATTCACTTGCGCGCCCTGCCCGAACAGAACGCCGTTGGGGTTGATCAGCCACACCTGCCCATTCGCATCGAGATGCCCGTAGATCTCGCTTGGCGTACTGCTGAAGATGCGATTCACCGCAATCGAGCTGCTACCCGGCTGCACGAAATCGACTGTCTGATTCGGTGCAATGTTGAAACTCTGCCAGTTCAGCGTCAGCGTCGGACTGCTTTGCTGGATGATCGTCGTGTTGCCCAGCTGCTGGATCTGGCCGGAACCGGAGGTTATCTGACCACCTAATGGACCGCCGCCGGCGTAAACCACGCTCGCGGCAAACAGCGACGCTGCCAGCACTGACAGCATCAATCCACGCTGGCCGATCGTTCGCTTGCGCGACATCGGCGCACGCGCATCATTCTTCGCCAGCTCAGACGCGACGATCCACTGCGCGCTGGTACGGTTCCAACACAGTCGATAGATATGGTTCATGACTCGATGCACCGATGCATGGATGACTCCGAAGCACGCGTGCAGGCAGAGGGCTCGCGTTGCCACGGTCCGGTAACAGCAAAGCTTCATGTGACGGTCGAGACGAAAGCGATCGGCTTAGATCGCTCAAAAGACGGCGCAAGCGCCTGAGGAGTGTCGCATTGACGTGAAGAGGCACATCGCAGGGCATAGCGTCCGCGTGGCCGGCGGATTGCTCCTGCCAGCGCGCATCCTTGCGTGTGAACAGCGTGGGGAGCCAGCCCACTGGTGCCATTAGGGTTCCCTCAATGACGAGGTAGCCACGGCATGCCAACGTTGCAGGCGATGCAGGGCCGTCCGGCCATGCCCCCTACACGGCTTCTCACAAAACTGAATTAGTGACGCTGGCTTACAGCGCTAATCTAAAATCCACAGTCGGATTCTAGACCCAAGAATTTGAAAATAACAAGGAATTTAGACGTCCAAACACATTATTCACATTGATGAACATGCATTGCAAAAAAAGAGAAACCCAGTGAATTTAATGCTGGATTCTTTCAGCGATGTGAGGTGAGTCGCCCTTCTCGCGCGACTCACCTCCGTTACGCTGAATCAGAGCGTCTTGCGCGCTCAATAAAAGCCTTTCTGAACCTGGAACCAGAAACGCGTCGACGTGCTCACGTTCGGACCTACCAACTGGGGTGTATTACCCACCGGTTTGGCGATACTCGTGCTAAGCAACCATTCGTTCGGCGCCGTCCAGTGAAGGCCCACGCCAACGCTGTTCAAACGCGCTGAATTTGTCCCGGGCAGAAAGGGATTCTTATAAGCCTCGATATGCCCGCTATCGGCGAATATCGACGCCTGCCACGGACCGGGCATCAGCGAAAACGTGAAATCGTGACGGTATTCGATCGTGGCGAGATTACCTTCTGCACCCGAAACAACACCGACGTCGTAACCGCGCACGGTGTTCGGGCCGCCGAGATAGAACTGCTCGGACGTATCCAAATTCTTGTTGGCGAGTTGGCCGGAGAAACCGAAATAGAGCGCGTTGGTCGTATCGAGCTGCTGCAATCGCGAAACAGAATAATCCCATTTGGTGTACGTGCCCGCCGTGCGTGCACCGAAATAGTCGAAGAACAGCGTCTGGAAGTTGTCCAGATAAAGATGTCCGTAAGTACCGCTGATATTGAAGTTCGTCACGCCGGTCGAATCGCGCTGGTCCCCCGCGACGGTGAGCGTCCAGCTATCGGAATGGCGATCGGTTTGGATGCCGACGATATCGATGTTGTCGTGCAAACGCTTGTGATCGTATTCCACCTGCGCGTACAGATTGCCTGCCGTGTTGCGAATAAACGGCTGGGAGAGATTCACGCTCTGCGTGGTTGCCGTGCCGTGCGCATGAAGATCCTGCAGACCGTTGCCAAGCTTGTAGCTGAGACCCGAAACGGCCAAACCTAGCGTGGTGCCCTGCCCATCCAGTAAATAGCGATAGCTGAGGCGCCCGTAGTCCATGCCGCCGCCAGAGGTGACGCCACTGAAATCCAGCAGGTCGCCTTGATGGAAAAGGCCGTTCACGTCGAACGTGCCGCTCAAGCGCACGCGATCGGTATAACTGTTGCCGTAGTCATCCAGACCTAATGTGCCGGTATAACGAGGCGCGGATGTCACGTTCACCGTCAGATCGGACGTCCCCACCGCTTCACCCGGACTGACGACTGAACTAACCAATGCACCCGGGATATCGGTCAGCAGTAACAGACTGCGCTCCAGTGTGTAGTCGGTCACCGACTGACCCGATTGCAGCGGCGACAACGTTGCATTGAGCGGGTAGTTGGAGACCGCACTGTTGTTCTGCAACGTCACCTTGCCGTAGCGTGCCTCAATAACGGCGATGCGTACCACGCCATCCTGCACAGTCTGCTGCGGCACATAGGCCGAATCGAGCGGATACCCATGCGCGCGATAGGCCCCCGTTATGCGGTCGGCGAGATCGTCCAGATCATTTAGCGTCAGATTGCGGCCCTCACCCGATGCGATCAAGGCATGCAAACGTTCGGTCGAGAGCAACGTGTTGCCGCTGATATCGATGCGACGCACATAGAAGCTGGCCGTACTCGTCGAGCGCGGCTTGTTCGGCGTCTGCATTTGCAGATTGAGATTCGATGAAGGCACCTGCGTCTGCGGCTGCACCTGCTGCAAAATCTGACCGCTGTTGGTGGGAGGCGTCACACTATGCGTTTGCGCGTAAAGCGCATGACTGCTCAAAGCCAATGAAAGTGCGAGGGCGAGCGAAGAAAATCGGGGAATGCGCTGCATGGAGGTCATGAGTAAACAGTCCGGCAAGAATGGGGCTGCCGGGTGCGCCGCAGCGCACCCGGTCGTTTTGATTGTCAGGGCGATGCATCCAGCGGCAGGCGCACACCGTCACCATCCACCTGCAGCGGGAATCCCGAATGGAAGTCCGAACGAATACGATTGCGCTCGATCGGCTTGTGCTGCAGCTTGTGGTTACCGATATAGACGCCCACCGTATCCGATGCTGCCGAGCCGTAAGGCGTGGCGAGCGATGCCGGATACAGCGTGGACTGCATCTGGGCGATCCATCCACCGTCGATACCCGTTCCCGCGTAACCCACGCCTGTGATGTTGGCATCGGTCGTCGTGACAGGGTCAGCGACGATGTAGTTACCCGCATCCGGTCCGGTCAAGCTGATGCCCGAAACCGTCACCGGCTTGTTGTTACCCACGTACGGATTGTTGAAGTTCGATGATGTATCGACGAAGCCCACCTGATCGCCGCTCAACACACCGGTGCTGCCCAGCGTAACGGTGTCGCCAACCTTGCCGTTGTAGGGACGGCTCGTACCGGTGGCGCTAATCGTGATCGACAGCGGCGTAATAGAAAGCGCATCGGTGCCACCGATCAGCGTGTAGTTGCTGGCCAAACCGCTGCCATCGGAAAGCGTCAACCCACCGACGGTGAACTGCCCCGCTCCCGAATATGTGCCGACGTTCTTGCTCGCGACCGAACCCGAACCGCTCAAATTCAGCGTTTGGCCGTTGACACCCATAAGGACACCGTTATTGCCAAACAAGTTGGCATTTGCATCGGTCTGCCCGTCGTACACACGCGTGCCACTCAGATTGATAACGGCTGGCGTGATGTTCGCCGTGGTCGTCGTGGTCGTATTGAAGATGTAGTTACCCGCATCCGCACCGCTACCGGTAATGCCGGACACGCCGATGGAAATACCGTTGCCAGCATTAGACGTGCTGAAGTTCGCAGAGCCGTCATTGAAGGTGACCTGATCACCCGCGAGAACGCCGCTGCTGCCGAGTCCTACCGTTGCTGTGGTGGTGCCGTCATAGACCTTGTTATTACCCGTTGCATCCACCGTAATAGCGAGCGGCGTGATGGACAGCGTGTCGGTGCCACCGATCAGCGTGTAGTTGCTGGCCAGGCCGGTTCCGTCGGAAAGCGACAAGCCGCCTAAGTTGAACTGACCCGTTCCGGTGTACGTACCGACGTTCTTGCTGATTACCGAACCCGTGCCGTTCAAATTGAGCGTCTGACCGTTAACGCCTGTCACCAGACCACCGTTACTGAACAAGCTGGCGTCCGCATCGGTTTGTCCGTCGTACACCCGAGTGCCGCTCAGATTG
>NZ_DATHMR010000056.1:0-7956 GCF_035486915.1 Dyella sp. | reverse complement strand
ATCAACGGAACAACGACGTCGCGGATTTGATGACGTACGGAATCGTTCTGGGGCATCACATACGCCGTCATGGCTGGCATCCGGAAGTCTGTTTATATCAGAACGACCGCACCCCGGCAGCGGCGCGAGGAAGAACGGCCGCGCATGTGTGATGCATCCCGGGATTTTCATAGGCAAATAAAAACCTCCCCGCCGAAGCGGGGAGGTTTTTAAACGTGAAACACTTAGAACTTGTAGATCGCCGACAGAGCAAACAGGTTGCCATAGTCGTCGTAGGTGCCGGTCAACACATCTTCCGTGGCACTCACGTCGTTGGCGACCACTGCACGGTTCACGAAAATGTGTGCATACGATGCGTTGATCGAGAAGTGCTCGGTCGCCTTGTAGCCAATACCGAACGAGAGCAGCTTGCGGGTTTCATCCGGCACGCGTGCCTCGCGGGTCGGAGCGGAGGTTGGTGTGGTATCGAAACCGATACCGCCGCGCACCGTGAACTGATCGGTCAGGTAGTACTCGCCACCGAACGAGGTGTACCAGGAGTTGTGCCAATCGAACGCCTGCGTGGTGGGGGGCTGTGCCGGATTGGCGTAATTCACCGTCAGGTTCTTGAAAACATCCCATTCGGTGTAGTCGACATCCGCGCCGAAACCGAACTTATCTTCCTGATGCCAGTAGCTGATGGCAGCCGTAGCGGGCGTGGTGAAATCGGCCGTACCCTGGGTGTTCTGGAACAGCTGACTCTGGCCCGTTGACGCGAGCAGGTAGGCGAAGTTGGCAGGGATGGTGAAATCGGCCGAGCCGGTCAGGCGATGGCTGATCTTGGAGTGATAGTTGAAGTCGATGCGATCCTGAGGATCGATCGTCCACAGTGCACCCACCTGATAGCCCCATGCCCAGGAACTGCCCTGGATATGTGCGTAACCGTCGCTACCGGGCGGAACCAGGGGGTAGATCTCGGAGGTCAGCGTGGGGGCCAAGGCCTTCAGGAGCTGCGGGGTAAGTGGCTGACCCAATTGCGCGGCAGCTTGCTGAGCGCCAGCGAGCACGGCAGCACTGGAGGTGTTGATAGCGTTGGTCAACGTCGCGCTGGTGCGCTGAGCGATGGCGCTGGCGCCGATGGCCAGGTTGTCGGTGACGTTGTACGAAGCCGAGAGCGTGCCATCCAGCGATTCGAACTTCGATTCGATCGCGTTGTAACGGCCTACCCAGTTGTTGTCGTACTGCGTCTTGAAGCCGAACGGCACGGAGAAGCCCGCACCGACGTGCCACTTGTCGTTCAGCTGGGTTTCGAAGAAGAACGCGGGCACCGGCATGGTGGTACCGGCGTTGCCGCCGTTGTTACCGCCGATGGGTTGGCCCAGGACGTCGTGCGCGCTGCCATTGAAGGTCGCGCCGAAGTTGATGGCGGTGACGTCCGCTTCGAAATAGGTACCTTGCAGCAGGCTCATGGCTGCCGGGGCATTGGCCACGACGGCAACATCGCCACCGGCGGAATCGGAACCTGCGTAAGCACGGCCCATCGCCTGCGCGTCGTCTTCCTTTAGCTGGAAGGAGCTGGCATGGGCGGTTTGCGGAGTAACTAGCGCGCTAGCGATGGCCAGACCGAGTCCAGCCAATGCGAGCGGACGGGCACCCCTGAAGGTGTTGCGGATGAATGTATGCATCGGTTGCTCCTGCTTTTTTGTTGACAGCTCGGGTCGTAGCCGGGGCAGCCTTCCGCCAAAATTTCATACGCGCGTTTGATACCCCAGGCGGGCACTGTGCCGACTCGGGTCGGGCCATGCAAGTGCGGTCGCAGCAATAGACACGGCGTAAACGCTTATGGGCCTGCAAGAGCGCAGCAAAACCCACGGGCGACGCTGGCGGCCGGTGCTGTTAACCTTCGAAATTACAGGTCACCCGGACACCCTCATGCACTGTTTTGTCTACGCCAGCCAGCGCAAGGCCGACACGTACCTGTGGCTAGCCAGGCGGGACAACTTCGAGATACTTCCCGCCACACTCGTGATGCTGCTGGGCGACCTTCGCTTCGTGCTCGAAGTGGAACTGGAGCCCGAACGCAGCCTTCCTCGCGAGAACGTCGAAGCAGTGCTCGAAAATCTTCGAACGCAGGGCTGGCATCTGCAGTTGCCTCCGCAGGAGACAGTCGCTGCTGCAGGCGAGCCAACATCCATGCCCAAACGCCAGGACGAATAGACGATGACGAACGCTTGTTAACAAGTGATTACCGTCTAACGCGCTTCGGGTTTCTATACTGCTGACATGCCACCAATCAAATCGCGCCGCTCATCGTCGTTCCTCACTTCTCTCATCTGGTTTGCACCTGGACTGATCGTTGCGGGTATTTCCGCGGCGATCGGCGCGCATCCGTTGACGCTGATACCCCTGCTCCTAGCCAACACGCTGACAATGGCGGCGGTTTGTCACGCCATCGGCTTCGATCCGGAACCGGATTTCATAAGCACTGTCGTTCGTCGTGGCGGCGCGCATCTGGCCATGTTCACCTGCTATGTGGCGCTGGTGTTCCTGCTGATTGCGTGGCCGATGCTGCTGTTCAGTCAGCACCCGACACTGGGTGCGAGCCTGCTGCTGGCGGCGGCGCTGGTCGTGGCGTTGATGGTGTTATGGCGTCTTTGGCCGGCATTCGCGCTGGTTTTTGTCTGGGATGACGCTTACCCCGCACATGGTAAGCACGAAGGCTCATGGCTGTTTACCGCGACGGCGCGTAGCGTGGCGTTCGGTCGTCACCTGTCGCGCGAAGAACATTTCTTCAGTCATTTTCTACCGAGCGCACTGTCGCTGCTCATTCTTTCCTTTGCGGCGATTGCGCTGAGCGGTCTTTACGGCATTCTTCCCTCGGAAATGCGCACCGCGGCGCTGGTGCTTTACGCCGTGATCGTGATGCCTGTCGGTTGCCTGGTGATCGCCAACCGCACGTTGCGCGTCATGTTGAGCGAAGGTCGTCCGCGTCGTCAGAACGCGTCGCGCAAGACGACGGCATCAATCGTCGCAGCCGTCGCTCCCACGTTGAGTGAAAAAGAACGTATCGCCGGTACGCCCGAACAAGCCGAAGCGTTGCTCGCCGCGACACGTCAAGGCGACGTCGCGCGCGCGCTGGCCTTGGTCGAAGCCGGTGCAGATCCCAACACAAGCCCCGAAGCCGGCGACCGCGATCAGCGCCCGGTGTTGATGCTCGCCGCGCTGCTGCCCGATCCGCAGTTGTTGCGCGCGCTCATTATCAAAGGCGCGGACGTCAATCGCGCCAGCGGCGGACTCACACCTTTGCTGGCCGCCACGCGCGACAGCTGGCACGGCCGCCCCGACGCCGTGATGACACTACTGGCCAACGGCGCCAGCCCGCTGGTGGCGGATACCGATGGCAATACAGCACTGCACGGCGCCGTGCTCACGGGCGAACCTACCGTTGCGGCGATGCTGCTGGACGCGGGCGCATCGGTGGATGCAGTCAACAACACGGGCGCTTCGCCTTTATCCATCGCATGCCGCGCGGCCAATTGGCCGTTGGTGGAATTTCTGCTGGAGCGCGGCGCAAAGACGTCGCCAGCCCAGGGCGAACCTGCGCTGGTGGCTGCATCAGGCATCACGGACGACGACAAGACTGGCGTGAAAATGCTGCTCAAGCATCGCGCTGCAGTGAACGGTGTCGATGCCAAGCAGCGCAGCGCATTGATGGTCGCTGCCGCGGAAGGACACGAACAGATCGCACGCACACTGCGCGCCTCGAACGCCGATGTGAATCTGGTCGATCGCCACGGCAGCACGGCGCTGATGGAAGCCGCGCGCGCCGGCGCCGACGGCATCGTGCAATTGCTGGCCCAAGCGCATGCCGATGCACAGGCGCGCGATCATCACGGCCGCGATGCACTCACGCTCGCCTGCCAATCCCCGCACGCCAAGGCCGAAACGGTACGCACACTGATCGCGCTGGGCGCAGAACCGAAAACACCGGGCCCCGATGGCCGCAGCGCACTCGATCACGCAGCCGCCAGCGGGCGCTGGGATCTGGTTGCGTTGCTCGATCCGGATACGCCGCTGCCAGCCAGCCTCAACCTAGACACCATCTCCGAAGGTGCGGACACACCCGCACATCTGTTGGACGCGTTGCGCTTCGGACATTGGGCGATCGTTTCCAGTTTTACGGCACGCGTGCGCGATTGGTCGCAGACGCAACTGGCACAGCTTTATCTGGAACTGGCCGAACCGGGTCTGCGCTCGGCGCGGCAGTGGTTGCTCGACCACGGCCTGCAAGCCGAGGCACGTTTGCAACCGCAACTGATTGACGATCTCGACAGCGATCTGCCCACCCTGCCGCCGCTGGGACGTCGTCTGTTTGACGCATTGCTTCCGCTGCTTCCGCAAAGCGCCGAAGCGATCGACGATCTGCTCGATGCAGGCGCAAGCCCCGCCGGCGCAGGTCTATTGGCACAAGCGCTGGGACGTCTGCATGCCGCACCGCAAGCCGTTTCATTGCCGCTGGCGATGCTCGAACGGGGTGCCGATCCGTTTGGCACCGACGAACGCGAGCGGACGCCGCTGCATCTCGCCGCCAACAACAATCAGCCTGCGCTGCTGCAAGCGCTGCTCGCGCGCGGCTGCGATCCCAATTGTCGCGACAGCAGCGGACGCACGCCCTTGTTTGCTGCACTCGAACACGGCGTGGATGCATTGCCGCTTGTGCGTGCACTTGTGGCGCATGGCGCGGATGCCGAAGCGGTCGATGCAAATGGCGAAACGCCGCTGGGTCTGGCACTCGAACATCCGGAACTGGAACGCTGGCTCGACTGGAACGGCTGGGAACGCCCACGCCGCCCGCTACGTGCTGACGACCTGATTCAAGCCACCAAACAGGGAGCGGGCATTGCCGTGCAGCGTTTGCTCGAACTGAGTTTCGATGCCGATGCTCGCGACACGCAAGGTGCCACTGCACTTCTGCACGCGTGCGGCGCAGGTCATCGCGATATCGCCACCGCATTGATCGATGCGCATGCCGATGTCGGGGTCAGCGCAAGTAACGGAATGACAGCACTCGCCGCCGCGGTGGCTGCGCGTCGCGAACCGCTTGTCGCCTTGTTGCTTGAACGGGGCGCCGCGGTCGATCAACGCTTGCCGGGCGATGCCACGGCGCTGATGGTTGCCGCCGTGCAGGGATATCCGGAGATTGCCGAGCAATTGCTCGAAGCCGGTGCCGATCCCAATGCGGTCGATGCGCGTGGGCACAGTGCACTGCACGCCGCGTCGCAATTTGGCTTCGAGCAAAACGACAGCCTGCGCGCACGACGTCTCTTCGATGCATTGCTCAAGCGCCAAGCCGATCTGAATCTCGCCGACACGGAAGGCAAAACACCGCTGTTGCTGCTGCTCGGCGCTCACCTGCGTCCGGGTAGCCCGTGCGATCCAACGCATATCGGCGCACTACTACCTGTGTTGCTCGATGCCGGTGCACGCATCGAGCATGCCGATCAGCGCGGCGTGACAGCACTACATGCCTGCGCCATGCATGCGCTGTTGCCGCCCGCTCGCGTGCTGCTTACGCGCGGCGCGGATCGCAACGCGGCCGATGCGTTTGGGCGCACCGCGGCGGATGTGGCGCGACATCTTGGCTTTATCGACATCGCACACGAATTGGCAGCACGTGGCGGCGCGATTCCCAGCGTGCGACAGACGTTGCGCCAGCCTGCGCAACCGTCCGATCAGTAATCAGCACGTCATCCGCATGGCGGATGACTAAACCGTGCCTCACGCCGATGCGTCGACGTGACTTGTTTGCAATGTCGTTGCCGTGCGTGGCGGCAATCCGTGCCACGCTTCGATCACTTCGTCCGGCGTGATGGTATCGACGCGTCGGCTGCGCGGCGGACCGCCCAGCACATGCACCGCCTCGGGCGTACTCGCCCTCGGCGTCCAATGACTGGGCGCTACCGAACCGAACATCACGACCAACGGGCAACCCACCGCGGCAGCGAGATGCGCGGGCCCTGTGTCCACGGAAATCATGCTGTGCGCGACGGCAAGCAACGCTCTCAAGCGTGGAAGCGGCAATTCTCTGGCGACGACTTCCACATTCGGCTGCGCCATGCTCGTACGAATACCTTCAAGATATTTTGCTTCCGCGGGTGAACCGCACAGCAAAATGCGCGCATCCGGAAGGTTTGCGTGAATCGCAGCAACCACTTTCGCCCAATTGTCGATCGGCCACGACTTGTCGTCGTCGCTCGCCTTGCGCACGCCGTTCCAGCGCATCGTGCGTTTGTTCGCGGGTTGCATTAGTACGAGCGGATGATCTGACAATCCGCGTGCAGCGAGCCATTGATCGCAATCGGCGCGATCCTGCGCGGTGATTTCGAAGGCTGGCACATGACTGCTTGTCGAAGTGACGTGTTCGAATCGATCGCGAAATGCGGGTGGCGTGGTGTCCGCCAACGTCAGCAGGTGTTCGATCCAGTGCCCTGCTTCGGGTAGCGCAACGTCGTTGAGGAAAACGCAATGATCTTCCGGGATGTCGGCCAGTTTCAGTAGCAAGCGAATGCGCGCAAGCGAACCCGCTTGCGGCTCGCTGACATAAACGGGCACGTCACCCATGCGTCGTAGTGCGCGCACAACGCGCCATTGTTCGGGGCTGAGTGCAAACGGGCGGTGATGCGACAGCAGGCTCATCACCCGCGCTACATCCGGCTGCTTGCGATAGAGTTCGAGCGAATGTTTGCCGATACCGAGAAGCTGGCAAGGCTGCCCGTAGCGCGCATGCAATCGGCGCAACAAAGGTTGCAGCAGGATCATGTCGCCAACGCGACCGAAGCGAATCACAAGCGGGCGGATGGGTTTTGACATGTGCGGCGCGAATCGGCGCTCTTGAGGTGGGTTACGGGGAGTGACCGCCTACTGTCCTATCGACCCCTTGCTTGAAACTTACCTCCTGCCCTGCTTTTTCGCTATGGCAACGGTTGGCGGTGCGTAGGCAAGGTCGAGGCCGGCTGCCTGCCGCAAACGCGGCTTTTCGGCCGCGATTTCATGCGACACGCCACGCTTCGCAAAAAAGCCTAGCTGACGAGGTGTGCCGGACATGGGATGATCCGGCGCTATGAAACGACTCGCCCCCCTACTCGCCCTCGTTGCGCTCTGCTGCGCTGGTTTTTCGTCTGCGCAAGCGGAGATTCCTGTGTACGGCTACAAAGTGCTGCACACCTATCCGCACGACACAGGTGCTTATACGGAAGGTTTCTTCTACCTCAACGGCTCCTTCTACGAAGGCACCGGAACAGTAGGACAATCAACAGTGCGTAAGGTCGACATGAAGACCGGCGAAGTATTACAACGCGCGATCCTACCGCCGCCGGATTACGGCGAAGGTATCGTGGCATGGAAAAACAAGCTGCTTGAGCTGACCTGGCAGTCGCATCGCGGTTACATCTACGACCTGAAAACGTTCAAGCAACAGGGCACGTTTGACTATCCCGGGGAAGGCTGGGCGCTCACCGAAGACGGCCATCACATTCTGATGAGCGACGGCACGCCGACGATACGCGTGCTCGACCCCGATACGCTCAAGCAGATCGGCCAGATCGACGTTACCGCTGATGGCGCGCCAGTCGCCAACCTCAATGAAATCGAGTGGGTGAAGGGTCAGATTTACGCGAATGTTTGGCTGACCAATCGCATTGCGCGGATTGATCCGAAGACTGGTCATGTCGTGGGATGGATCGATCTGACGGGCCTCGCTCCCAAAGCGGAAGACACACCCGATCCGCAGAACGATGTGCTTAATGGCATTGCGTATGACGCCAAGCAAGACCGCTTGTTCGTCACTGGCAAGCGTTGGCCGCAGATTTATCAGATTGAACTGACGCCGCCGCAAGTGAGCAAGTGAGCGTTTGAGCTTTCGCGCTCGCCGCTCGCGGCGGAACACCTGACACCCCTCAACGCCTGACACTCCTCACC
>NZ_DATHMR010000055.1:0-5175 GCF_035486915.1 Dyella sp. | reverse complement strand
CCAAAATGCACGCTGTCGATGCGCAAACCAGGTCGATAAACCTGGATGGTGCACAGATTGACATTGCGCGTCGTGACCCGCTCTCCGTTCGAAAGTCGCGTCTGAAGATCGAACAAGCAACCATAGCCACCGTGCACATCAATCATCATCGCCGCTCCGTATTTGAATGGCTGCTCTGGGTCGTCCAAATCCAGCTTCGTTCCAGACCCGCTGCCAGCTGGCGACACAGTAAACGACACAATCCGGCTCGACATGTCGTTAAAGAGTTTGAAGCGATGAACCGATTGCGCCATCGCAAGACCTGGAATGCACAGCAAACCTAGGGTTATCCATCGCAGATGCATAGCGTTCTCCAGAAAAAGAGCGCAGGAATCCCCAGGCGGCATGAGGACATGCCACCGTTGTTGCCTGACTCAACAATACGGGGGAAAAGCCCGGCGAAGATGCCGGGCAGCAGACGCATTAACTAGGGTGTGATGCGTCGCGCGGCGAAGAAATAAATGAGGTTGCTCAATCCAAATGCGCAGAGCAGAACAGCGAGTGCGCCGGGTGTGATATCGGTCCAGCCTGCCCATTGAATGATTGCGAAGCCCAGTCCTCCGAGCAGCAGCAGCAGTCCCCAGCGCAGCGAGCTCATGCGCCCGCGGTGGTCGTCACCGCGTATTACCGATTCGATGAGTTCCTTCGACTCGGATGCTTGCAACATCTTGATACGCACACGGGCATCGACCAGCAATTTGATCACGTAGGTCACGCCGAACGTTACGCATAGAAACAACAAAACCGGAATAACCGTTCCCTTATCCATCGACTTCTCCCGAGTCAGCATGCACCGGTATTGGCGCTTTCAGGGATATAGATACAGCTATCCTTTGCCCGGTTGCAGCTGCCTCATTGCAACCGAATTCGTCTTGCCTGTATCTGTAAGGTATCAGGGAACCCGATGCTGCATGAGCCATTCCACGGACCGTCCATTGGTTGAAGCCGTTCTGGCGAATGCGCCCGGCGCGTTCGAACGGCTCGTGCGCGAGCATCAGGATCTGTGCTGGCACATCATCTACCGCATGGTCCGTCACCCAGAGGATGCACGCGACCTGTGCCAGGACACGTTCTTGCGCGTACATCGCACCCTGCATCAATACCGCTACGAAAGTGCACTGAAGTCGTGGATCGGACGTATCGCCTACAACATCGCGCTGCGTCATCTGGAACGCAAGCGCATCGCCGTTTTCGAAACCGTCCAGGGCGACGATCTGCCTCCCCTGGTCGAGAACGTAAGCGACGGCTTCGACCTGGAGGCCGCCTATGCTGACCGCGACATGGCCGTACGCCTGCATGCAGCCATCGAAACCTTACCGCCGCTGCAGCGCACGGTACTCACGCTCTATCATCTGGACGAATTGCCGATCGGCGACATCGCCGCCATCACCGGCCTCGCCATCGGCACAATCAAAAGCCATCTGTTTCGCACGCGTCTACACTTGCGCGAAGTGCTCGAATCCGCGCATGGAGTCCTGCCATGAACCACACACCGCAACCGCCACGCAACGAAGCCGAAGAACGCGAATGGCTGATGCAGGAAAGGGCCGCCGAAGCGGGGCGCCTTGGAGCCCAACCGGGCGATGCAACATCGACACCTTACGACGCGATCGCGCGCGCATTGCGTCAACCGCCCAATGAAAGCCTTCCAACCGACTTTGCCCACCACGTCGCCGAGCATGCGCGGCGACGCGCGTCCGCCAATATGTACTTGGAACTAGTGCTTAGCTGGACGCTATGCGGCGTCTTGATGGCGATGCTAGCGGGTCTGGTAATGCATTTCGGCACAGATTGGTTGAAGCTTGCTCAATCCACGTTGCCGTTGCGTGCGATGGCGAATAAATGGATCGTGGTGCTCGTCGCCTGCCTGCTTGTATTCAATCTCATCGGCAGGCTGCTCGATGCACGGGAACGAACCGCACACTGAGCAACCACGGTTCGTCACATCAACAGCTTTCGGACCTTAAGCAACGCCGTGATGAAAGCATCGACTTCTTCGCGCGTGTTATAGAACGCAAGCGATGCGCGCAGCGTGGCGGGAACACCGTAGAACTGCATCAGCGGATGCGCGCAGTGGTGGCCGGAGCGAACAGCCACTCCCTCGAGATCGAGCAAGGTGGCCATGTCGGTCGCCTGCGCACCTTCGATAAGGAAGGAAATCACCGGCTCCTTTTCCGCCGCTTCGCCAAAAATGCGCAGCCCTGGAATCTCACGCAGGCGTTCGGTGGCGTAAACCAGCAAGTCGTGCTCCCATGCCCGAATGGCGTCGAAGCCGATCGACTGCACATAGTCGATGGCGGCACCTACGCCCGCGAATCCGGCAATGTTCGGCGTGCCGGCTTCGAATTTATGCGGCGGCTCGGCGAAGGTGGTGCCGTCGAAGCGCACTTCGCGAATCATTTCGCCGCCGCCAAAGAACGGCGGCATGGATTGCAGATGCTCGCGCTTGGCCCATAAGCCGCCTGTGCCGGTCGGCGCCAGCATTTTGTGGCCGGTGAATGCGTAAAAATCGCAGCCGAGGGCCTGTACGTCGACAGGCCGATGCGGCAACGCCTGCGAACCATCCACCAGCAGCGGGATACCGCGCCGGCGGCATTCGCGCGCAATCTCGCGCACGGGGTTGACCGTACCGAGCACGTTGGAAACGTGCGTCACGCAGGCCAGCTTCACGTCCGGCGTGAGCATTTCAAAAAACTTTTCGAGGATAAGCTCGCCGCGCTCATCGATCGGTGCGGCTTTCACAGTTGCACCTGCGCGTGCCGCGACAAGCTGCCACGGCACGATATTGGCGTGATGCTCCATCACCGTGGTGAGAATCACATCGCCCTGCTTCAGGCGCGGCAACGCGAAGCTGTAAGCCACTGTATTCATCGACTGCGTGGTACCGGAGGTAAGCACGATGTCGTTGCGTGAGGCAGCGTTGATCCACGCCGCGAGCTTGTCGCGCGCACCTTCGTAAGCAGCGGTCGCCTCTTCACCCAACTGATGAACGGCGCGCGCCACGTTCGCATTGTGCTCACGATAGTGACGATCGACCGCCTCGATCACCTGCAGCGGTTTCTGGCTGGTATTGGCGTTATCGAAATACACCAGCGGCTTGCCATGCACCTTGCGGCTCAGCAGCGGAAAATCCGCGCGTATGCGCTGGACGTCGAAGTCGAGAGGCTGATTGGGCTTGGCGTTCATGAGGGATCGATTTACGGCAGGTGTGCGATCAGCGCTTCAGAGAAGTGCTCGCGCAAGGATTCATTGGGTAGCGATGCAAAAACCGAACGACAGAACGCCGCAGTAAGCAACGCGCGCGCTTCGGCGTACGGCAGACCACGCGAGCGCAGGTAGAACAACGCGCGCTCGTCGAGCTGACCTATCGTGGCGCCATGCGCGGCTTTCACTTCGTCCGCATAGATTTCGAGTTCTGGCTTGGTATCGATCTCCGCAAGCCCCGACAACAGCAGGTTCTTATTGCTGAGAGACGCATCACTTCCATCCGCGCCTTGCGCAACGACGATGGCGCCACGGAACACGCCGTGAGCGCGCTCATCGGCCACGCCACGCCACGTCGACTCCGACGCGGTATGGAGTGCCTGATGGCGGATCGACAACTGCGTATCGATATGCTGACGGCCACGCAGTACGAATACGCCACGCGTATCCAGACGAGCTTCATCGCCACGAAGCTCGGCATGCAGGTCGTGACGCACCAGTGCACCGCCAAGTTCCAGCACATGCAGCGCAGCGTGCGCCTTGGCACCGAGATGCAAGCTGCTGCGACGAATCAAGGTGCTTTCTTCGGCGGCGTTCTGGAGCAGGGCGTGCTGGAGGCGTGCACCGTCGTGCAGAACAATATCGGCGACCACCGTACCAAGATGCTTGTGCGCGATATTGGACACGTGATGCTCGACGAGATCGAGCTCCGCGCCCTCGCCCAATTCGATGACATTGCGCAGATGCCACGCAAGATCGCCTTCTGCCGGCGTCCCGACAAAGCACAGCTGCACAGGCTTGCCGATGTGCGCACCCGCCGGAACGCGAAGCACGACACCATCGCCCGCCAGCGCCGCATTCAGACGCGCGAATGCATCGCTCGTTTCACGATAGTGACGACTCAAGGCAAAACGCAGCGGTTCGGGATCGTTGGCCAGCACCTGCGAAAGGGGTTGCAACACCAAACCGGCTGGGAGCGTTTCGAGGCGCGAAAGGTCCGCACGGAAAACACCGTTGACGAAAACCAGCCGCGGACCATCGACGCCCGGAAGCGCGAGTTCCTTCGCAGCAACGCTGCGGGTCAAGGCGCCTGGATCGCCATGCGCAAATCGGCGCTGACCCAATGCACGCAGTGCTGTGTATTTCCACGCCTCGGCGCGCGTGTCGGGCAATCCTGCCGCGATAAACGCTTCGAGATTTTCACGGCGTGCCGCATCCAGCCACGCGTGGCCGCTACCGGCCAAACGCACGCTTTCGATGTCGCGCAGGCCATCGATAAACGGAACCGGTGCCGGTGTCGGACTCATGCACGCGCCTCGGAAGCCAGAGGCGGATCGCGATCGGCAACCCAGGCGTAACCGTGTTCTTCAAGCTTCAGAGCCAGCGTCCTGTCGCCGCTTTCGACAATGCGGCCATCGGCGAGCACATGCACGAAATCCGGTTCGATGTAGTCGAGCAAGCGCTGGTAGTGAGTGATCAAAAGGACAGCGCGATCCGGCGAACGCAACGTATTGACACCCTGTGCCACCTGCTTGAGCGCATCGATATCCAGGCCCGAATCGGTTTCGTCGAGGATCGCCAGCTTCGGCTCGAGCACCGCCATCTGGAAAATCTCATTACGCTTTTTCTCACCGCCCGAGAAACCTTCGTTGACGGCGCGATGCAGCAGCTCGTCGGAGATCTGCATGATCTTCAGCTTCTCGCGCACCAGCTTGAGGAACTGCATGGAGTCCAGTTCCGGCTCCCCGCGCTGCTTGCGCTGCGCATTGAGCGCGGCGCGCAGGAAGTAGGTGTTGTTCACGCCGGGGATTTCCACCGGGTACTGGAAGGCCAGGAACACGCCGGCAGCGGCGCGCTCTTCCGGCTCCAGCGCCAGCAGGTCGCGGCCTTCGAAGATCACCGAGCCTTCGGTGACTTCGTAACCTTCACGCC
>NZ_DATHMR010000054.1:0-10914 GCF_035486915.1 Dyella sp. | reverse complement strand
ATAGCCAGACAAGGCGCAGGTTGCGGATTATCATTGGCAGATGATTACCGCAATCGCTCCTGTTTTCCGCGCCGCCGGGCAAGCTGACATCGACGCCGTGGTTGCGCTGGTGGAGTCCGCCTATCGCGGCGACTCCGGCCGGCGCGGCTGGACCACCGAGTCCGATCTTCTGGACGGCCGTCGCACCGATGCCGAACTGGTGGCCCCGTTACTGGAGTCGCCGGAGCATGGCCTTATCCTGCTGGCAATCGTCGAGGGTGTGTTGCGTGCATGCTGCCATATCGAGCGGCACGATGATTCGGCGTATTTCGGCATGTTCGCCGTCGATCCATCGTTGCAGGGTAGTGGGCTCGGAAAACACGTTTTGGCCGAGGCAGAACGCATCGCTCGCGAGACATGGCATTGCCGTGCCATGCACATGACGGTGATCGACCTGCGCAGCGAATTGATCGCATGGTACGAACGGCGCGGCTATCGCCGTACCGGCGAATACAAGCCGTTTCCTTACGGCGATGAACGCGTTGGTATTCCGCGTCGCGACGATTTGCGCTTTGAATTACTCGTCAAGGAATTTTCAGGAGCGGCGCCGTGAGCGAGACATGGGTGGAAGTGGGTACGCGCTCGGAGTTGCTACCCGGTGAGTTCAAAGTGGTGTGGGACGGCGATACGGCGATTGCGGTGTTCAATGTCGACGGCGACCTGTATGCCGTGGAAGACATCTGCACGCACGACGGCGGTGAGCTTGCAGGCGGCGAAATCATCGGGGTCGAAGTGGAATGCCCGCGCCATGGTGCGCGATTCGATCTGCGCACCGGGATGCCGACATGTCCGCCGGCGTATGAGCCGATTGCGCGGTTTCCGGTTATGGAGAAAGACGGGTTGATTTGGACACGCGACGATCGATAAATTCACTACTCCGTCATTGCGGCCTTCGCCGGAATGACGAGTTAAAAACTGCTCGTCGATGACGACAGTTATTTCGGATCGAACTTCACCAACACGCGCTGACCAATACGCAACGAAGTCGCGGGCGGCTGATCAAACGTCAGTACGCATTCCACCGAACGCGTATTGGCACGAACCTGCGGATCGTCCTCCAACGTGCTGGCGCCAAACACGTTGCCAATGCGAAGCACGTGCGCCTTCAACGGCGCCAGGCCGCTGCCGCTGTCGTCGTCCACTTCGGCTGTCATGCCTTCATGTACGACACCGACGAAGGACTCGTTGAGTTCCGCGCGTACAATGCGCGGTGAGTCAGGCAGAAACACAAAGATGGGGCCGCTTGCAGGCGAAACCGAAGCGCCGGGTTGAACCATGCGCTGTACGATCTGGCCATCGACAGGCGCACGCAAGGTATGCAGATCGAGTTGGTAACGAGCCGCCGCGACTTTCTGCGATGCGAGCGCTGTGGAGGCCCGTGCGTTGTCCAGCTGGGCTTTGACTTGTTGCGCATTTTCCCGAGCGTCGTCTGCGCTCTGTATGTCGCCCGCGCCGGCACGCGCTGCCTGTTCCAGGCGTGCGGCGCGCAGATCGGTGGATTTCACGCGTTCTTCCAGCGCCGAAGCCTGGGCGCTGGCTTGCTGTTGTTCGGCAAGCGCAGAGTCCAGTGCCAGCTTTGCGGGCTCAAGATCGAGCTGCGCAAGCAGCTGACCTTTTTGCACATGCTCGCCTTCGTGAGCACCTACGCTTTGCACAATGCCTTCGCTGGGCATGGTCAGCTTGAGCAATCCGCCTTCGATATCGATGCGCCCGCGCGCAACGGCGACGTAAGCCGGCGTCGTTGCCTGGGAGGTCGCCGGTGCTTCATCGTGCGAGCAACCGGCCAGCAGCGCGGCGGCAAGCAGAGCAAGCGGAAGGCGAGGGTGGCGCAGATTCATGCAGAAGGCTCCTTGGCCTCGGATGCTTTGGACGCCGATGCAGGCGGCACATGGTCGCTCAGAATGCGACCGTCTTCCATCGCCAGCACACGGTCGGCGTGGCCGACCAGGCGAGGGTCGTGGCTGACGCACAACACCGTGGTGCCGTGATTGCGGGCAATGCGGTGCAGGATGTCGATGATGATCTGGCCGTTGTCCGAATCCAGTGCGCTGGTCGGTTCGTCGGCAAAAAGCAGTTCGGGTTGTTTGGCCAGTGCACGTGCAATGGCTACGCGTTGCTTTTCGCCACCGGAAAGTTCGGCGGGACGAAGGCGCATGCGCGGCCCAAGGCCGACTTCTTCCAGCGACTCCACCGCGCGCTTTCGCGCCATACCTTTGGGAAGACCCATATAACTCAACGGCAACTCCACCTGCTCCAGCGCGGTGAGCGCAGGAAACAGGTTAAAGCCCTGAAACACGAAGCCGGTGTGTTGCAGGCGAAAGCGTTCCAGGTCGTTGATGCTCAGACCGCTCAGTTCCTGCCCCAAGGCGCGTACTCTGCCGCCGTCGGCAGGTTGCAGGCCGCTGAGAATGGCGAGCAGCGTGCTTTTGCCGCAGCCCGACGGACCGGAAATCAGCGTTAGTTCGCTTGCGCAGACATCCAAAGTGAGATTCTGCAGAACCGTGCTATGAACTCGGCCGGACACAAACGACTTGCTGACGCTGAGAGCCTGCAGTGAGACGTTCGTATTTGAAATGGCGTGAGGTGTCGACATGGTCACCTCAGCAAACTTGCAGGATCGGCACGCCGCAGGATTCGCATCGCGGCCAGTCCCGACACGATTGCCAACGCCATGCTCAGTACAAGGCATACGGCAGCGGTAAACGGATGCAGCTCCATCGGCACGCTGCGGTTGCGCGCAACGATCAACAACGCGACGCCGACAACGATGCTGCAGACCATGCCCAGCGCGCCCACCCAGAACGCCTGTTCCATGATCACCTTACGCAATGCGCCGCGGCCCACGCCCAGGGCATTCAACGTGGCGTATTCGCGGATCGAGCCGATAACGGCAGCGATCAGCGTTTGACTGGTGATGATCGCGCCAACCAGAAACACAATGCCCGCCAGAAACAGCACACCGGCGCCAGCGCCCGTGTCGAGCATCCAGTAGATTTGGGATTGCCGCGCGAACTCTTTGGCCGTCCAAACGGTATAGGGGCCGAACGCATCGGACCCGCTAAGCCGCTTGGCGACTATCCGTGCGTTGGACGGATCGCGCAGCTTCGCGACGAAGTAGGTCATCATGCCGGCATCTTCTGGATCGATATCCAACACGCGGGCCGTCTCCAGCGACGCGACGATGTTCACGCCACCCAATGCGCGCAATCCGCTGCTCACGCCGACCACGCGCACGCGTTGACCGTTGATCGCTGCGGTGTCGCCGATGTTGACGCCAAGGCTGTCGAGGTCCGCCTTGTCGACGATCACCGCGCCCGGTTCGTTCAATCGTGCGCGCAATGCGGGTGGCAGTGCGTGCGAAAACATCATGCCGTCAGGGCGGGAGTCGATGCCCGATACAAACACCGACACACCGCCCGTATCGCGCGGGCCGCGCCAGTCGGCATCGACCCAGCGGAAGGGTTCGACTTTGGTGACATCCGGGTCCATGCGAAGCCGCATCGCCACATCTTCATGGATGGGGCGTCCCAGATTGACGCTCTGCGTGCCCGGGTAGCCGGCCCACAAGTCGGCCGAGGAGCCGGTGATGTAAACGCTCGCGCTGCCGAAAATGCCCAGCACCAGTGCCGCCTGCAATAACTGCAGAAGGCTGGCGAATCCGACCGCGAGAATCGCCGGCAGAAACCGTCGCCATTCGTGGACGAGTGTCTTGCGCGCGAGGGCGACCATCAGTCGACACTCTTCTTGACGTTGTTTCTGGCGTTCAGGGCAGGTGCGTCGTAATCGGCGGAGACATCGGGTGTCTGGACCGGTGCGCCACCGAGTGCCTTGTATAGCGAGACATACGCGAGATCGCGTTCGGTGCGTGCCGATACAAGTTCAAGTTGCGCCTGCTGCTGCTGGATCAGCATATCCTGCACGTCGAGCGTGCTGCTGAGTCCCAACTTGCTGCGCTTCTGAAGCGCAACGGTGTTGTCGTCAAGCGATTGCGCCGCCTGTTGGGCGGCGGCTTCACGCTCGTGCAATATCTGCAAATCGCCCATCGAGGTTTCCGCTTCGGCGACACCTTGCAGAACAGCTTGGCGGTAGGCGTAAACCGCAGCTTTCAGCTCGTGGTTCTTCGAGTGTTCCTGTGCAACGCGCGAACCCCATTCGAACAAGGGCATGTCGACAACAGGACCGACCGAAAAAATGCCTTCGCTGGAACGGATGTGATGGTTGTGTGCGATGTTCAACGACCAATCGAGCGAACTGCCCAACCCAATATGCGGAAAAATGTCGGCGCGGCTCAAGCCCGCTTCGCCTGCAGCGCGCAGCACATCGGCTTCGGCGCTTGCGATTTCCGGACGTGCGCGCAGCATGTCAGCCGGTGCGCTGGTCAGCTGCCAATTGCCGAGCTGCGGTTGTGTACCGGGTACGAGCCATGACGAATCGGGCTCGGCTTGTCCGAGCAATACGGCGAGCTGCTGCGCATTGGCGTTGATCACCCGCTCAGGATCGGCGAGTGCCACGTCGGCACGTGCCAGTTCCGCTTCACCGGCGGTGACATCGGTGGGTGAAATCAGCTTGAGGTTGGCGCGTACTTGCAGCAGTTGCAGTTTTTCGCGATCGGCATCGCGGACCGCTGCGAGCAGGCGAACCTGTTCTTGAGCCGAACGCAACTCGATCCAGCAGCGCGCCACCTCGGCGACCAGCGTCACGTCGGTGCTTTGCAGCTGAGCTTGTGCGGAATCCAGTTCACCCGTAGCAAGGCGGCGATTGCTTTTAAGCGCGCCAAAAAACGGAATTTCCCAAAGGGCATCAAAGCCGGCAATGAAGTACGACGCACTGGCGTCGGGCTCGATGACCTGATTTGTATCGCCCTTCAGACTAGGCAGATACTTGTCGTTGGAGTGCCGATAGAGGGTGCGCGCGGCAAGCATGCGCTCTCTTGCAGCGGCGACGTCCAGGTTGTTGGCCAGCGCCCGCTGAACGAGGTCATTCAAGACAGGGTCGTTAAAGGCCAGCCACCAGCTATGTAGATCTGGCAGTGCTGGATCTCGGGGTGCCGCGGACCCATTACGCCAAGCTTGCGGTGCAGGTGGTTTCAGGTCAGGCAAGGGCGCGGCGCTGCAGCCCACCAGCAAGGCCATAACCAGTGCAGGGAGCAGGCGTAGGCAGGCCGTTTGGGAGCGGCCTCCACGGTTTGGGTTGCGCAAAGCAAAATCGTGCACGGATGGCAGGCCGTTAAAAGAGAGCGTGCAAACTGTAAGCATAGCCGGTTAGGGCAAGCTGATGGGCTTGCTTACGCTGGGCTTGCGGCCCCGGAAAGGAGACCGAAAGGGGGTAGTCGTCAAGATGGCAGTCACTTTTGATGGAGTGTGTGCGTGACTGCCTGGAACATCCTCTGCGACTTCGACGGCACTATCTCGGTCGAAGACGTGATCGACTCGCTGTTGGACCGCTTCGGTCGTCCCGGATGGGAGGCCCTGGAGCAGGACTGGCGCGCCGGTCGCATTGGTTCGCGTGAGTGCATGAGCGGGCAGGTTGCCTTGCTGGACATGAAGCGCGAAGAACTGGACACGCATCTGGATGGGCTGTGGATCGACCATGCGTTTCCGGCCTTCGTGGCGCGCGCTGGCGAATTGAACACGCCGATCCGGGTCGTTAGCGATGGCCTGGACTACGCCATTCATCGCATCCTGGGCCGTTACGGCCTGGATAACCTTCCGCTGGCCGCCAACCATCTGGCGCCGGCTACGCCACCCCGCCAGTGGCAGCTGACTTCGCCGTTCCAGGCTGAAGGTTGCCGCAGCGGCACCTGCAAATGCGCGTGTGTCGCGCAGGCTCGCACGGACGGTGCCAAGACGCTTCTGATTGGCGATGGCGCGTCGGATTTCTGCGCCGCTGATCGCGTCGATTTCGTGTTTGCTAAGCATCGTTTGATTGAGCATTGTCGTTCGGCAGGTATTGCGTACGTGCCGATTACCGGTTTCGAGGATGCGCTCGAGTTGCTGCCCCGTCTGCTTGACGGCAGCTTGCTGGCCGAGCACGAACCGCACGCACTGCCTGCTGTGTCCAACTTCTGATCCATTCCCCCTTCGGGTTTTCCAATGAACGCTTACGATCCGAACGCCGCAACCGGCGTGATACCTGATGCGCAGCTGCTTGCAGACGAGGCGCAGTACAGCTCTTTTGGCGATACGGTTCACTACGTCGATCCGCCGAAGATTTTCCGTCACGGCGAAGGCAGCTGGATGTACGACACCGCTGGCGTGCCGTTCCTCGATCTGCAGATGTGGTACTCGGCCGTCAATTTCGGTTATGCCAACAAGCGCCTCAATGACACGCTGAAGCGTCAGATCGATGTGCTGCCGCAGGTGGCCAGCCAGTATCTGCACCAGACGCGTATCGAGCTGGCCAAGACGATTGCCGTCGATGCACAGCAGAAGTTCGGTTTGAAAGGCCGCGTGCATTTCAACGTCGGTGGCGCGCAGGCGGTTGAGGATTCGCTCAAGCTGGTGCGTAACTACAAGAACGGCAAGAGCCTGATGTTTGCGTTCGAAGGCGGCTATCACGGCCGTACGCTGGGTGCGTCGTCGATCACGTCGAGCTATCGCTACCGTCGTCGCTTCGGTCATTTCGGCGAGCGCGCGATGTTCATTCCGTTCCCGTATCCGTTTCGCCGCCCGAAGGGCATGACGCCGGAAGAATATTCCGATGCGTGCGTGCGTCAGTTCGAGCGTCTGTTCGAAACCGAATACAACGGCGTGTGGGATCCGAAGGTCGGTCAGGCCGAATACGCGGCGTTCTATGTCGAGCCGATCCAGGGCACGGGTGGCTACGTCATTCCGCCGAAGAACTTCTTCAAAGACCTCAAGAAGGTGCTCGACAAGTACGGCATCCTGATGGTGGTCGACGAAATCCAGATGGGTTTCTGGCGTACCGGCAAGCTGTGGTCGATCGAGCACTTCGGCGTGACGCCGGACGTGATCGTATTCGGCAAGGCGCTCACCAACGGTCTCAATCCGCTGTCGGGTCTGTGGGCGCGCGAAGAGATGATCAATCCGACCATCTTCCCGCCGGGCTCCACGCACTCTACGTTCAACTCCAATCCGCTTGGCACGTCGCTCGGTCTCGAAGTCATCAAGATGGGCTACGAGCTGAACTACGAAAAGACCGTGGCGGAGAAGGGCGCGCACTTCCTCGATGCGCTTAAGGATCTGCAGAAGCGCCACAAGGAAATCGGTGATGTCGACGGTCTGGGTCTGGCGCTGCGCGCGGAGATCTGCACTGACGATGGCTTCACGCCTAACAAGGCACTCTTGGACAAGATGGTCGATATCGGCCTGGCGGGGGACCTCGAGCATAACGGCAAGAAGATCGGCCTCGTGCTGGACGTGGGCGGTTGGTACAAGAACGTGATTACGTTCGCTCCGTCGTTGGATATCACGCACGAAGAGATCGATCTGGCCATTGCCCTGCTCGATCAGCTGCTGACCAAGGCGAAGAAAGCGATGTGATGTGTGGCTACGGACGTCTGGACGTCCGTAGCCGAGTACGGTTCTTGTCGTAATTTCCCATGCAGGGGAAGCTGGCAAACACGGCGGTGCTCAGGCACCGCCGCTTTTTTGTGGCTTTTGCCCGATCGGAAAAACGATCTCCACGCGCAGGCCACCTTCGTTGCCAGTCATGTAACGCGCGCGTCCATCGTGCCATTCCGCAATGCGTTGCACGATGGCCAATCCCAGCCCACTGCCTGCCTCTTCGATGCCGGGAACGCGGAAGAAGCGTTCGCCTAAACGCTCCAGCCAAGCCGGTGGAACGCCGGGGCCGTTATCTTCAACGGCCAGACAGATCTCGTTGCCCTCCTGGGCGAGCGACACCGTCATCATGCTTCCGCGTCCGGCGTACCGCAGGCCGTTGTCGATCAGATTGTCCAGCAATTCCTGCAGGCGATGACGATCGCCGTCGATCCACAACGGACCGGACGGTCCTTCGTAACCCAGATCGACATCGGCAACGAGCGCTTCGTGCACGCGTTGTCCAACCAGCTCGGGAATCACGGTTGCCAGATTAAGCAACTCGGTATCGCCCGCTTCGTGTTCGGTGGTCTGTGCGCGCGTCAGTGCGAGCAATTGACTGGATGTGCGGTTGGCGCGCTGGATGAGGCGTTCGATGTGGTTCAGTGCATCTCGAATGGTTTCGGGATCGGAACTGGCTTGCGCGCGCTCGGCGTGCACGCGCAGACCCGCCAGCGGTGTGCGCAATTGATGCGCAGCATCGGCGATGAAGCGTTCGTGCAAAGCCAGCATGCTGCGCAAGCGCCCAAAGAGACCGTCAATGGTGCGCGTCAGTGGAAGAATTTCCACCGGTACGTTTTCATCGCCAATCGGTGCCAGATCGTGCTCGCGACTGGCAATTTGTATGGTCAACGGGTCGAGCTGACGAAGTCCCTTGCGAACGCCCAGCCACACCATCACGAATGCCACAAGGAGCAACAATGTCTGCGCGGGAATGCTGAGAAAAAGAATCTGGCGTGCTTCCTGATGACGATCGCGCAGTGTTTCTGCGACGGTGACGAGCAACTGATCGCTGGGGTCGCGCGTGTTGGTCATCACCAGGCTGGCAGCACGCAGCGCGCGTTTTTCGATCTGCACATCGTATAGGCGCGGGTCATCGCTTTGGCCGCTATCGGGAAACAGCTTGTCCGGCGGTTGCAGCACGGGATTGCCGGCGATGAAGCCATGCTTGGCGCTGAACACGCTGAAATAGTTGTGTCCGTCCGGTTCGTATTCCAATAAAAACTGAGCTTGCGGCGAAACGCGGCCGTCCGGACTCTCGGTGGCCATCATTTGCACAAGGGTCAGCGTGTCATTGAGAAGACTCTCGTCGTGAACGTGATTGGCGTAGATCAGCGCGCCGAAGTAAGTGATGAGGCTGTTGAAAATCAGCAGTCCCGTCAGCGGCACAAGCAACGTGGTCAGCAAGCGTTTGCGCAGGCTTTGACGCCCTTCGCGCAGCAGCGTGCGATGGTTCATGCCTGCTTGACCTCTTCCAGCAGGTAACCTAATCCGCGAATGGTGCGCACCTGTGTGCCGGAATCGGTGAGCTTGCGGCGCAGGCGGTAGATGGCAATGTCCAGTCCGTTATCGGTGAGTTCTTCGTCCCAGCTGCATAAGGCTTCGATCAATTGCGCGCGGCTGGTGACACGATCGGGCCGTGCGGCAAGTGCTTCCAGCAGGCCGAATTCGCGCGCGGTGAGTTCGAGCGGCGTGTCGTCGACCCATGCGCGATGGCCTGGAAGATCGAGGCGCAGACGGCCGAGCGTCAGCTCCGGCGCGCCTTGCGTAGTGTAGCGACGAAGCAAGGCGCGTACGCGCGCTTCGAACTCGGCCAACGCGAAGGGTTTGACGAGGTAATCGTCGGCACCCAGATCCAGTACGCGCACACGCTCGCGCAAACCTTCGCGTGCCGTGATCACCAGCACAGGCAATCCACTTCCGCGCTTGCGCACGCGCTGCAGCACTTCGCTGCCATCCAGCGCAGGCAGGCCAAGGTCAAGTACAAGCAGATCGTAAGGCGTGTCTTTCAACGCGGCATCGGCGCGTGCGCCGTCGGATACATGATCCACGGCATGCCCACCCTGGCGCAGCGCGGCGCTTACGCCCGCAGCGATGGAGGGATCGTCTTCGGCGATCAGGATACGCATCGGTTACTGGGCTCCGTCAGGCCTGGTCCACTAAAGCAAGGTATTTCCATGAATTTCAGTATCTTCCAACGTCGTGCATGAACGCTGCATGCCCGGATGCGCAGCTTAGCGCCTGCCGCGAAATGAGCACAGCCATGGGGTCCCTGACATAAGGGCGGCGAGCGGGCCAATCAAATGCGTTTGATCGATGAAACGGCGATTTGCTCTCGTACGAAGCCGCGCGACAAGCGCCTTGGATGAGAGGCGTGTGACCTTTGGCCGATGCCGCTTTCGGTATGCTTGGCGCAGGCTCGGCGAATATCTCGAGGGAGAGGGGCGATGAAGTCTGCTATCGGTAGGGGTGGGCCTTGGCTCGCCGCGTTGGTGGTGATGTGGTCATGTCAGGCTGGTGCACAGGTGGCAACGCATGCTGCCAAGCCGCAGCCGGCGCCGTCGTCGAGTGTTGCCGCACCGGAAGACATTCCGTTTGCGCCCGCACACGAGACGATCATTACGCAGCAAAGTTCATCCAATGCATGGGGTGGCGAGCGTACGGGTAACGAATCGACGCTTTCCGATCGCGTCGTGAGTTACACCATCAACGCGGATCTCGATGCAGCGAAACATGCGGTCACGGCGAAGGAACACATGACCTGGCGCAATCGCAGCGATCGCGATGTGAGCAGTGTCTACTTCCATTTGTATCTCAATGCCTTTCAGAACGAGGGCAGCACGTTCTTTACCGAGCGCCGGGTGCTTACGGCGCACGGTTCGTCGCGCGGCGACGCCGTGCTCGAAAAAGGGCAGTGGGGCGGGATTCGGTTGCAGCAGGTGCAACAGAACGGTACGCCTGTGAAATGGAGCTTCGTGCATCCCGATGGCGGTCCGGATACGGACCAGACCGTGGTGCGTATCGATCTTGCTCAGCCGATTCCGGCAGGCGGCACGCTTGCACTCGATATCGATTTCGTCAGCCAGCTGCCGCGTGTGGTGGAACGCACCGGCTGGTTTGGCAATTTCAATCTTATCGGTCAGTGGTTCCCCAAGATCGGCGTGCTGGAATTGCCCGGCGAACGCGGTGCGACACAGGTGCGCTGGAACGTGCATGAGTTCCACTTCGAGAGCGAGTTCTACGCGGACTTCGGCTTGTTCGATGTGCACATGACGGTGCCAAGCGATTACACCGTCGGTGCCGTGGGTCAGCT
>NZ_DATHMR010000053.1:0-7421 GCF_035486915.1 Dyella sp. | reverse complement strand
CCAAACGCTGCGGTGCGGTCGGCATTTGCTGTCGCAGAATCACCGAACGCTGTCGCGCCATCACCCAATGCAATGGTATGCGTACCTACCGCGGTGCCACTCCATGCGCCGGTAGTTGTTGTTCCACCATCCGCAACAGCCGCCCAGCCGATGGCAGTCGATCCCGTCACATTCCCAGTCGGCGTGCTCGCACCCGGCGCGCTGCCAGCCCTCGAATTCGAACCAATGACAGTGGAACTCGGTGCGTACGCCCCTGAACCGTAACCGATACTAACGGCCTGTGTGTTCGCAGCTTGGCTGTTACTGCCCAAGGCAACGGACGAATTGTTCAAAGCTTGGCTGTTGGTGCCAATGGCCAAGCTGTTGGTTCCCGACGCTAGAGCGCTAAATCCAATCGCAGTGGAGTAATAGCCGGCTGCCTGGGTGTAAGCGCC
This sequence comes from Dyella sp., assembly GCF_035486915.1. Lineage (GTDB taxonomy): Bacteria > Pseudomonadota > Gammaproteobacteria > Xanthomonadales > Rhodanobacteraceae > Dyella_B. The sequence goes on along the minus strand of NZ_DATHMR010000053.1, from coordinate 6,987 downwards.
CAGTGCGGTGCTGAAGTAATTGCCGGCCACGGCTGTGTCGCCGAAAGCGGTGCCACCATTGTTGCCACTGGCATTCTGACCGACCGCCGTGCCATTAACACATGTAGCTGCCGTAGCGAGGGGATTGATAGGTGTAATGCCAGTGCCAACCACACCGCAACTTGCTTGGGAGCCTTGACCGATAGCGACGTTGGCGCTGCCACCGGCACCAACAGTTCCAGCAGGATTAGTGGCCTGTTGCGCGAGCGCCGCGCCGGATATCGAAGCCAAGGTGATGGTGGCGATGGCTGCGGAAAGACGCGATGCCTTCTTCTTACGGCCCTTGGCCAATTCGGATGCCACCACCCACTTACCGGTGGCGGCGTTCCAGACGATGCGATAGATGGTGTTCATACGATGGTTTCCCGGTGAGTTTGAATGAAGTTCAGACGCACCTTTGGTTGCTCGACCCTTCGATCGCGCAACGAATCCATTCGATGAAGAAGGGGCGATTCCATTAGGTGCGCCGGCCTCGCAGTGATGTCGCGAGACCACACCAGGAATGCTATGAAAGAGGTTCACTCAACCCTATCGGACTAGGCCTATTTAAAATTAGTACTAGTCTGAAAAATGCGCCCACAGAGATAAAACGCCGTTTTCAGCGGCGTGGATACAGGTAACGCGTCTTAGCGCTTACTTGGAACGTTTAGCTTTGCGCCGCTTTTTTTTACCTGCGGCATAAACGGCCGAGGACTCGGCAATCATTCTTGCAGTTGGATTTTCAGATTCGCGGCACTGGATGGACCAGACGTCCATCGAACGACGTTGACCCTGCGGAGAGTCGTACATGAATGTGTTGAATTGCTCAGCGAACGCGTGACGTTGCGCCTTGTCGAGCATGCCGAATCCCAGTAGTACGGCAGATACTTCCGTATCGTACGAGTCGTCCACGATGCATGCCTCTGCACAAGGAGGGCCGCCCCGAAATCGGTCCTGAAGTGAACAAAGGCTAGCTACGTAATGGACCGCATGCTATCGGACAACACCGATCACAAACAGCTTGTAGACGCACGCAACGTCAGTCGTTTCCTACACCTTCGTCGGATTGACGTGCTTTTTGCCGCGATGTTTGCGACGCCGAAACAAGACCATGCGCAACGGCATATTTGAATACGTCCGCATCGTGCTGAAGGCCGAGTTTTTTCATGGCCGCCATTTTCTGCGCACTAATGGTCTTGCTGCTGCGACCCGCGCGCGCGCCAATTTCCGATACCGACAATCCCTCAGCATAAAGACGCAGCACTTCGGTTTCGCGCTTGCTCAGTTGCGGCAACGGATTGGCGGTGTCCGCATCGGCGGCCGCTTGCTCAAGAATGTTTGTCACCCGCGGCGACACATAACGCTCGCCGGCATAAGCCATGCCAATGGCAGATTCCAGGTGTTGAAGATCGTCGGATTTACTGACAATCCCCATGGCGCCTACATCCAGGATGCCTTGCATGACCGCATGGTTCTCGATGCTGGTAAGTACGATCAGCCGCGTGGCCGGAAAGCGGCGCTTAAGGAAGCGCAGTAACGACAGACCGTCGCCATAACGGCCGCCGGGCATGGAAAAATCCGTGACAACGAGATCGCACGCGGACTCACTCAGCAACGCCACCAACTCGGTCGAGCTGGTAGCCGTCCCGAGGAGCGCTATACCGCTGAGCCCAGTCAACAAATGCTCCATGCCGGCCAGCAAGGTCGGATGGTCATCGGCTACGGCAACCCGTATGGTCAATCCCTGTTCCTCGCTTATCACAAACCGGCGGTACGGTGCTGTCTAAGCTATCACAGCCCTTATATGCCTGAGCTGACCGAACCTGACGCCTTGTACTACGATTGTCTCGTTGGGTAAGCGCTAATATCCCTGGGCTGTACGGTGAAAAGGCGCGACCAGGATGGACCATCACATTCGGGTAGCAGTGGCCGACGACCATCCGGTCATACGGATGGGCATTGAGTCCACGCTCGACGACATATCCTCCATCCAGCGAATTGGCTCAGCTGCCGATTCGACGCAGCTCGTCACACTCTTGGACGCTCAACCTTGCGATGTCCTGGTGACCGATTACGCGATGCCCGGCGGTCAGCACGGCGATGGCGTGGAGTTGATTGCCTTCATCCGCCAGCGCTATCCACACTTGCGCATCGTGATGCTTACCGGCATCGAAAAGCTGGCGTTGATTCGCAGCCTGACGGCACACGGGGTCAGCGCTATTCTCAGCAAGACCGATGACATGTCCCATCTGCGCGCAGCGATACAAGCGGCACACATCGGCCGTCGCTATTATTCACCGCGTATTGCCAACATGCTCAAGGCATTGCCTGCCACCGGCTCTGCGCGCCTGTCGCAGCGCGAGTCGGAAGTTATCGCGCTATACGTTGGTGGCGATAGCATCAATGTCATCGCTGAAAAATTGCAGCGAAGCAAGCAGACCATCAGCACGCAAAAGGTCAGCGCGATGCGCAAGTTAGGTATAGAAACCGATGCCGATCTTTTCAAATATGCGATCGAGCTCGGGCTGACGCGCAAGGCGCCTTCGGAATAAAAAATATACTGTGCAAGAACACCGCTTGCTGACTCGTCACTGACCAGCTAGAGAGTTCCAGGGTGCGCTTAAGCCCGTGAAAATGGGAATGCCAGCACGTCGCCAATCTTGTCTGTTCGTGCCAGGCACATGAGCAAGCGCTCGATGCCGAGCGCCACACCCGCGCAATCGGGCATGTTGCCGAGTACCGCAAGCAGGTGTTCGTCAATCGGCATCTCACGCAAACCCCGCTCGCGCCGCCGCGCGTTATCGCCTTGAAAACGTGCGCGCTGTTCTGACGGATCGTTGAGTTCCTGATAACCGTTCGCCAGTTCGTAAGGCCCAAGATAAAGCTCGAAGCGTTCAGCCATCGGCGGATCACCGGGACGTACACGCGCCAATGCCGCCTGACTGGCCGGGAAGTCGTGGATGACGGTGATGCGATCGTGCGGAAACGCAGGCTGCAGTTTGTGCGTGATCAGCAAATCCAGCCAATCGTCGCGCGTGAGTCCCGATGGTTCGATGTTGTATTCGGCAAGCGGGGCGCGCAGTTCGTCGATCTCGGCATGCAGTGGGTCGAGGAGCAATTCATCGATAAAGAACTGACGGTAGCCTTCGATCAGCACTTCAGCACGACGTCCCACCATCGCAAGCGCGGATTCGACAAGCGTGATCGTTTCCTCCATTAGCTGCCGATGGCTCCAGCCAACGCGGTACCACTCCAGCATGGTGAATTCAGGGTTATGCCGCTCGCCGGCCTCACCGTTGCGAAAAACGCGGCCAAGCTCGTAGCAATCACCCACACCGTTGGCAAGCAAACGTTTGAGCGGATGCTCCGGCGATGTACGCAGCCAGCGTTCGCGCGCACCGGCATCGATGTGGCCGCTGAAAGGTGCGGTAAAACTTTCAATGTTCGGGTCCGTATTGCCTGCAGCAGAAAGGATGGGCGTTTCTACTTCCAGCACGTTGCGCTCGGCAAAGAACGCACGAATCAGCGCATAGAGCTGCGCGCGTCCCTGCAGGCGCTGACGAAAAGGCGTGACGACCAAATTGGCGTCCATGACAGTTATGTCCCGTGCTTCTTGAAAAGTTTAAGCAGCTGATCTTCGTCCCACACATCAATACCGAGCTCTTGCGCCTTGTCCAGCTTGGAGCCTGCCTCCTCGCCTGCCACGACAAAACTGGTCTTCTTCGACACGCTACCGGCGACCTTGGCCCCCAGCGCCTCGAGTTTCTCCTTGGCCTCCTCGCGCCCCATGCTCGCTAGCGTACCTGTCAGAACGGCTGTCTGGCCTTCGAGCGGCAGTTTTTCCGATGCCCCGACCTTTTGAGATGTTGCTGCAAGCAAATGGTTCATCGCCTGCTCCGCTTCATGCAGCGCTTTGCGGTTGTCCTCGTCAGAGAGGTATTCCTCAAGACTGGATGCCGCGTTCTGCGGAAGACCCGCCGGCATCCAGTGCTTGCTGCCACCGCTATGCAATTTGCCGATGGTCGGAAAATGTTCGGCAAGCAAATCAGCGTTGCGTCGACCGATACCATTGATACCCGCGTTCTCCAGCAATGTCGCCAGGTTTAACTTCTGGTGCAGCTTTGGTGATGGATCTGATTCATCCGTCAGCTCGATGCCCGCCTTCAGCAGCGCGTCCACCACCGTGCGATTTCCATCCTGCTTGAAGAATGCAGCAATAGAGCCGGCCACTTCGTTGCCAATGTCAGGAAGCTCGCGCAGCACACCGGCAGGCATGCTGCGCACCCACTTTAGGCTACCGAGCCATGTAGCAAGCGTCTTGGCGGTGCTTTCGCCGATGTGCACGATGCCCAGTGCATAGAGAAAACGCGCAAGCGTTGTCTTCTTGCTGGCTTCAATCGCCTCGATGAGATTTTCCGCCCACTTGGTCGCGATCTTGCCTGCCTTGACTGTTTCCGGCGTGGTTCCATCGCGCTCATCGGCGCGCTGTTTCATTTCGAGGAAATCGTCGAGCTTTAGTTTGTAGAGATCGGCCGGGGTGTGCACGTAACCGAAATCCACCAACGCATCGACAAAGCGTTCGCCAATACCTTCGATATCCATCGCGCGGCGCGATGCGAAGTGGATCAGCGCCTCCTTGCGTTGCGCGGCGCAGATAAGTCCACCGGAACAACGCCATGCAGCCTCACCCTCTTCTCTCACTAGCGCGGAACCGCACACCGGGCAATGCGTGGGCATGTGCCAGGGTTTGGTTTTAGCGGGACGTTGATCGAGCACCACGCGCACGACTTCCGGGATGACATCGCCCGCGCGACGCACGATAACGGTGTCGCCGACACGCACATCCAATCGCGCGACCTGATCGGCGTTGTGCAACGTCGCGTTGGTGACGGTAACTCCCGCGACCTGTACCGGCGTCAGGCGCGCAACAGGTGTTGCCGCACCGGTACGACCGATCTGAATTTCGATCGCATCCACCGTCGTGCTTTGTTCCTGCGCCGGGAATTTGTGCGCGATCGCCCAGCGCGGCGCACGCGCCACGAAACCCATTTCGCGCTGGCCGGCGTAATCGTCCAGCTTGTATACAACGCCATCGATGTCGTAAGGCAGCTTGTCGCGCTTGGTGCCGATGCGTTTGTAATACTCAATGAGCCCGTCGAAACCTTTCGCGACACCGACTTCCGGCGAAACGGGAAAACCCCACTCGCGCAACTTCTGCAAAGTCTTTGAGTGCGTTGGAGGAAGCTCGCTACCTTCCACGACACCAACCGCATAGGCGAAGAAGCTGAGTTTGCGCTTGGCCGTGATCGCGGGATTGAGCTGCCGCAACGAACCGGCCGCGCCATTACGCGGGTTGGCGAGAGGCTTTTCGTCATGCTCGCGCGCATACGCATTGAAGGCTTCGAAATCCTTACGCAACATGATGACTTCGCCACGCACTTCCAATACGCGCGGCCAATCGTCACCGCGCAAACGCAACGGCACGGCGCGCACGGTGCGAAGGTTGTTGGTGACGTCTTCACCGGTTTCGCCATCGCCACGCGTGGCACCTTGGACGAACACGCCTTTCTCGTAGCGCAAACTAATGGCCAGGCCATCGAGCTTGGGTTCCACCGAGAACGCCGGATTGCTGCGTCCCAGGGTCTGCTCGATGCGACGCTCGAAGTCAGCGATTTCGCGGTAACGCTCGCGATCGCTGTCACCTTCCTGCTCGAATGCGTTGCTCAACGACAGCATCGGCAATGCATGGCGCACTTCGGCAAAGCCACCTGCAGCACGCGCACCAACGCGACGTGTGGGCGAGTCGGGCGTTATCAGATCCGGATGACTAGCTTCCAGCGCTTCCAGCTCGCGCATGAGCTTGTCGTAATCGGCGTCCGGAATGTCCGGGTCGTCGAGCACGTGATAGCGATAGTTGGCGTGTTCGATAAGCTGGCGGAGTTCGTCCGCGCGTTGTGCTGGCGAAGATGCTGACGATTTGCTCATGTCCGAAGTGTAACGATTCGAAGGTTTCCGGATGACAGTTGTGCCAGGAACATCCGCGTGCGGTGAAGAAGGTACCGCCCGTTAGCGGGTTGGGACGCGTGCCTTTCTGCAGGGCTCCATGGATGGCCAGCAAGGCTGCATTCAAACAAATAGCTGCCATAGCAGGTATCATAACGCTTATGCCCCCGTCTCCCGCCGTATCCACCGCCACCGCTGATGCGGCCTCTGCGGATATCGGTGCGCAGTCCTCCCGGGAGCGTTACATCGGCCTGATCTGGCTGGTTTCCGCCGCGTTCTTTATGCAGGCGCTGGATTCCACCATCGTCAATACGGCCGTACCGGCCATTGCTAGCGCGTTGAACGAAACGCCGCTCAACATGCGTAGCGCGCTTACCAGCTACGTGCTCACGCTGGCGATTCTTATACCAGCCAGTCCGTGGCTATGCGACCGCTTCGGCACGCGGCGCGTATTTGCCATGGCTATCGGCACCTTCGTCGTTGGCTCGTTTCTATGCGGCGTCTCCCAGACATTGCCCGAACTGGTACTGGCGCGCGTGCTGCAAGGTTGCGGTGGCGCGGCGCTGATGCCGGTGGGCCGGTATGTGCTGGTGCGCAGTATCGACAAGCGTGACTTCGTCCAGGTGATGAGCACGGTCGCAACCTTCGGTTTGCTCGGTTCGGTGCTCGGTCCGCTGCTGGGCGGCGCATTGGTGCAATACACGAGCTGGCGTTTGATCTTTCTCATCAACGTACCGGTGGGCATCGTGGGATTGTGGCTCAATCATCGCGAAATGCCCGAATACCGGCTTGATAGGGCCAATCGTTTCGATCTATTCGGATTCCTGCTGTTTGCGGCCTCGTCCGCCCTGCTGTTGGCCGCGTCGGAATTTGCGGCAGACGAAAATATTCGATGGGTTGAGATGGGTTCGCTCGTCGTGCTGGCCGTCCTGTTGCATTCGCCTATATCTGGCATAGCCGTCGCAC
>NZ_DATHMR010000052.1:0-2983 GCF_035486915.1 Dyella sp. | reverse complement strand
GCGCGATAGGTATAAGTTGCGCCGGATTGCAGGGGCTCGTCGCTAACCGCCTCATCATTCAGTTGCATGGCGTAACCCAGCGACGCAAGCAGATCGCGTTCAAATCGCCGCAATTGCCAGCTCAGCGATTCACCCGCGGACAAACGGTCAATCGTCTGCGCGTACGCGGAATAAAGCGTGGGGTATGGATCTTGGCGTTCGGTCAATCGCACAACCAGTTCATTGACGTAGAGACCCGCAAGTGCGGCATCGCCAGTTAAGCGCAACGGCGATGACGACAATTCGGCATGACGCAATGTCGCCAGCTCCCCACGCAGCTGCAGATCCAGCAGCAACGGTTGAAAGGGTTCCAGCTGCGCCCGTTGCACGCGCGAACGCACACCACGTACTCCACGCGCGACAACACCCAAGCGCCCAAGATCGCGCGTGAGACATTCGAGCAACAATGATGTTTCCCGATAGGGGCGGGAATGCAAAACAAAGGCAGGCTGCTGTTCAAGGAGCATGATGACCGTCGCCCCGTCCTTCCCGCCGGATCGTCACACGCTCTAGTCCGTGTAGCCGAACTGCTTCAGCAACGACTCATCGTCCGCCCAACCCTCACGGACCTTCACCCACAGGCGCAGAAAAACCTTGCGATCGAACATGCGTTCCATATGGCGCCGCGCCGCGGTACCAATAGCCTTGAGTTGTTCGCCACCCTGACCGATCACGATAGCCTTTTGACCGTCGCGCTCCACCCAGATCACAGCGTGAATTTCCGCAATGCCGTCCGGGCGATCCTGGAATTGTTCGATCTCGACGGTGGTCGCGTAAGGCAACTCCTGATCGAGGCGCAACATCAACTGCTCACGCACCATTTCCGCTGCGAGGAAGCGCTCGCTTCGATCCGTGATTTCATCTTCGCCGAACACCGGCGCACGCACGGGCAAGCGTGCGAGGATATCGTGCGTCAATGCCTCCAAACCTTTACGCTTGAGCGCACTGACATAATGCACGGCTTCGAAGCTGTGCTTTTCACTAAGTTCTGCAACGAAGGGCAGTAATGCTGCCTTGTCTTTGGTCAGATCAACCTTGTTGATCACGAGCAATCGCGGCACCTTTTGCTCGTCCAAAGCTTCGTAGAGCGCTTCGTCTTCGTCGGTCCACCGCCCGGCTTCGATCACCTGCACAGCCAGTTCCACCTCGCTGATGGCCGATCGAACGGCACGGTTGAGGCTGCGGTTCATCGCGCGCTTGGCGCCACGGTGCAAACCGGGCGTATCCACATAAAGGATCTGCCCTGCTTCGCTGGTTGCGATGCCCAGAATCCGGTGGCGAGTCGTTTGCGGTCGTGGACTGACAATGGACAGGCGAAAACCGATCAGCGCGTTAAGCAACGTCGATTTGCCGACGTTCGGTCGTCCGGCCAGTGCAACGAACCCACACCGGAAATCCGGATGCGGCAATTCGTGTTCAGCGAAGTCGTCTTCGCGGTCGTCATTCATGGGATAAACATACTCTCGTGGACGCTTATAAGCATGGCGCTACATGTCTGCGAGCGCCACTGAAAAATACAACGTGACAAAACGGTTAATGGGAACGCAGGCATCCGGACCGGATGCCTGCGCCAAGCGTCATGGGCTATCGCGGGTGTCCAACAATCGGCTCAGCACCATTTCCGCCGCATCTTGTTCGGCCAGCCTGCGACTGCTGCCCCGCCCTGCAGCGGTGACGGCCATCGGCTCCATGACCACGCAATTCACATCAAAAATACGCGCGTGATCTTCGCCCTCGGTGCCTACGAGCTCATACTGAGGCAAAGGCCAACCTTCGGCCTGCAACCATTCCTGCAGCCGGGTTTTGGCATCCTTGGAGGAGCGTGGCAGCGCGGTGACACGATCGGCGAACAGGCCTCTGACCGTGTTGCGGCAGGCCTCAAAACCGCCGTCGAGGTAAACCGCCGCGACGAGGGCTTCGAATGCATCGGCAAGAATCGAGTCACGTCGAAACCCACCGCTCTTGAGCTCACCCGAGCCGAGCTTGAGACGATCGCCAAGTTCGAGTTCGCGCGCCATCTCGGCAAGGGCCTGACCGTTCACCAGTTGCGCACGAAGACGCGACATTTCGCCTTCACTGGCCTTTGGGTGCGTCTCGTAAAGCATCTCGGCGACGATGGCTCCGAGCAAAGCGTCGCCGAGAAACTCCATGCGCTCATTGTTGGGCTTGCCCGCGCTACGGTGGGTCAACGCCAATGTGGCAAGCGATGAATCGCTAAAGTGATACGTCAGTTCCACTGTGTCTTACTGAGAAGCAGCAACGTTGCCTTGTATCGGCACACTCTTTTCAAAGTGGACTAGGAAATCGATGTTGTAGACAAAGGGAATGTCCTTGTCATACGCGACTTGCAATTGAAGGCCCTGATCGCCCTTGGCAATAGTGATGTCATCAGGCGTGACAGTGCCATCGCTCACGTACTGATAGTCCATCTTTTTAATCAGATCGTTACGGATCTGCAGCGGCGCCTTACCGTCAAAGTTTTCGGTAGCTATGTCGTTCATGGTCTTTTGCACACCCATAAACTCGGTGTAAGCAGGCACAAGCTTCATCGCCATATAGGCGAAAAAGCCAACCACCAGCAATAAAATCAGAAAACTGATCAACGTCATGCCTGCGTGCTTCGATTTCATAGTCCCCTCACTATGCCGCCGACGCGGCCCATCCCGACCCAAACCGGCCTTGTAACGTACTTTGCCCGTTATGCCTGCGCTCCGCCAGCGACATGTTCACGGTTCGACGCGGCTGGCAACAGGTGAATTAACGGATGACTGTTCCTATGCGGTGGAAGTCTACGGCGCCAGTGTGGAACCCCTTCCAGCTAAACCAGATCATGAAGGCTTTGCCGACCAGGTTCTGCTCCGGCAGACACCCCCACCAACGGCTGTCTTCGCTGTTCTCACGGTCATCGCCCATCACGATGTAGCAGTTCTGCGGCACCACCGAC
>NZ_DATHMR010000051.1:0-7992 GCF_035486915.1 Dyella sp. | reverse complement strand
AGCGATGGGTTGGGTGGCGGCGCGTACACGACCATGCTCGCCGTGAATTCGCAGATGTATGTCTGGATGCCGAACGGCCGCATTCTGCGTACGCGCTTCAACCTATCCGGATCGTTTTCCCGCACCGCCAATGTTGAAGGTACAAGTGTCTACGGAACGGATTCCGGATTTCGCGGCACGGTCAAACCCGGTACGTCTTTCTATGCGGATCTGGCGTTCGAATACAGCATCACGCAGCGCTGGGTCCTGGCTCTGGACATGACGTACAGCTACAACAGCAACACGCGCATCAACGGCGTGGATGTGCAGGAAATAAACGGTCTACCCTACGCCCAAAACGTCGCGCTCAATTCCGCACCCAGCGAAGCGTATGGCGTGGCGCCTGCCATCGAATACAACTGGACGCCTAACGTCGGCGTGCTGTTGGGCACGCGCATCATCTTCGGCGGTCACAACACCGTGGGAACGGTAACGCCCGCCATTGCACTCAACGTCGTTTACTGAGCATGCAAAACGGAGGCGTTCATGACTACGTCACAACGTTTGCGGGCCGTGGTCTTTACCGCCGCTCTGGTGGTGTGCATGGCACCGCTCAAGGGCTACACTCAACAGGCATCCACAGTGCCTGACGGGCAGCATGATTTCGATTTCAATATCGGCGCCTGGAAAACGCACATCTCGCGCCTAGTGAACCCGCTGTCGGGCTCGAAAACCTGGGTGCAATACGATGGCACCCATGTGGTGCGCAAAGTGTGGGGTGGCCGCGCCAACATCGGTGTGCTGGAAATCGACGGCCCCGGCGGTCATATCGAGGCGCTGTCGTTGCGTCTCTACAACCCGGCAACGCATCAGTGGAGTCTCAACTTTGCCCGCAGCACCGGCGGTGCCCTTGGCGTGCCGATGTACGGCGAGTTCAAGCATGGACATGGTGAATTTATCGACCAGGAAACATATAACGGACGCGCGATTCTGGTAAAAAACGTCTGGTCGGACATCACGCCAAATTCATGTCGTTCGGTGTGGTCTTATTCCGCTGATGGCGGCAAGACCTGGGAAGTGAACTGGATTGCCGTGGACACCCGCATCCCCGATGATGCAAGCAAGACCCTCTGAAACCCCTGCATCCCCACTGGCAGTCTGGAGATCGTCGCATGAAGCTCTATGGTTTGTTTATCGCCGCCGCCGCATTGGTGGCAGGTGCAAGTGCGCCTGTAAAAGCGCAAATGGCCAATCCGTCATTTATTGCGAAGGCCATCGCCTTTACCAATCGGCCGGCGGAAGACCGCGCGCAAGACGCGAATCGCAAACCCGTGGAAGTTCTGCAATTCAGCGGCATCAAACCCGGCGACAAGGTCATCGATCTGATGCCGGGGCCAGGCTATTACACGCGCCTTTTTAGCAGGATTGTCGGCGCGCAAGGCGCGGTGTATGCGGTGCAGCCGATCGAGATGGACAAGGTCAATGCCAAGAGCCTTAAAAGCCTGAAGACTTTCGCGGGAACGCCTGACTATCAGAACGTGGCGATTCTTGTGCAGCCGATTGCATCCCTGCAGTTACCCAAGAACGTCGACATGGTGTGGACGTCGCAGAACTATCACGATCTGCACGATCCTTTCATGGGGTCGCCGGACATGGCGCGCATCAATAAGGCCATCTTCAATGCGCTCAAGCCAGGTGGCATCTACATCGTGCTTGATCATGCCGCTGCTGCGGGAACGGGTACGTCAAAGACAAACGATCTGCATCGCATCGATCCGGCCGTCGTGAAGGCGGAAGTCACTGCGGCGGGTTTTCAGTTCGTCGGCGAAAGCGATGTGCTGGCCAATCCCGCGGACGATCACACGCTGGCGATTTTCAATCCGGCGATCAAGGGTAAGACGGATAAGTTCATTTACAAATTCCGTAAGCCCTAACTTCCCGTTTGTCATTTCAGCGCAAGCTGAAATGACGACATAGCGAGGTTCAGCTAGTTAGAGCCAGCGCCGTCAGCTGATCGAGTTCGCCTTCGTCAAAACCTGCTTCTAAACGAGCGGGCCGGTTGAACGGCCCGCGCAAGTTGCGGCCCATGTAGTCGCGCAGCAGATCCAGAAACGTTTCGCGTGGTTCCAGCCCATCGCGCTCGCAGCACCAGCGAAACCAGCGCGTGCCCGCCGCGACGTGCGCAACTTCTTCGCGCAGGATGACTTCAAGAATGGCAATGGTACCTTCATCGCCGACGGCGCGAAGACGTTCGATCATGCCGGGCGTGACGTCCAGTCCGCGCGCTTCCAGTACGCGCGGAACAAGTGCCATGCGCGCCATGTCGTCATGCGCGGTCTTCTCCGCCATTTCCCACAAACCGTTGTGGGCGTCGAAATCGCCGTAGTGGTAACCCAACTCTGCAAGCCGCGCTGACAGCATCGCAAAATGGCGTGCTTCGTCATTGGCGCAGCTGGCCCAGTCGCGGTAATACTCCGCAGGCATCCCGCGGAACCGGTACACCGCATCCCACGCCAGATTGATGGCGTTGAATTCGATATGTGCCACTGCATGCACCAACGCCGCGCGACCTTCCGGCGAGCCTAAGCCGCGATGTGGAACTTGGCGCTGCGGAACAAGTTGCGGCCGCTTGGGGCGACCCGGATCACCGATGGATTCCGGCTCAGGTGATGCGTGATCGGCGCGCAACGCACCCGACTGCAATGCACCCCACGTTGCATGCGTGAGACGCAGCTTTTCTGCAGGATCGTGTGCGTCGAGGCAACGCTTGGCGGCAGCGTGCAGATCCGTCATGACAAGTGTTGCAAACGCCATTGGCGAGCATCCCTCTCCCTACACGAAGAGGGGTGCGCATTAGGCACTGCGGCGAGCTGCCTTGGCATCATCCGAGCGCAGCATTTCGATCTGCTGCAAGTACTGCTGATCGAGACCGGTAACGTATTCGCCCGAGAAGCACGATGTATCGAAATGTTTGATGTTCTCGTTGCCATCCTGCACAGCCCAAATCAGGTCCTGCAGATCCTGATAGATCAGCCAGTCCGCACCGAGCATCTTCTCCACTTCTCTTTCAGTGTGGCCCGCTGCGACCAGTTCGGATGCGGCAGGCATGTCGATGCCATACACATTCGGGTAGCGAACCGGTGGCGCAGCCGAGGCAAAGTACACATTCTTCGCACCCGCATCGCGCGCCATCTGGATGATCTGTCGCGACGTGGTACCGCGCACGATGGAGTCATCGACCAGCAGCACGTTCTTCTTGCGGAACTCCAGTTCGACCGGGTTGAGCTTGCGGCGCACCGATTTCACGCGTTCGCCCTGCCCAGGCATGATGAAGGTGCGGCCGATGTAGCGATTCTTGACGAAGCCTTCGCGGAACGGCACGCCGAGTTCTTCGGCGAGTGCACTGGCTGCGGTGCGTGCGGTATCGGGAATTGGGATCACGGCATCGATGCCATGATCGGGGCGTTCACGCAGAATCTTTTCTGCCAGCTTCTGGCCCATGCGCAAGCGTGCCTTGTAGACCGACACGTTCTCGATCATCGAGTCAGGGCGTGCAAGGTAAACGTATTCGAAAATACATGGTGCGTGCACAGCGCCGTCGGCACACCGACGCGTGTGAAGCTGGCCATCGTTGGTGATGAAGACCGCTTCGCCCGGTGCCACATCGCGCAGACGCTTGAAGCCGAGGATGTCCAGCGCCACGGATTCGGATGTCACCGCATATTCGCGACCTTCCGGCGTCACGCGCTCACCAATCACCAGCGGGCGAATACCATTCGGATCGCGGAACGCCAGCAGACCGTAGCCGAGCAACAGCGCCAGGCACGCATAACCGCCACGCGCACGCGCGTGTACACCAGCCACTGCTTTGAAGATGTGATCGGGCGTCAACGCCATGCGGTCCTGTATCTGCAATTCGTGTGCGAGCACGTTAAGCAGCACTTCGGAATCCGAATCGGTGTTGATGTGCCGGCGATCGTCTTCGAACATTTCGCGGCGCAGCGTTTCGGTGTTCACCAGATTGCCGTTGTGCGCGAACGCGATGCCGTAAGGCGAATTCACATAAAACGGTTGCGACTCGGAGGAGCCCTCCGAACCTGCCGTCGGATAACGGCAATGGCCAATGCCGATGCGTCCGCGCAGGCGGCTCATCGTCGATTGGGTGAAGACGTCGCGCACCAATCCGTTGTCCTTGTGCAGTCTCAATCGCGCCCCGTCCACGGTCGCGATACCGGCCGCATCCTGCCCGCGGTGCTGCAGGACGGTCAGGCCGTCATAGAGCGCCGATGCCACCTCGGTGGTACCGACAATGCCAATGATTCCGCACATGGTGCTGCTACCTGTTACTTGTCAATGCGTTGTACCGGCCGCGCTGGAAGCAGCAGCCGGGGATGTCGTGTCGTGCGCCGGCGCTTGCAGTGCACGCGGCAACACGTTTTGCAGATTCTTCAGACGGTCGGGTACGTCTTGCGGGTGTAGGTGCTCACGCACATTCGCCGGCAACTGTTCGTCCAGCCACGCAGCAAGACCTTTGAACTGCGGCAGCAATGTCGACTGCTGCCACATCGGCTCGCGCGCGAACGATGTCAGACCAACCAGAAACACGATGAGCGTCACCAACAAAAGGCCACGCGCAAAGCCGAAAATCATGCCGAGCAGGCGATCCGTGCCGCCCAGCCCCGTGCTATCCACCAGCGTCTGAATGCCGAACCGGACCAGCGCGCCAATAATCAGGACAGCGATAAAACAAAGGCCGTAACCCACCACCAGCCGCACTACCGGTGTCTGGATCATCCGGTCGAAGTGGGCCGAAACGCCGGGCCCGAACTTCCATGCCACCCAGAACGCCGCGATCCAGGTGAGCAGCGCCAGAACCTCCGATATGAGGCCGCGCCAGAGCCCCACAAGGACCGACAGGAGCAATACCGCGATGATGATGACGTCGACCGCGTTCATTGTCTGGATTCCGGTCCGGAGTGGGGTCAGTTGGCGCTGACGACGTTACCGTCGAGGCCGAGCTTCGCCTTGATCTGGTCGCGCAGGCTCACCGCATCGCTGCGCTGGGTTTGCGGACCGGCTCGCACGCGCCAAAGCCGCCGGCCGCCTGCATTCACCGAGTCCACGAAGCCATCAAAACCGTTGGCGCGAAGCTTGTCGCGCAGCGCCAGGGCATCGGCCTGGCTGCCCATGGCAGCAACCTGTACCGCCCAGGCGCCAGCCTTGGCTGGGCCTGCTATCGCCGGGACATCGCCCTGCGGGGTGCTGGCACCAGCTTCGAGACGAGCGGGCGCACCGGGTATCGCCTGGCTGATTTTCAGCCGCGCCGCCTCTGCGGCTGCGCGAGTTTCGAAGGGGCCGGCGCTGACCAGAGTGAGAGTCTTGCCAGCACGCTGGATGGGTTCGCCGTGCGCCGGATAGCCCAGTGCGCGCACGCGCTGCATCAGGCGGTTGGCGCCGTCGGGCGCATAGGCGCTGAGGTTGACGGCGTAGATGCCCCGCGCGGCGGTGGCCGGGGGCAATGCCGGTGGCGCGGGCTGCGGCGCAATGGCTGGTGTGTTGGAGGCGACGTTAGCGGCCGGCGGGGTCGGAATAGCAGGTTGTGCCGGCTGCGGGGTCGGCTGGACCGGCGTGGGAATAGCCGGCGTTGCCGCGGTTGATGGATTTTGCGGTCGGTTGGAAGCGATGTTCACCGTGGCCAGACCGTTGGCGTTGGGAGCGACGGTGGTCGCAGGCGCAACGCTGGATGCGGCGCCGGCCGGCTGACCCGAGAGGCTCATCGTCTTGGTCTGGAGATTGCTGTCGGGCGCTGGGGGAATCGTCAGCGAGACCGACTGATCGCTGGTACTCGTCGATGGCGACTTGCTCGGGATGAACATCGGCACGAACAGGATTGCCAGTGCAACGATGACGGCAGCTCCCAAGAGGCGTGTGTTCAAGATGGACTCCAGTCAACCAGCTTGTGTGTGGCGCGGCGATTATACCTGTCCGCGCAGCCCAGCACGGAGACCATTGCGCCGCTGGTTCAGCCAGCCGTTGCTGCGATGACCGCCGCGGCAACGAAAAAGGAGCCGAACGCAAGAATGCGCTCGCCATGCCGCGCCGAGGCGCGCGCCGCATGAAGTGCGTGCTGCACGTCAACGTACGTATCGAAGGACGCACGCGGCAATACCTGTTGCAACACGCCGGCAAGGACCGCGGCCGGCAACCCGCGCTCTGTATCGCGATCCAGCCCCGCCAGATGCCAGTGCGTAATGCGTGTACCGAGTGCCATCATCACGCCGCCCACATCTTTATCGGAGAGCGCGCCGTACACCGCGTGCACACGGCCGCCCGCTTGTGTATCGAGCCAATCGGCCAGTGCTCTGGCAGCTTGCGGGTTGTGCCCCACGTCGACAATCAGTACCGGATCGCCACCGAACGATTGAAGGCGCGCCGGTGCGCGCGGCAAATGCATGCCCGCTGCGGCAACGCGTTCCAGATCATTGGCGTTCACAACGTGCAACGCATGCAGCGCAGCGATGGCGGCCGATGCATTGGCATATTGCACCGGCGCAGCGAGTTCGGGATCGGGCAGCGTAAGCGTTGTGCCATCGCGATGCTGCCAACGCCAGCGGTGGGTGGATCGTTCGAAACTGAAATGGCTCCCTGCTCTTTCCACGCGCGCGCCGATCGACGTCAATGTGTCGAGTAAACCTTGCGGGGGCTGCAATTCACCCACAATCGCCGGCTTATCACGGCGGGCAATGCCTGCTTTCTCGCGGCCGATGCTGTCGCGGTCGGGTCCCAGCCATTCCACGTGATCGAGATCGACGGTCGTGATCACCACCGCGTCGGCATCCACCAGATTTACCGCGTCGAGCCGGCCGCCAAGACCCACTTCGAGCACGGCTACATCAATATCCGCGCGCGAGAAAAGATCAAACGCGGCTAGCGTGCCAAATTCGAAGTAGGTCAGCGGAATATCGCCACGCGCCGCCTCGATGCGCTCGAAGCTGCGAACCAACGCAGCATCGTCGGCATCGGCACCCCCAATGCGAATGCGTTCGTTGTAGCGCATCAGGTGAGGCGACGTGTAACACCCCACTCCAAGTCCGGCCGCCGCCAGCATGTTTTCAAGAAACGCGACCGTCGAACCCTTGCCGTTCGTACCGCCGACCGTCATCACGCGCTGCGCCAGGGCCGGCGCCCCCATGCGTTGCCAGACAGCATTGACCCGATCCAATCCAAGGTCCACGCCCAGCGGATGGATGCGCTGTTGATAATCCAACCATTCGGCGAGGGTTCTTGGCTTCACGCGGGACTCCGATTACGGGCCCGCGAACCATAAGGGCAGCGGCGTCCGCGCACAATCCTTTAGAACAGATGGATTCCTGTTGCGCGCAACGCCCAATACATTCCGAACATGCTCCAGAAAGCGCGCTGCAATGCTTTGCCGGCCAACCATGCGGCCAACAGGCCAACCAGCAGCGGCATGTATTTATCGAGCGTACTGCGTGCATTGTTGATGGTGTTCATGGTGTTTCCTCCCGCACCCCGGTGGTGCGGGAGAGATCATCGGTCGGAAGCATTTTCGGCGGCAGGCGCGTGCGTCATCCATCGCATCTGACAATCGTCATCCGGACCGCTTTGGCAACTAAGCGGTGCGACGCAAACGCAAGGCATTGCTCACTACCGATACCGACGACAAACTCATCGCCAACGCCGCAATCATGGGTGAAAGCACGAGGCCGAACACCGGATACAACACCCCGGCTGCCAGTGGCACGCCAAGTGCATTGTAGATAAAGGCAAAGAACAGATTTTGCCGAATATTGCGTACGGTCGATTGGGATAACGCGCGCGCGTGCAGAATGCCGGTCAGTTGTCCTTTCATCAAGGTGAGCTGCGCGCTTTCCATCGCCACGTCGGTGCCGCGTCCCATGGCAATGCCGATATCGGCAGCCACTAGCGCAGGTGCGTCATTGATACCGTCGCCCGCCATCGCAACGCGCCTGCCCTGCTTACGCAATGCTT
>NZ_DATHMR010000050.1:0-23045 GCF_035486915.1 Dyella sp. | reverse complement strand
TGACCGGTGAGGTGATAAACCGTCTGGTCCGGGCTTTCAACGGAATCGGCGTTGACGTAGGTCTTGGCCGTATCGCGCAGCGACGAGTCCTTGGTCAGGAAAGGATCGTAGAACTCCAGGAACCCGTTGGGCCGGCAAAGCGCGAAGTTGTCCGGACGCGGGGCGCAGATAAACGTACCCAACGGGCAGACGACCTGCGAGCCGTCCAGCGTGGACTTGGGATGCTTGGTCTGGGACGAGGCATGAACGCAGGGACTGCTCATCAAAGCAGTAGCGGCCGCAATTGCCAGCAGACGGCGTGGAGGCAGAGAACGCAAGGACGGCGTAGGCTTCACGGGTTGGCAATCAATCGGCTACGAAGGGACGTTAAGCTATCAGAAAGCCCCTTGGGACCGCACGTCATCTGTAAGAGGAATAGGCATGGCCCAGCACAAACCCGTTAAGACTGACGAGCAGTGGCGCGAAAGCCTGAGCCCCGAACAGTACGCGGTGTGTCGCTGTTCGGCCACGGAACCCCCTTTCAGCGGCAAGTGGTATCGCCATAAGGAAGCCGGAACGTATGTCTGTGTCGCTTGCCACGCTCCGTTATTCGCGTCCGAAGCAAAATACGATTCGGGTTCGGGCTGGCCGAGTTTTTTCCAGCCGATGACACGCGTCGCGGTCAGTCTGCGGCAGGACGAGAGTCGTGGCATGCGCCGCACGGAGGTGCTGTGTGCGACCTGCGAATCGCATTTGGGGCACGTGTTTCCCGATGGCCCGAAACCAACCGGCTTGCGGTATTGCATCAATTCGCTGGCGCTGGATTTCGAACGGCTAAAGTGACGCGTCAGTCTTCCAGCAACGCCGCGACGTGAGCGCTGGCGCTGGCTGCCAGCGCCGTCAGGTCGTAACCGCCTTCCAGCGTGGAGACCACGCGTCCGTCGGCGTGTGTCCTTGCGACGTCCACCAAGCGTTCGGTAATCCACGCATAGTCTTCGGTCTGCAAACGAATGTCGGCCAGCGGATCGTTGCGATGGGCGTCGAAACCTGCAGAGATCAACAGCAACTGCGGTTTGAACGCATGTAATCGCGGCAGCAGGACGCCATCCCACAATTCGCGAAATTCGTAAGAACCATCGCCCGCCGACAGCGGTGCATTGATAATGTTGCCCACACCTTTTTCCTCCGCGCGGCCCGTTCCCGGATAAAGCGGAGACTGATGGCTGGACAGAAACAGGACGCGCGGTTCGCGCTCGAAGATGTCCTGCGTGCCGTTGCCGTGATGAACATCGAAATCCGCGATGGCGACGCGCTTCAGTCCGTGTGCTGCCAGGGCATGCGCTGCAGCCACCGCAACATTGTTGAAGAGGCAGAAGCCCATCGCGGTATCGGATGTGGCGTGATGACCGGGCGGCCGCACTGCGCAGAATGCGCGATTTGCCGAGCCCTTCATCACCGCGTCCACCGCAGCAACCAGCGCGCCAGCGGCGCGCAGCCCCGCTTGCGCCGACGCGGGCGACATCAGCGTGTCCTCGTCTAGTCGGACCGTTTCGTCAGCAGGTGTGATGGACAGAATCCGGTCGACGTGATCGGCAGTATGGACACGCAACAATTGCTCTCGTGTCGCGCGCGGGGCTTCCACGCGATCGATAACGGCAAAGCGATCCTGGTCGAGCGCTTTCAGCACCGCGCGTAAGCGTGCCGGCGATTCAGCGTGTCCCGGACCCGGATCGTGCTGCAGGCAAACAGCGTGGGTATACAGCTGCAGCATCGGTCAACTCAGGCGGTAGGTTTGCGGCGACGCTCGTGTTGCCACAGCACTTCGCCATGGCCGCTGCTGCGCGCCAAGACGCGGCACAGCACAAAAAGCAGATCGGACAATCGATTCAAATAACGTTGCGCCTGCGGCCTGATCGATTCCACGCGACCCAGCGCAATCACTTCGCGCTCGGCGCGGCGGCACACCGTGCGCGCGACGTGGCAGCAAGATGCCGCCATGCCGCCGCCCGGCAAAATGAAATCCTTCAGCGGCGGCAGGGGGTCGTTGAATTGATCGAGCACGCCTTCCAGGCGCGCGATGTCGGCGTCGTCGATCATCGCCATGCCGGGAATGCATAGCTCACCGCCCAGATCGAACAACTCGTGCTGGACCTGGGTCAGCGTTTCACGCACGGCCTCGTCAACGCCGTCGCAGGCCAGCACCATGCCGATGGTGCTGTTGAGTTCATCGACGGTGCCATAAGCCTCGACCCGTGCCGAGTCTTTCGCAACGCGCGAACCGTCGCCCAAACCCGTGCTGCCGTCATCGCCGGTACGGGTGTAGATCTTGGAAAGCCGGTTGCCCACGATCAGTGCTGCGCCTGCCCGCTATGCGACGTGATGCGCGCAAGCTGCACCGCCAAAACATGCAGCACTGCACCCAGACCGACATACAACGCGGTGGTCTGCAGGAACGGCAGATACCAGTCGCCCAGATTCTCGAACCAGGACGCAAACGTCTTCGGTTGCGGCACGTTCGCACTCAGCCAGTAGAAGCTGCCGTTCGAAATCAGGTAGCAAAGATTTTCGCTGACCAGCAACGCGACCACGGCCAGTACCAGCGTCGACAGGCGTAGACCGTTCTGATGCTTGGCCAGCCAGCTGCCACCCAGCCACAGTGCGCCGTAAGCGGGAATCAGGAACCAGTAACCGGCAGAGACGCAGTAGTGGCTCCAGAAACTGATACCCATGTGCGTAATGACCAGGTAATCGACCAGCACCGCTTCGGCCATCAGTACAGGGAATGCCCAGCGGCCGGTGCCGCGCAACCAAAAGCCGGCCAGGAAGAACACACCCCACGATGCGTCCCAAATATCGTGATGAAGCAGGGAGAGGTGTATGCGGGTGACCGCCATCACCAGGGCGAGCGCAGCGAAAATGCCTAGGCGCTGGGTCTGAGTCATAGCCATGAAGAACTCCGTCAAGATAGGCGGCCAATGGAAGACGCCCAGTTTAGCCCAATGCCCGCGTTTGATACGAACAACACGGCGTCAGCGCGTATGATTCCGCCCATGAATCCGATATCTCCCTTCGCTGCCAACGGCAACGTATTGATCGTCGGCGGCGGTTTAGTCGGCGCCAGCCTCGCCATCGCACTGGACGCCGCCGGTTGCCGTGTCACGCTGGTGGAAGCCGCCGCACCACGCGCGGACGCGCAACCCAGCTACGACGAACGCAACCTCGCCCTGGCACGCGCCACCGTCAACGGGCTGACCGCGATCGGCGTCTGGCCGCTGGTTGCAGCACAGGCGACCCCGATTCGGCATATCCACGTCAGCCGCGCCGGTGAATTCGGAAGCGCCCGCCTGGATGCCGCACGTCATGGAGTCGATGCGCTCGGCTGGACGTTACCGGCACGCGAACTGGGCACAGGACTGTTGCGTCGTCTGGATACCTACAAGCAACTGGTGCGCAGGGCTCCGGCGAGCCTCGTCGGCCTTGAGAAGCACGAGGATGGCTGGCGGCCGCAGATCAAGACGCCTGACGGTATCGAGCACATCGATGCCGCGTTGCTGGTGGGCGCCGATGGCACTGAATCCTTCGTGCGCGCACAGCTAGGCATCGATGTCGACATCCACGACTACGCACAGACGCTTTTCGTATGCACCGTGACACCGGAACGCGATCCGGCCAACCGCGCGTGGGAGCGTTTCTCCGACGAGGGCCCTATCGCCATGCTTCCGCTGGCGGAACGTCGTTGTGGCCTTGTGCTTACCGTGCCATTGGAGTCGGCCGACGAGGTTGCCGCGCTCGGCGATGCGGATTTCATCGCGTTGGCCCAGCAGCGCTTCGGCTGGCGACTGGGACGTTTGACACGACCCGGGAAGCGCCATCCTTATGCCATTCGGCGCGTAGCGGCGCGCAGCCTTACAGCGTCGCGTGCGGTGCTTGTCGGTAACGCCGCGCAAACGGTGCATCCGATCGGCGCCCAAGGCTTCAACCTTGGACTGCGCGATGCCTTGACACTGGCGGAGTTGATTGCAGATGCGAAAGATCCCGGAGCCTCCGACCTGCTGACGCGCTATGCCGAACGCCGCGCTCCCGATCGCGAAGGCACCATGGCGATGAGTCACGATCTCGTGCGCTTCGCCTGCATGCCGCAGCCCTGGATGGCGCCGTTCCGTTCGCTTGCGCTGTTGGCCTATGACCGCGTGCCGCCGCTGCAACAGGCGCTAGCCCGGCGCGGTATGGGTTTTCGCGGCGAACCGCCGCGCGCCGTATTGGAGCGCCTTCCATGACGACAACGTTGAAAACCGGCCATCGTCGAACACCGGCGCTGGACATTGCGGTCGTCGGTGGCGGCATGGTGGGCGCAGCGGCGGCGCTGGCGCTAAGTCGCGCAGGTTTCAGTACAGCCCTGCTCGAAGCGCGCGCTCCCACGCCGTGGAGCGCCGACGATGACGTGGACTTGCGCGTCGTGGGTCTGGCGCCGTCCTCCATCGCATTGCTTGACGACCTTGGCGTTTGGCCATCCATACGCGACGCACGCGCATGCTCCTATTCACACATGCATGTCTGGGATGCCGAAAACGGCGCGGCGATCCACTTCGATGCTACCGATGAAGGTCGCGATTCACTCGGTTACATCGTTGAAAACAATCTTGTGCAATGGACGTTGTGGCAATCGCTGGAAGCGGCCGGCGTGCGGCGGCTTTGCCCGGCAACGGTGAAGAATTTCGAGACGCGTGCGGATCGCATCGTGCTGGAGCTTGCCGATGGCGAAAGCCTGTCGGTGCGTTTGCTGGTTGCAGCGGACGGCGCAGGTTCGCCGTTGCGCGAACGTGCTGGCATCGACACGCATGGTCGTGACTACGCACAACGCGCAGTTGTTGCGCATGTCACCACCGAACGTGTGCACGAGCGCACCGCGTGGCAACGCTTTTTGCCCACCGGACCGCTGGCGCTGTTGCCGCTGGCCGACGGACGCAGCTCCGTCGTGTGGTCGTTGCCGGAAGCCGAGGCCCGACGCGTGCAAGCGTTGGATGACGAGGCGTTCCGCAACGAGCTGGGCATCGCTTCGGACTTCCGTTTAGGCCCAATCACGGCCACTACGCCACGCGCCGCCTTTCCTCTGAAACTGCAATTGGCTGGCGCTTATCACGCCGAACGCTTCGTGCTGCTCGGCGACGCCGCACATACCGTGCATCCGCTGGCGGGGCAGGGCGTCAATCTTGGCTTGCGCGATGTCGTTGAGCTGCGCGACACCCTGTCGGCGGCTCGCGGCGAGGGCCGCGACTTTGCCGCTACGCACGTCCTTCGTCGTTATGCGCGCCGTCGTCGCAGCGAGGACACAATCGACGCCTACGGTTTCGATGCACTTTCACGCATCTACGCCTGGCAATCGCTGCCATTCGTGACGGCGCGGGGCATAGGCGTACGGTTGCTGGATCGACTTACACCTCTAAAACGGCGTATCGCTGCGCACGCCGCCGGCTTTTGATACTTCCAAAGGGAAATCACCTCATGCGTTTCATTCGATTGTGCTGTCTCGCATTACTGGCTGCTCTGAGTTTCACCGCACAGGCAAAAATGGTGCACCGCCCCGTGGAATGGACGCTCGACGGCACACACTTCAAAAGCGTGCTGGTCTATGACGATGCGAGCAGCGCCAAACGTCCCGGCTTGGTCATGGTGCCGAACTGGTATGGCATCACCGACACGGCGGTCAAGAAGGCGGACATGATCGCTGGCAAGAATTACGTCATCCTGCTCACCGATATGTATGGGGAAAACGTGCGTCCTGCCCCGGGTAATGCGGATCAGGCGAAGGCGGCCACCAAACCGCTTTATGCCGATCGCACGCTGATGCGCAAGCGCATCAACGAAGCGCTCACGCAACTGAAAGCGCAGGCCGGCACCGCGCCCATTGACCTCACCAAACTGGCAGCCATCGGATTTTGCTTCGGCGGTACCACCGTGCTGGATCTCGCACGCAGCGGTGCAGATGTCGCGGCGGTGGTGTCCTTCCACGGCGGCTTGACGACCGATAATCCCGCGCTGGCGAAGAACATCAAGGCACGCGTGTTGGCGATGAACGGCGCGGATGACAAAGGCACCATGCCCGACGCCGACAAGTTCATGGATGAAATGCGTGGCGGGTCGGCTGACTGGGAGTTTCTGGTCATCGGCAACGCGGTGCATTGCTTCACCGAGACCGAGGAAAATTCGCCGGGCTGCAAGTACGATCCACGCGCCGCGGCGCGTAGCTATCGATTGATGCACGACTGGCTCAACGCTGCCTTCAGCGGCGCGCCGTAATTCCTGCTGGATGATGCTCTCCCCCGAACGGGGGAGGGTGCCGCCAAGTCAGAACGTGCGCTGCACCGAATAATCGGCGAGTGTCGCCAGCGCATCGCGATACGATGATGCCGGCAACGACGCAAGCGCTTCACGTGCAGCACGCGCATGGCGCATGGCGCATTCACGCGTGCGCTCGATGGCGCCGGAGTCGTGAATCGCTTTCAATATGTGGTCGAGTGAATCCAGGCCGCCGTGCTCGATCGCATGACGCATTTCGCGTGCCTGCTCGCTGCCCACGCGTTGCATCGCATAGATCAACGGTAACGTGGGCTTGCCTTCGGCCAGATCGTCGCCGATGTTCTTGCCCAGCGTGCGCGAATCGCTGACGTAATCGAGCAGATCGTCGGCAATCTGGAACGCATAGCCCAGCTGCATGCCGTAATGGCGCAGTGCCATCACCTGCGATTCCGACAGGCCGCCCAGCAAACCGCCCAATTGCGTGGCCGCGGCAAACAGCACGGCGGTCTTGCGCTCGATCACGGCCAGATACGCCGCTTCGTCCACATCGGCATTGCCGATATTGAGCAGCTGCAGCACTTCGCCTTCGGCAATCGTATTGGTGGTGTCGGCGAGGATGCGCATGATGCGCATGTCGTCCAGTTCCACCATCAGCTGGAACGAGCGCGAGTAGAGGAAATCGCCGACTAGGACACTGGCGGCATTTCCCCACAATGCGTTGGCCGTCTTGCGGCCGCGGCGCAGATCCGATTCGTCCACCACGTCGTCGTGCAACAGCGTGGACGTGTGAATGAACTCGATGACTGTTGCCAGCTTGATGTGCTTGTCGCCGTTGTATCCCGCCGCGCCGGCGGCCAGTGCGTGCAGCATCGGGCGCAGCCGCTTGCCGCCGCTAGCGATGATGTGATCGGCAATCTGGTTGATCAGCACCACGTCGGAGGCCAGCCGTTGCCGGATCAGGGCATCGATCCGTTGCATGTCGCCTTCGGCCAGCGCACGCACGCTCGCAAAGTCGCCTACGGGTTCGATGGTCTGGAGAACGGAGGAGTTCATGAGGCGGGTGCTGGACATAGGTTCCAGATTATAGAGGCGCCGGCCGTATCCCGTGTGACCGCCCCCGGATTTTTACCCCATTGAGGGTGGTTAGGGACGGCAGAATGACGGGGCGGTTCCCGGTAGCGGCCTCGAAACCCTATGTTACGATGCCAATTCATACCGTTACACCGTACCGCTCGAGGTTATTTCATGGCACGTGGCATCAATAAAGTCATCCTGGTTGGAAACCTCGGCGCGGACCCGGAAGTCCGCTACACCGGCGGCGGCACTGCCATCGCCAGCCTGCGTATCGCTACCTCCGAGCAATGGACCGACAAGCAAAGCGGCCAGAAGCAGGAGCGCACCGAATGGCATCGTGTGAAACTTTTCGGCCGCCTGGCGGAGATCGCCGGCGAGTACCTCAAGAAGGGCCGTCAGGTTTACATCGAAGGCTCCCTGCGCACCGATAAATACACCGACAAGGACGGCATCGAGCGCTACTCCACCGACATCATCGCTAGTGACCTGCAAATGCTGGGCGGCGGCGGTGCCGAGGGCGGCGGTGGCACCGGTGCCGGCAGCAGTGGTGGTTATCGCGAACGCCCCCAAGGCGGCGGCGCTCGTCAGGGTGGTGGCGATTTCAGCAACGCACCGCAGCGCCAGTCAGCGCCGCCAGTGGAAAGCAACAACAATTTCGACGATGACGATATTCCGTTCTAAGCGCGACGCCATCGCTACGACTAAGGGTGGAGATCTCCGATCTCCGCCCTTTTTCATGTCTGACGCATTTAAGGCCGTTGAGTAAGGTCGTTGAGCGGCTATGCGACCTTTGTTGCTGAGGCATGAGCTGCGGCATTGGTAACGCGCGCCTTGAAATCCTCGACGGTCATGACATGGGCGGTCGAAAATCCAAGGATTGTCAGTGTCGCTCTATGAACATCGGAGGCCGACATGGCGCCCTGACCGATATCGGGATAGTCGAATGTCCCGGTCGCATCGGAAAGGAACACAACGCCGTAGTTGCGGAACATCGCATCGCGCGCAGTCGCGTGGCAGCAGTTCTCGGTGGTGGTTCCCGACACGACCACGGTCGTGATGCCCCATTCGCGCAGGATTATGTCGAGATCGGTGCCAAAGAACGCGCTATAGCGATGTTTCTTGATAACGTGTTCGCCAGCCGCCGGTGCAAGATCCTTGTAGATTTCAACGCCTGATGTTCCGTCAACCAGACATGTTCGGTCTGCGATCGCAGCGTAAAGATCGTCGTATAGGCCCATGTCGCAGCCATCGCGACGGTGCACGTGCGCTGTATAGATAACGCGGATGCCTTTTCCGCGACAAAATTCCAGCGTCGCGGCAAGTTTCGGCACCATCGCGGCAGCTTGCGGAGAGCGCAGCTTCGCGTCTTCGGCAATGAAATCGTTCTGCATGTCGACAACGATCATAACGGTCTTGCTTGGATAGACCTTGTTCACCTGATATGGCATGCGGAGTCCCTTCCTCTTAACGCAACGGCAATGTGTTTCC
Source organism: Dyella sp. (assembly GCF_035486915.1). Taxonomy (GTDB): domain Bacteria; phylum Pseudomonadota; class Gammaproteobacteria; order Xanthomonadales; family Rhodanobacteraceae; genus Dyella_B. The sequence goes on along the minus strand of NZ_DATHMR010000050.1, from coordinate 14,207 downwards.
GGTGTCTATAAACAATGGAACATAGAGACGTGTAGTACACAATCGGAAAACGAATCGAAAATCTGTACTACAACATCGGAAAAGGAGCGCGGAAAACCGGAAAGCAAGAGGCCACATCGCCACCGCGGTCAGAGCGAAACGCTACCGTTACTCCGTGAGTCGGGCACCCGCAGCCATTGTGTGCGTTGGATGCAAAGCAAGGCGGTGTTGATGGTTGTGGAGGTCAATCCAGCCACGGTGGATTTTCGGCGTAGAGTTCCTCGATCAGACGTTTCACCAGCGCGATGTGCTCGGACTGATCATGGATGCGGTGGCTAAGGATGATCGGCGAGGTGGCGTAAGGATCGTCGAGCGGGCGGTAGCGCACATCGGAACGCATGAAGCGTGCGGAGGAAGGTACGCAACAGATTCCGGCATCTGAAGCTACCAATCCCAGCGCTGTTTGCAGTTCGCGTACTTCGTGAATTTCCGGAGGATGCACGCCATGATCGTTGAGCAAGGAAAGTACCTGGTCGGCGAAACTCGGGCGCGGATCCTTCGGATAAATAATCAAGCACTGATCGGCCAGCGCTGAAATGGGGAGCGGAGTGTCATCGAGAGCCAGCGGATTGTCCGGCGGTATGGCCGCCACTAACCGCTCTTCACGAAGCACGAGCCGCTCGACGTTTGGATCATTCGTTCGCAGTCGCCCGAAGCCGATATCGATACGCCCGTCCTTCAATGCTTCGGTTTGTTGAATGGAAAACATTTCCAGCAGTTGCACATCCAGGTCCGGACGATGTTGGCGGATGCGTCGTACCAATTTGGGTAGTCCGCCATACAGGGCGGACGCGACGAAACCGATGGACAGCACGTTGCGCTCGCCTTTGCCGACGCGCAGAGTCATTTTCTTCATCTGATCGACGCGGCCAAGAATTTGCAGTGCCTGCTCATAAAACATGCGTCCCGCTTCGGTCAGGCGCAGCGGACGGCTTGTGCGCAGAAGCAGGGGAACGCCGAGTTCCTCTTCCAGCTGCTGAATTTGCCGACTCAATGGAGGCTGGGCAATGTGCAGCAATTCGGCAGCGCGCGTCACGTTGCGCTCGCGCGCCACGGTGACGAAATAACGCAGTTGGCGTAGATCCATAAGGGGTGACCTATCATGCAAATTTTACTATGTTGCGCCGCAATAATCGTTAAATCGCGTGTATTTAAGGCCAAGTATACTTTTTAAGTATTCTTTCAGACAGCAATAGTGTTGGACTTGCGCGTTGGCCGGCTCGAACAATCGAGCCATGAAACACGCTTTTTTTCCCTTCGATTGTTCTGCGCCACGCATCGAGCGCATAGAAACTTTTCTGCTCGATATCCCGACGATTCGCCCGCACCGCTTGTCGGTAGCGACGATGCGCGGGCAAACCTTGATGATCGTGCGCGTCTACAGTTCCGACGGCATCGTCGGAATCGGTGAAGGCACCACGATTGCCGGGCTGTCTTACGGCGCCGAGAGCCCCGAGGGCATGAAGCTCGCGATCGATCGTTATATCGCGCCCGAATTGATGGGCGCGGATAGCCGTTGTGTGCAGGGCTTGATGGGGCGAATCGACAAACTGGTCAAAGGCAATCATTTTGCCAAGTGCGCTGTCGAAACCGCGTTGCTCGACGCGCTCGGCAAACGTACCGGGCTGCCTTTGTCCGAACTGCTCGGGGGCCGTCGTCGCGACACATTGCCGGTAGCGTGGACGCTCGCCTCGGGCGATACCTCGCGCGATATCGCCGAAGCCGAGCGCATGCTCGATCTGCGGCGGCACAACGTCTTCAAGCTCAAGATCGGCGGACGCCCGTTGCGTACGGATATCGCACATGTCGCCGCCATCAAGCGCGCTGTAGGCGATCGAGCCAGCGTACGCGTGGACGTCAATATGGCCTGGAGCGAAACCGAGGCTGTCCGTGGGTTGCCTGCACTGGCTGACGTGGGTTGCGATCTGGCGGAGCAGCCTGTCGCGTCGCCGCAGGCGCTCGCGCGTCTCGTGCGGCGTTTTCCGATTGCGTTGATGGCTGACGAATCGCTGCAAGGTCCGCACTCGGCGTTTGAGTTGGCACGTCATGCAGCGGCCGATGTGTTTGCGATCAAGACGGAGCAATCGGGAGGCCTGTTTGCTGCCGGACGCGTCGCGGCCATTGCGGATGCGGCGGGTATCGAGTTGTACGGCGGCACCATGCTGGAAGGCGCGATCGGCACCATCGCATCGGCGCATCTTTTCACCACGTTTCCGACGTTGCAGTGGGGCACCGAGCTATTCGGTCCGTTGTTGTTGACGGAAGAAATCCTCACCGAGCCGTTGCGCTACGAAGGGTTCGAATTGCATGTGCCCAAGGGGCCAGGTTTAGGCATTGCGCTAGATGAAGAGCGTATCAGTGCCTTTCGTCGCGACCGCGAACGTCTATCCATCGGCGTGACCGCCGCGCCGCAAGGAGATTGACCCGATGCTCTTTCACGTGCGCATGGATGTGAAGTTGCCGCCGGATATGCCGGCCGATGTCGCCGAGCCGTTGAAGGCCAAAGAAAAGGCGCGCTTTCAGGAGCTTCAGCGAAGCGGCACCTGGCGGCATATCTGGAGGATCGCGGGTCAGTACGCGAACGTCAGCATCTTCGACGTCGACAGTCCCACCCAGCTACACGAATACCTGATGTCCCTTCCGCTGTTTCCCTACATGCAAATCGAGGTAATGCCTCTATGCCGGCATCCATCCTCGCTGCATAACGACGATCGTTGAACAACGCGTCGTTTTATCCGAACCGGGAGCGCAGTGACGCCTCCCACTTAGCACCTGCACAAGAGGCCGCTCGCATGGACACACACATCGCCAAATCTGCTCGCATAACGGAGTTTCTCAAGGTCGCCAGCGGCCTGACGTCCAACCAGGGCTCACCACGCGCCAAGGCGATCATTCACCGTCTGCTATCGGACTTGTTCACGGCCATCGATGATCTGGATATCACGCCGGACGAATTCTGGGCGGGTGTGTCCTACATCAACGATCTGGGTGGTGCGGGCGAGGCGGGTTTGCTTGCCGCCGGCACGGGCCTGGAGCACTTCCTCGATCTGCGCATGGATGCGGCCGACGCGGCGGCGGGCGTGGAAATCGGTACGTCCCGCACGATCGAGGGTCCTCTCTACGTCGCTGGCGCGCCTTTGTCCGAAGGCCGCGCACGGCTGGACGATGGCAGCGATAAGGGCAAGACGTTGATCATGCACGGCGTGGTCCGTGACATCGGCGGCAAGCCTGTACCGGGTGCGATCGTCGACGTGTGGCATGCGAACACCAAAGGCATGTATTCGTTCTTCGACAAGAGCCAAAGTCAGTACAACATGCGACGCCGCATTCAAACCGACGCGAGTGGTCGTTATGAATTCCAAAGCATTTTGCCGTCGGGTTATGGCTGTCCTCCCGATGGCCCGACGCAGGCGCTTCTCGATGCGATTGGCCGCCATGGCCAGCGTCCTGCGCACATTCATTTCTTCGTTAGCGCACCGGGTCATCGCCAGCTCACTACGCAGATCAATATCGCCGGCGACAAATACCTGCACGACGATTTTGCCTTCGCTACCCGCGACGACCTGATCGCCGATGCTGTCGAACACAACGATCCCCAAGCCTTTCAAGCGAGAGGCATGACCGAGCCCTTCATCGAAATCCAGTTCGATTTCGTGATCACGGCGCTCGCAAAGCATGTGGCGGACGAAATCGTTCAGCGCCGCCGCGCCGAAGCTGCCTGAGCCGGTTGCACAACGACCATCACTGATAGCCGGGCTCTCTGCATAGCCCGGCCTAGACGGAGACTTTTCCATGTCGACCGAGACCCAGCACCCCGATACTTTGCAAAAGCTCATTACCTCTGCTTTGGTCGAAGATCCACAGACCGGCACCTACCGCTGCCGCCGCGATGTCTTCACGCATCCGGAGCTCTTCGAGCTGGAGATGAAGCAGATCTTCGAAGCGAACTGGATCTTCCTAGCGCACGAAAGCCAGATCCCCGAGCCGAACGACTACTTCACGACCTCTATCGGCCGCCAGCCGGTAGTCATCACGCGCGACAAGAACGGCGAACTGCATGCGCTGATCAACGCGTGTGCGCATCGTGGCGCGATGCTGTGTCGGCGCCGCCACGGCAACAAGGGCAGTTTCACGTGTCAGTTCCACGGCTGGACGTTCGGCAACGACGGCAAACTGCTCAAGGTGAAAGATGGCAAGACCGGCCACTATCCGGACAGCTTCAACGTCAATGGTTCCCACAACCTGCGCCGCGTCGCGCGCTTCGAAAACTATCGCGGCTTTCTGTTCGGCAGCCTGAATCCCGATGTGCTGCCGCTGGCCGATCATCTCGGCTCCGCGCGCGTGATCCTCGATCAGATTGTCGACGTGTCGCCGCAAGGTCTGGAGGTGTTGCGCGGCAGCTCCTCGTATGTCTACGACGGCAACTGGAAGCTGCAGATCGAAAACGGTGCGGACGGCTATCACGTCAGTTCCGTGCACTGGAACTATGTGGCCACCGTACAGCGTCCGAAAGAGCATGCCAGAGACTCGCATGCCATCGTGGATGTCAAAACCTGGTCCAAGAACGAGGGCGGCGTCTACGCGTTCGAGCATGGCCACATGCTGCTGTGGACGCGACTTCTCAATCCGGAAGCGCGGCCCGTGTACGCGCATCGCGACGAACTCGCCGCCAGGCTAGGGCAGGATCGCATGGACCCGATCGTCAATCAGACCCGCAATCTGTGCCTGTATCCCAACCTCTACCTGATGGATCAGCTGTCCTCGCAGATCAGAGTGGTGCGGCCGGTCTCGGTGGACCGTACCGAGGTGACCGTCTATTGCTTCGGGCCCAAGGGCGAGAGCGCGCAGGAGCGCACATTGCGCATCAGGCAGTACGAAGATTTCTTCAACGTCAGCGGCATGGGCACGCCCGACGATCTGGAGGAATTTCGCGCCTGTCAGATCGGCTACATGGGCATCAGTGCCGAGTGGAACGACCTGAGTCGCGGTGCGACGGAATGGATCGCCGGACCCGACGAAAACGCCCGGGCCATGGGTCTGTCACCGTTGCTGAGCGGCACGCGCACCGAGGACGAAGGGCTGTTCGTGCGTCAGCACGCCTACTGGGCTCAGTGCATGCAGCGCGCTTTCGCTTCGGATGACGATGCAAGCGACAAGGTGGCCGCATGAAACACAACTACGACGCCATCGCCGCCTTTCTGTATCGCGAAGCGCGATTGCTCGACGATCGCCAGTGGGACGAGTGGCTGGCTTGTTATGCGCCGCAGGTGGAGTTCTGGATGCCCGCATGGGACGACGACGATACGTTGACCCAGGACCCCAGCAGCGAGCTTTCGCTGATCTATTACACCAACCGCGATGGGCTGGAGGATCGTGTCTTCCGCATCAAGACCGAACGCTCCGGCGCCAGCATGCCGGAGCCGCGTACCAGTCACAACCTCAGCAATCTGGAGATTTTGAGCGACGAGGGCGACCGCGTATGGGTGCGTTTCAACTGGCATACCCTGAGCCACCGCTACAAAGCCACCGACAGCTACTTCGGCACCTCTTTCTACACGCTGGATCTCGGCGGCGAGGTTCCGGTGATCGTCTCCAAGAAAGTGGTGCTGAAGAACGATTACATCCATCACGTCATCGACGTCTACCACATCTGACGTGTCGGCTTACTGCAACGAGTGTTCCCTATGAGCTATTCGATCGCGCTGAATTTTGAAGACGGAGTAACCCGCTTCATCACCTGCCGCAAAGGCGAGAAAGTGCTCGATGCGGCTTTCCTGCAGAGCATCAACTTGCCCATGGATTGCTCCGACGGCGTTTGCGGAACCTGCAAATGCCGTTGCGAGCAGGGCAAGTACGATCTGGGCGATGATTACCTCGAGGATGCGCTCAGCGCGGACGAAGCCGCGCGCGGCATGGTGCTGACGTGCCAGATGGTGCCGTCATCCGATTGTGTGATTGCGGTGCCGTTGCCTTCGACGGCTTGCAAAACGGGTCCGGCGCGCTACGACACCACGATCGCCAGGATCGAACATCATCAAGATGCGGCATTGGAGATCGAGTGCGACGTCGTTGGTGCAGCCCCGGTCTTCATGCCGGGGCAATACGTCCATATCGGTATCCCCGGATCGGAGCAGACGCGCTCGTACTCGTTTAGTTCGCGCCCTGGCGCAACGCGCCTTTCGTTCCTGATCAAGCGCGTGCCGGGCGGCGCGATGAGTGCGTACCTCGATCGCGCACACGTCGGCGAGCGACTGGAGATGGTTGGACCATCGGGAAGCTTCTATCTGCGGGAACCGACGCGTCCTTTGTTGTTCCTGGCGGGTGGAACGGGGTTGGCGCCTTTCCTGTCGATGCTCGAAGTGCTGGCGGCCAACGGCTGCGCACAACCCATCCATATGTTGTACGGCGTCACGCGCGATCAGGATCTGGTGCTGGTGGAACGCCTACAGGCCTTTACGGAGCGTTTGCCTACTTTCACGTTTGCCACCTGCATCTCAACGTCCGAGTCGGATCACCCTCGCAAGGGCCATGTCACCGATCATCTCGATTCGCGCGATCTGCATGGCGGCAATGTGGACGTCTATTTGTGCGGCCCGCCTCCCATGGTAGAGGCAGTGCGCCGCCATTTCGACATCGTGGGCGTGAAGCCGGCGCGCTTCCTGTATGAGAAATTCACGCCGAATGCTTCGCCGGCGCCCGCCTTGGTCGAAGAAGGAGCATGAACATCTCAGGCCGCTTCAACGGCAAGGTCATGGCCGTCACAGGCGCGGCGCAAGGTATCGGTTGGCGTGTCGCAGAACGTGCCGCCGCCGAGGGCGCGCGCCTGATCCTTATCGACCGTTCGAGCGACATCCATGAGCAGGCCGTGGCGCTCGTGACGCAGGGTCACTCAGCGATAGCCGTGCAGGCAGATCTGGAATCCTATGCCGAAACCGAAGGGGCGCTCGCCGAAGGTCACGCTGCTTACGCGCGCATCGACATACTGATCAACAACGTCGGCGGCACCATCTGGGCCAAACCCTTCGCGCATTACGCCGAAGCAGAAATCGAAGCCGAGGTGCGGCGCTCGTTGTTTCCAACCTTATGGTGTTGCCGTGCGGTGCTGCCGTACATGCTCGACGCAGGCGGCGGGACGATCGTCAATGTGTCGTCGGTGGCTACGCGAGGCATACATCGTGTGCCCTATGCAGCGGCGAAAGGTGGGGTCAACGCACTCACGCAGAGCCTGGCGATGGAATACGCCGAATCTGGCATTCGTGTTGTGGCGACGGCACCCGGCGGCACCGATGCGCCGCCGCGCCGGATTCCACGCAACACTGTCGCGCCGACCACGCAGGAGCGGAGCTGGTATCAACGCGTCGTGGATCAAACGGTGAGCAGCAGCCTGATGAAGCGTTACGGCACCCTCGACGAGCAGGCCGCGGCGATTCTGTTTCTCGCCTCCGACGAAGCTTCTTACATCACCGGCACGGTATTGCCCGTTGCCGGCGGAGACTTCGGCTAGCGCCGACATCCCGTTGCACAGATTCCACGCTACACGGAAGAGGACATCGCACGATGCCGAACAAAATCTACCCCAGCCCTGCCGCCGCGCTCGAAGGCCTGTTGCACGATGGCATGCGCATCATGTCGGGAGGCTTCGGTCTTTCCGGCAATCCAGAGAGCCTGATTCCCGTGATCCGCGACGCCGGCGTGAAATCCCTTACCGTGATTTCCAACAATTGCGGTGCCGATGGATTCGGATTGTGGACGCTGCTCAACAACGGACAGATCCGCAAGATGATCGCGTCCTATGTGGGAGAGAACAAACTGTTCGAACAGTTGTTCCTATCCGGTGAATTGGAGTTGGAGCTCAATCCGCAAGGTACGCTCGCCGAACGCATTCGCGCGGGTGGCGCTGGCATTCCCGCTTTTTACACGCGCACGGGTGTCGGCACGGTTGTCGCTGAAGGGAAGCCCGTGGAGGAATTCGAAGGCCAACGTTATGTGCGCGAGACCTGGTTAACGGCCGATCTTGCCATCATCAAAGCGTGGCGGGCAGATCCCGCGGGAAATCTCGTGTATCGCAAGACCGCCCGCAATTTCAACCAGGATATGGCTACCGCCGCGCGCATCACGGTGGCCGAAGTGGAAGAAATCGTTCCGGCTGGCAGCTTCGATCCCGATCAGGTGCATACCCCGGGCATCTACATCGATCGCGTCGTGCAAACCACGGTCAACGAGAAGCGAATCGAAAAATTGACCGTACGTGAGCGGGAGGCAGCCTGATGGCCTGGGATCGTGATGCAATGGCTGCGCGTGCAGCCAAAGAACTCAAGGACGGCTATTACGTCAACCTGGGTATCGGCATTCCAACGTTGGTGGCGAATCACATTCCGCCCGATATCGAAGTCACCCTGCAAAGCGAAAACGGCTTGCTCGGCATGGGACCGTTTCCTTACGCCGAAGACGTCGATCCGGATTTGATCAATGCCGGCAAGCAGACTGTCACGGCGTTGCCGACGGCCAGTTTCTTTCCGTCGTCTGCCAGCTTCGCCATGATCCGCGGCGGTCACATCGACCTCACCGTACTGGGCGCGATGGAGGTTTCTGCGAACGGCGACATCGCCAATTGGACCATTCCCGGCAAGATGCTCAAAGGCATGGGCGGGGCCATGGATCTGGTAGCCGGCGTCAAGCGCGTGGTGGTGGTGATGGAACACACCAATCGCCAGGGCGAGCCGAAGATTCTCGAACGGTGCACGTTGCCGCTTACCGGTGCCGGCGTGGTCGATCTCATCATCACCGATCTATGCGTATTTCAATGCGATAAGCGTCACGGCGGTCTGCGCTTGATCGAGCTTGCGCCGGGCGTCACGCTGACGGAAGTCGAAGCCAAGAGCGGCACCACGTTCGACAAAGGAGCGTTCGCATGAAATCTGCTTTTATTTGCGATGCGGTGCGCACACCCATTGGTCGTTTCGGCGGTGCGTTGGCTGCGGTGCGTGCCGACGATCTCGCCAGTGTGCCGATCCGGGCATTGCTCGCGCGCCATCCCGAATTGGACCCCACCGTTATAGACGACGTGTTTCTGGGGTGTGCCAACCAGGCCGGCGAGGACAATCGCAATGTGGCACGCATGGCGGCGCTGTTATCCGGACTGCCGGTCACTGTGCCCGGCACCACTATCAATAGACTGTGTGCAAGCGGTGCGGATGCGGTTGGAAGCGCCGCGCGAGCAATCGTTGCCGGCGAGATCGAATTGGCGATCGCCGGTGGCGTGGAGAGCATGAGTCGCGCACCTTATGTCATGGGCAAGGCCACGACGGCGTTTGCGCGTACGCAGGCGATCGAAGACACCACCATCGGCTGGCGTTTCATCAATCCGGCCCTGCACGCGCGATACGGCACGGATTCGATGCCGGAAACAGCCGAGAATGTTGCCGAAACGTATGGCGTCAGCCGTGACGCGCAAGACGCGTTCGCGCTGCAAAGCCAGCAACGTGCGGCGCGCGCGCAGACTGCCGGTTACTTCGCCGAAGAAATCGCCCCGGTAACCGTTGCCGGCAAGAAGGGAACAACGAGCGTCAGCGTCGACGAACATCCGCGCGCGGATACCACCGCCGAGGCGCTCGCGGCCCTCCGGCCCGTGGTTCGTACCCATGGCAGCGTCACGGCAGGCAACGCATCCGGCGTCAACGACGGTGCCGCAGCCATGTTCCTGGCCTCCGAGGCCGCGGCAAGCTGCTACGGTTTGGTGCCGCGTGCACGCGTGCTCGGCATGGCAACCGCCGGTGTCGAGCCTCGCGTGATGGGCATCGGCCCCGTGCCGGCCAGCCGCAAATTGATGGCGCGCCTGGGTTTGACCATCGTTGATTTCGACGTCATCGAAATCAACGAGGCATTCGCTTCTCAGGTGATCGCGTCGCTGCGCGAACTGGGTGTGGAAGCAATCGGCAACGCGCGCGTCAATCCGCATGGTGGTGCTATCGCCCTGGGACATCCGCTAGGCATGTCCGGTGCGCGCCTGGTTATGACGGCGCTGCACGCATTGGAGAAAAACGGCGGCCGACGCGCGCTGGTCACCATGTGCATCGGCGTCGGACAGGGCTTGGCCATAGCGCTGGAGCGCCTATGAGCGAGGCTCTCTTTTTCCGCACCGGCGATGGTTGCCGTATCGCTTACCGTTTCGACGGTCGTGCGGACAAGCCGGTGCTCCTGCTGTCCAATTCGTTGGGCACGACCATGGGCATGTGGGATGCGCAAGTCGCCGCGCTGTCCGATCACTTTCGCATCCTGCGTTACGACAGTCGTGGGCATGGCATGTCGGATGCGCCGCCAGGTGCTTATTCGATGGACCGACTAGGCCGCGATGTCATCGAATTGATGGACGCGCTTGCGCTCTCGCGCGTACATTTCTGTGGCTTGTCAAAGGGCGGCATGGTGGGTCAATGGCTCGGTGTCTACGCACCCGAGCGCATAGCGCAGCTTATTCTGTGCAACACGTCCAGTTACATGGGGCCACCTTTATCCTGGGATACACGTATCGAGACGGTACGTACAGAGGGCATGACTGCGGTTGCGCAAGCGGTCGTCACGCGCTGGTTTACTGCAGCCTTTCAAGCGGCGGTACCGACTGAGGTTGAACGCATAAAAGCCATGTTGCTGCAGACAAACCAACAAGGCTACGCAGGCTGCTGCGTAGCTATACGCGATATGGATATGCGCAAGCTTGCTCCGTTGATTGCATTGCCTGTTCTTATCATTGCAGGCGATGACGATCCAGCAACACCGCTCGAGCACAGTAAGCAATTGGCTTCGGCCATCGTTGGTGCGCAACTGAAAATTTTACAGGCGGCGCACCTTTCCAACGTGGAGCAGCCCGAGGCCTTCACGCAGGCCTTGTTGGCGTTCGCTGCTTAATCGAGTAGAAGCAGGATGGCGCCGCTTCTTACTGCCCCGTGGATGAGTCGGGGCAAATGGCTATCGATGAAGCGATTTCATGGGTGCCATCGCTGCGCAGACAGTGCAGGGTGCTGGCATGCAGACGAAGAATGCGGCGCAGCTCCATAATCGCCTGCGGCGTGTCTTGCACGTTGTGCCACGCGGGTACGGCAAGCTCGGAATCGGCGCCATCGAGATGTGCGCTGGCGTAGGGCACCACGCCATCGTCCGAGTCGTTCAACGGACCTTTCAATTTATAGACGCCCACGATCGTGTGGTAAGGCACGTTGGATGATATCGGCAATGTGCTGGAAGCTTTGATAAAGGGATCCTCATTGCTGAGGTTGTCGATGCTGTTGGGCAGGCGCGTGGGTGTGTCGCCGCTCGTGGTTTTGCCTTGCATCGCATCGGTCAGGTTTTTGCTTTGTTCCAGCAAGGTAACCGGCAAACGAATCAGATTGCCGATCCAGCGCGCGAGTTTCCATTGCGCAACGGGAGTGCCTCGGTGCGGTGCGGCGAGAAAGACCGCGCGCGTCACTTGCGGCATCGGTTCGAATTGCAGATACGGTGCGAGCAGCTGTCGCACTTTCTGCTTTTCTTCCGGAGTCAGATCTTTGCGTTGCGGCACCACGCTCCAAAGTTTGTCGTCGCTGGATGAAACCAATAGTCGCGCAATCACGCCGCCCATGCTGTGGCCGATCAGCACGATGTGCCGAGATGCGACAGCGTGCCCGGTTGGATCGAAATGATGAATCGTTTCTTCGAGCGCCTTGCTGATCTCCAGACGATTCGCCGCTACCGGCTGATTGGTCGGGTAATACACTTCCCACACCTGATACGTGCGACGTAGCTGTTCGTCGCCCATCACTTCGTTGACGACGTTGATCCATGCTTCCGGGCTGCTGGCGAGGCCATGCAACATGATCACGGTCAACCGATTGGGATCGTACGGCTGCATCAACAGCACTTCGGGCTTGGTGATGCCGCCGCGTCCAAACAGTGAGCGTATCGATTGCGTCGCGAAGCCCGAACGCGCGAGCCATACGCCATAGGGCGCCGTGAAGTTGGCCGCAAGCGGAATGATTTGATTGTCCAGCGTGATGGAGCTGTCGAGGTAGGGATTCTTCGCGAACAGGCGCACATCGTGCGTGCTGAGCACACTGCTCAACGTATCGCCTGGAAATTCCAGGACGGCAGTCAGCGGTACATAGTTCGGTTCGCGCCATGGCTGATCCGTTTCGGGAGGCGGTGAACCGATGGCGACAAATTCCGAGCCGAAACCGTCGCGCCGGTAGACATTGCGCAAACCGCTGAATCGCAGCCCTTCGGCGGGGATCAATTCCTTCGGGATGTAGTCGCCGGAGCCGAGGTAAACATCCGTGCTTGGCTTGAGCAGATTCCACCCGGCAATGGCCCGGCTATTCCAGTCGGTACCGAGTTCAGGCAGTAACTTGAAGAAGCTGCCGACAGCTTGCTGCGTGGCGTAGTTGTAGAAATCCAGCACCTGCGATTGCCGCGTTTCGAAGGCGCGCTCGCCAGGATTGCGCGGGGTGTAGAAAAGGTAGGCATAGGCGTAGCGCGCCGATTGCAGGTAAGCATCGAGTGCAGGATCGCTGACCTGCGGACCATTGTTCGCACTGTCCCGCTGGATCGCATTCGAAAGCCACAGCTCGGCCAACGCGGAAAGACGGCGTTCGTCGTCCAGGCCATCGGAAAGCAGAAGAGTGTTGGTGCAACGGGTGAAATTCGCGGCGCAATCGTCGCGGTTGAGCGCTACGACGTTGAGCGTTTGCAAGGTGCCATCGCTCAATTTGCGCGTGCTGAGCACATCGCTGCGCCGTTGAGCGGCGTATTCCTTGGGCGTGACGTGATGCACCCCGACCATGTCGCAGCCAGCCATCAAAGCCAAGGCTGCGATGGCAACGACACGAGCGATCCAGATGAGGTTGCGGCCTTTCATCAATTCTTCTCTAGCAAGAAAGCAGGATGAGCGGTCGTTGCCGGTCTATTATCCACACATCGGCGAGGGGGAGATGGCATGGTGATCGTGCGATGGATTCTTTACGTGCTGATTGTGCTGGTCGCCGTGATCTCTGGTGGATGGGCCGCATTGGCCCTTTGGTATCAGGCGCCGGGTGGTCAGGTGGTCAGAGTCGTGGCTGCTGTGACCTGGGTAATCTTTGTCTTGACTGTCCTGGCTTTGATATGGGCCCGGCGCGGTGGTGTTCCCATCGCGGCCTATGTATTGGCCTATGTGATCCTGCTGGCGTGGTGGAGCACCATCGCGCCATCCAATCACCGCGAATGGGCCGACGATGTCTCGCGCATGCTGGCGGGTCAGGTCGATGGCGATCGCGTCACACTCTACAACGTACGCAATTTCAACTGGCGTACCGATGACGACTACGATGCGCGGTGGGAAACGCGGAGCTACGACCTCAATCAGCTTTCGACGGCCGATGTCATTCTCTCTTCATGGGGAGTACCCGGCATTTCGCATGCGCTGATCTCATTCGGTTTCAACGACGGTTCGCATGTGGTTTTCTCGGTGGAAATCCGGCGCAAAAAGGGACAGTCGTTCTCATCGATCGGCGGGTTCTTCAAGCAATTCGAAAGCACGATCGTCGCTGCCGATGAACACGACATCATTCGCCTGCGCACCAATGTGCGCAACGAGACCGATCATCTGTATCGATTGCGCATGGACAAGGCAACGATGCGCAGCCTGTTTCTGGCCTATGTACAAGAGGCGAATGAACTGGGAGCCAAGCCGGCGTTCTACAACACTGTCACGTCCAACTGCGTGACTATTGTGTACGGCATGGCCAAGCGGATCGATCCGGGTCTTCCCTACGATTATCGCTTGCTATTGACGTCGTACCTGCCCAGTTACCTGTACCAGGTAGGCGCATTGGATACGCGCTATCCGCTGGCGGTGCTTACGCAGCAGGGCGATGTCACCGCACGCGCACGTGCCACTGCACCGAGCGATGATTTCTCGAAAGCGATTCGTACACCGCCCGAACCCTGACGCAACGATGCCGCGACTCCCTCCCCTGCAAGCAGGGGAGGGGGTTGATGCGCAGAGGGCGCCTTACTTCACGGTAAAGGTGTTGTTGCTGCGATCGACATCCGGAATCACATGATCCGGATCGATGGTGGCCGACTTCACCGCCTTGCTGCCATCCACGCGAATCACATAGCTACGGTGCATCATCCAGGTTTCCACCGGAACGCGAACGTCC
>NZ_DATHMR010000049.1:0-2172 GCF_035486915.1 Dyella sp. | reverse complement strand
GTGCTGGGTGTCGTCGCCGTCGGCACGGGCTCCGACTTCGGAAGGACGATTGGACAGGGGGATCTGGAATCCGCGTGCGCGCGACTCGGAGGACGAAACACGCGTTCGATCGATGTCGGTATCGCGCAATTTACCGGCTATGACGGCAGCGCGACAACCCGGATTTTCATCAATGTCGCTTCATTTGGCTGTGGCGGACTGGTCGCGCATCTGGTGAGTCCCCGACTGAAAGCGGTGAGCGGCCAATTGGCCTTCACGCTCGCGACGCTGCGGGCGCTGGCGATTTACCGGGACCAGACTGTCACGCTGAAATTCGACGGCAATCCGCCACGCTCGCTCGCCATCACCAACTGTGCTGTCGCCAATGGCCGATTTTTCGGCGCCGGCATGCAGGTGGCGCCGGCCGCGCAACTCGATGACGGTGAACTCGACGTGACGATCTGGTCGGGGTTCCGGTTGCTGGATTTCATCCGCAAGCGGCATATGCTGTACGACGGCAGTCATGTGCGAGAGCCGGGCACGCAGGTCCTGCGGACCCGGCGCGCGATTGCGACCAGCGCATCGACGGTCCGACTGGAGCTCGACGGTGAAAGCGCAGGAACGCTGCCGGCGCAGCTGGACGTGCTGGCCGCTGCGGTGCGGCTGAAGGTGTAACCCTTCATCTCCCGCAGTGCCGCGATTCGAGACTCTCGATATTACTTAAGGTGTGCGTCGTTGCATCGATGGCCGCGATCTACGAAGATATTCGTTGCAACTACGAATCCATTCGTAGTAACCTCGCTTCATGGAAAAACCGTCGAGCCCGAAGCCCACTGTGATGGAACTGGCGATCCTGCGCGTCCTGTGGGACCGCGGGCCTGCCACCGTGCGAGACGTGCACGAGGTCCTGGATGGCCAGAAACCCACCGGCTACACGACGGTTTTGAAGCTGCTGCAAATTATGACGGCGAAGGGCATGGTGGTTCGCAATGAGGACGCGCGGGCCCATGTGTACGTGGCGCGGCAGCCGGCCGAAAGTACCAAGCGGCAGTTGGTGAGTGACTTGGTGCAACGCGCATTTGCGGGTTCGGCGAGCCAGTTGATGATGCACGCTCTGTCTGGAAAGAAAACGTCGCGCGCCGAAATCGAAGAGATTCGCCGCTTGTTGGACGAGCACGAGAGGAAAACCAAATGACTAATCCAGAAACGATACGAATCTTGGGCTGGTGTCTGCTCCACTTTGTCTGGCAAGGGGCCGTGCTGGCATTGGTTCTCTGCGCCTTGTTGTCGCGTCTGCGCAGCCCGCAAGCGCGTTACGTCAGCGCGGTGTGCACATTAGTCGCGATGATGCTGGTTCCCTTCGTCACGTTCGCAGTTTTGAAGCAGTCTCCGGAAACCGTCCAGCAGCTCTCGATCGGTGGTTTTACGGAGATCGGAAATGCCCTTGAGGCCGTGCAGCCGAACGCCGCACCGCCCCAGGCGTCGGCGGCGTTTTCGTTTGTCTCGCACACCCCCTCGATCGATTGGCTGAGCTATGGCGTGCTTGCCTGGTTCGCGGGTGTTTATATGTTCACGCTGCGCACCCTGGGCGGGTGGATGCTGTTGATGCGCCTGCGTCGGCAGCGCGCGGAGCCCATTGCCGGCGATCTACTGAGGACGTGTTTGGCGTTGCAGCAGCGACTGGGCGTATCTCGCGCGGTGCGTTACGTGTGCTCGAAAGTTGCCGAGTCCCCGGCGGTATTCGGCTGGTTGAGGCCGGTGGTGGTGCTGCCGCTTGCGGCGCTCGCCGGCTTGTCGGCCTGGCAAGTCGAGGCGCTCATTGCCCACGAGCTGGCGCACATCAAACGTTGGGATCTCTTGGTCAATGCTTTTCAAATTGCGACAGAAACCCTGCTGTTCTACCACCCTGCTGTGTGGTGGGTGAATCGGGTGATCCGCAACGAACGCGAACACTGCTGCGACGATGTTGCGGTAGCAGCGTGCGGCAATGCGCACGACTACGCCCGCGCGCTGGCGCAACTCGAGGAGTCGCGCTCGGCGTCGGTGTGGGCGATGGCCGCCAACGGCGGCGTGCTGAGCTCGCGCATTGCCCGGCTGCTCGGGCTCAAACGCGCGGCACGCAGCATGTCCGTGCCCGGCATGGCCATCATCGGCACCTTATGCGTCGGCGGAGTCCTGCTGGCCGGCACCACC
>NZ_DATHMR010000048.1:0-12940 GCF_035486915.1 Dyella sp. | reverse complement strand
GGCGCGCAGGTGGAATTCGACGTGATGTCCAATCCCGAATTCCTGAAAGAAGGCGACGCGGTCGAAGATTGCTTGCGTCCGGATCGCATTGTGATTGGCAGTTCCAGCGAGCGTGCAACCGGCGTGCTGCGGAAGTTGTACGCGCCTTTCAATCGCAACCACGACCGTACCGTGGTGATGGATGTGCGTTCCGCGGAGCTGACCAAGTATGCGGCCAATGCGATGCTGGCCACCAAGATCAGTTTCATGAATGAAATCGCCAATATTGCTGAGCGCGTAGGTGCGGATGTTGAGCTTGTGCGCCAGGGTATCGGGTCCGATCCGCGCATTGGCTATCACTTCATTTATCCAGGCGCCGGTTACGGCGGCTCGTGTTTTCCCAAGGATGTGCAGGCGCTCGAGCGCACGGCGCGCAGTGTGGGCTATCAGGCGCGTTTGCTTGGTGCCGTGGAAGCGGTTAACCACGATCAGAAGGCCAAACTGTTCGAATTTATCTCGCACTATTTCAACGGCGATGTGCATGGCCGCACAATTGCCTTGTGGGGTCTTGCGTTCAAGCCCAACACGGACGACATGCGTGAAGCGTCCAGCCGTCGTCTGATGGAAGCGCTCTGGGAAGCGGGGGCCAAGGTACGGGCTTACGATCCACAAGCGCGTCACGAAACGCATCGTGTGTATGGCGATCGTAACGATCTGGTCTTGTGCGACAGTGCGTACCAGGCATTGGACGGTGCCGATGCGCTGGCGATCATTACGGAATGGAAGGCCTTCCGCAGTCCGGACTTTGCACGCATTCGTGCGGCGTTGAAGGAGCCGGTCATTTTTGACGGACGCAATCTTTATGAGCCGGCGGTGGTCGAAGAAGCCGGGTTGGCTTATTACGGCATGGGTCGTGGCCGTAGTATTTTGCGTGCCGAGCAACCATGAGCGATTACGAACTGCGCATCACCGAGTTGGAAGTGAAGCTCGCTTTCATCGATGATGCCGTGCAGGCACTCGTTGCAGCCGATGCCGACCAGTCCCTAAGGATTGCGACGCTCGAGCGCATGATTCGCGACCTGCGTAGTGAACTTGCGACGGTACGAACCGGTCAAGGTCACGACGCGCACAGCGAACCGCCGCCCCCGCATTACTGAAACGCATCACGCAATATCGGATTTGATCATGGTCGACTCACTGCGAGATCAGCTGCTCAAGAGCGGCATCGTCAAACAGCTCAAGGACGAGAAGCGTCAGC
Source organism: Dyella sp. (assembly GCF_035486915.1). Taxonomy (GTDB): domain Bacteria; phylum Pseudomonadota; class Gammaproteobacteria; order Xanthomonadales; family Rhodanobacteraceae; genus Dyella_B. The sequence continues at coordinate 11,703 of NZ_DATHMR010000048.1, read as the reverse complement.
AACAACCTGCCGTCAAGCAGGGCGCTCCGTTCGGTAAAGGTAAGCCGCAGCATCACAAGCCCAGGCCTGCGCGTACGCAGGAAGAGATGGACTTGGCCAAGGCTTACGCCATGCGCGCGCAAACGGAAGCCAACGAGCGCAAGCGCGCCGAACAGGAAGCCGCCGAACAGGCGCGACTGAAGCGCGAGCGCAAGGCCAAGGTCCAGCAGCTACTCGAAGGAAGCGCGCTGAATAAGGCCGATGCCGATCAGGTGCGCCATTTCGAGTACGGTGGGAAGATTCGTCGCCTGTACGTTGACGCGACGCAACTCACCGAACTCAATGCCGGCAAGCTGGGCGTTATCCAGAACGCCGGACGTTATGTGCTGGTCACACAATCGACTGCCGAACAGATTCGTGCGATCGATCCCCATCTCGTCGCGTTACTGGTCGATCCTTCTGCCAGTGGCGGAGTCGGGGAAGATGGCGTTCCGGACGATCTGATGTGGTGAGTGAAAGAAGGCGCCGTGCGGCGCCTTCTTCATCTATGCGGCATTAGTTGTTCGTTGGGAGGTCGAATCCGCCTTGTTTCAGGGCAGGGTGGTCCCAACCGTTCTTTGGTGTGAAACGCTCGCCGTAGCGTTTTGACAGCGTCTCGAGTTTCTGGCGGATGGTGTCCACACCTTCGCTGCGTACGTATTGGATCGGGCCACCACGGAAGGGGGCAAAGCCCGTACCGAAGATCACGCCGGCGTCGAGTAGATCGGCATCGTCGACCACGCCGTCTCCCAGGCAGGCAACGGCTTCGTTCACCATTGAGAGAATCATGCGATCTTGTAGATCCGGCGGCGGCGTGTAATCGGCATCGACGTCGGGTTTTTGCGGCTTGCCGTCGTGCCACGCATAGAGACCTTGACCGTCTTTCTTGCCGCGCTTGCCGGCTTCCAGTTTCTCTTCGAGGCCGGGCGGAAGCTCCAGCCCAAGGAACGGCGCCAGCTCCTTACCGACGGAGGCGCAGACGTCCAGGCCAACCGTATCAGCCAGTTCGATCGGGCCCATGGGCATGCCGAACGCCTTGGCTTGTTTATCCAACACCGGGCCCGGTACGCCTTCGTTGTAAAGGCGCAGCGCTTCGAGGAGGTACGGCATCAAGATGCGATTGACTAGAAAGCCAGGCGTTCCCTTCACGGCAACGGGCAATTTTCCAATCGCTTTGCAAAACGCCAGCGCGCGCTTTTCGATGGCCGGGTCGAGTTCGTCGTGACGCACGACTTCGACCAGCGGCATTTGCGCAACAGGGTTGAAGAAATGCAATCCGAGAAAACGTTTTGGAGATTTCAGTCCCTTGCGTAGCTCATCCAAGGGAATGGAAGACGTATTGGTCGCGAGAATTTCATCGCCCGTAAATTGGGGTTCGATCGTCGCGTACAACGCCTCTTTTGCCTCGGCGTTTTCAAAGATCGCTTCGATGGCAAGGTCCGCTTCCGCCACGCCTTTGCCTTCGACGTCGGCGCGCAGTCGCTTGCGCGTCTGTTCTATCTTTTCCGGCGTTTTGAGTTTCTTCTCGTAAAGCGCCTGTGCGCGATCCAGCGCAGGCTGGATAAATTTCATCTCGCGATCTTGCAGGGTGACATCGAAACCCTTGAATGCAGCCCACGCCGCAATGTCGCCACCCATGACCCCCGCGCCGACAACGTGCACATGGCGAATATCCGGATCAATACCGCTGCCCTGGCCTTTGAGTCGTTCCTGCAGGAAGAAGATGCGGATGAGGTTGTGCGCAGTCGGCGTTTCCGCAAGCTTCGCGACAGAACGTGCTTCGAGTTTCAGGCGTTGCTGGATGCTGCTGCCGCCGCGCTTCCACACATCGATGAGCGCGAAAGGGGCAGGGTAATGTTCCTTGCGCACCTTGGCCGCCGTTTGTTTGATCACCATAGGCGCAAGGATCTGCCGCGCCAGCCACGTGTTGGTTGCCCATGCGGTGGCGCGCTGGGCAAAGGGACGGGCGTGCGGGTGGCGCAGCAATGCGCGTGCTTCAGCCAGCAATTCCTCTGGGCGAGTCAACCGGTCGACCACGCCCAGGCTCTTGGCGCGCCGCGCGGAGAGCGCCTTACCTGTGAGCATGATGGGGAGCGCCTCCGGCGCGCCGATCAGCCGAGGTAGGCGAGCCGATCCACCCCAGCCGGGATGGATGCCCAGCATCACTTCGGGCAATCCGATGCGTGTCTTGTCGTCGTCGGTGGCAATGCGCTGGCGGCAGGCCAGAATGAGTTCCGTCCCGCCACCCATGCAAGCGCCGTGAACGGCTGCCACGGTCGGGCAGGGAAGGCGTGCCAGCGATTCGTAAACCCGCTGACCGTTCTCGATATTTTCCTGCACCGTCCCGCGCTTGGCGTATTCGACGAACTCTTTGATGTCCGCCCCTACGGCAAAACCATTCGACTTGGCCGAATGGATGATGACGCCAGCGGGCTTTTCGATAGCCAGTCGTTCGACGATCTGGCCCAGTTCGTCCAATACCTCGCGGGAAATGGCATTGACGCTGCTGTTGGCGCGGTCAAGGGTAAGAGTGACGATGCCGCTGTCGTCCAGGCTCGTTTTCCAATGATTGAAACGCAGTCCTTCGAACATAGGGGTAGGGGTATGGCCATGAGAAGTCCTCACCATACCGTCCCGTAGCGATGATTGCGAGACGCTGACGCTGGCTTGCCGCACTGCCGCAATCAGGGTGTAGCGTGCGTCACGTCACAGCATTTTGACTATTGCGCTTAGCTCAAGGGCGGGTGACGCTAGAGGGGCGATAACTCACCTCGGGCACTATGGCTTCCCTTCTGGCTCCTTCGCCGCTTGCCGGCAGCGAGATCTACGAGCGCATTCTCACCGCGCCCGGTGGATTGGTCGTGCTCGAGCACGAGGATAGTGCGTCGCTGATCGAACAATTTCGCGCCATTTCCCGCAACAACGGTCAGTCTGTTTACGTCTGGCAACATGAAAGCGGCATGGCGAACTTGCGCGAAGCGCATCATGCGCGCATACCCGGTTCGCAACGATTGGGTAATGCATTGCGATATGTACAGCAGAGCATTCACTTCGGTGTGTACCTGTTTGAGCGTTTTCCGTTGCCGATGTCCGCCATGGATAGCACCTTGCTTCGCCAGCTCGCGCGCGCACCGGCAGGACATGTTCGGCGTGTTGTGCTTCTCGATGCCGCGCCCGCATTGACGGCGAGCCTAGACGATGTCGCCGTGCGTCTGAGCAGTACCCCTCAAGCTGCTCAACGTCCGCGTTTGCGCGACGGGCGCTGGCTGCTGTGACCGCGCCGGTATTCAATGGAGGCATCTTGCTGGTCGCCTCGGAGCGCGAGCTGCGCCGTGAGCTATTTGATGTACTCGACGCTCAAGGGCATCCACCGATTCATTCGGCGCGCGATACCACGCACGCCGCCATTTTGCTGGAAGGGCGCGAACCGCTCGCTTTGATCGTTGTGGCCTTCGACGGCGATGGTCGTTCGAGTTTGACGTTGTGCGAGCAGTTGCGTTTGCTGCCGCCCTGTACGGACGCGCCCATTCTTGCCGTGCTGATCGATGATGCGACCATCAAACCTACGCAATTGCCCGCGGTGGTAAGTGGCTGGCTTTACGCATCGCAAGTGGGCGCGGAACTGATTTCGCGTTGGCATCAGCTGCAAGGCGACAAGCCAGAAGCAGCAGAAGAAAAGCCAGCCAGCAAGGCAGTCATTGCATCGCCTGCACGTCCATCGGGGGGCGATTACCGGTTTGTCTTTGAAGACGGCGATGGTGACTGGCTCATCATCGATCCTCTGGCGCAGCGCGTTGTCGAGGCGAGCCCGGCTTACATGCGTCATAGCGGATTGGCCAACAGCGTGTTGACCAATCTTGGCTTGAGCGAAGTGCTGTCTTTTGAAAGCGTCAGCATGGACAAGGCATTTGCTGACGCTGACCGCCGCTGGCTCGCAGCCCAACGCAAGTCGATCAGAGGACATGACACGGGTGAAGCAAGCGCGCGCCGTGTACAGCAGAACGGTCGCGAATTGATTGCCTTGCAGTTCCGTAGCGATCTTGCCGGTGTACGCCCGGCGGTTGCATTGACCTTGCTGGCGCGCTTATTCAGCGGTAGTCACGACGATGCGGGGATCAAAGACACCGCTCAGTTGCTGCTCGATGACATGGGCATGGATTACCTCGCCGTATGGTCGGCGCGGCCGGAGGAAAGCAGCGTTCCGGTGCAGGTCGTGCAGCGCTGGCGTGGTGACGAGCAGGTTTGGCCCGGACCGCAACTGCAGAGTTCGTTGCGACTCGTGCTGGGTGGTCGCACGCTCATGCATCCGCACGATGCGCGGCGGCTTGCGGATGTCGACCCATTGATTGGCCAACTGGGTCTGCGCGGATTTGTCGGCTTGCCACTGCTGGACGAGCGACGCAATGTGCTCGGCGCGTTGCTCGCGGGCAGTCGCAATCCCTTCGCCGAACCGGAAATTCTCGAGCCAGTGCTTCACTGCTCGGCAGCCCATTTCGCACACATGCTCGAGTTGCGTCGTACGCGCGAACAGGGACGTGCGGAAGGTTTGTTGGACGCGCTGACGGGATTGCCCAACCGTCTGTTGTTCAACGACCGCCTCGACACCATCATTCGCGAAGCCAATCGAACCGGTGAAACGTTTGCAGTGCTGTTTGTCGACCTGGACCGTTTCAAATTCATCAACGATACGCTTGGCCACGCAGTAGGCGATCAGGTTCTGGTCGCCGTGACACAGCGCCTTCGCAGCAGTGTTCGCGCATCCGATACCGTCGCGCGTTATGCCGGCGATGAATTCACCATCGTACTGCGACATATCGTGAAGACCGATGATGTGATGCGCGTCGCCGACAAGATCGTGCAATTGATGGACGCACCGCTTCACCTGGAAGACGGTCCGGAGATACAAGTTACCGCTTCCATCGGTATCAGTTTCTTCCCGGAGGATGCGCCCGACGCGGAAACTTTGCTCAAGCATGCCGACGAGGCGATGTACGCGGCCAAGAGCATGGGCCGCAACAACTATCGCGTGTACGACGTCAGCCCCGCGCAGGAACAACAGAACGCAGCATTGAAGGCACGGCTTCGCCACGCGGAAGCCAATGGCGAGCTACGTGTCTTCTATCAGCCGCAGATCAACGCCACCAGCGAAGACATCGTGGGCATGGAAGCGTTGCTCCGTTGGGAACATCCCGAACTCGGCAATATCGGTCCCGGCTTTTTCATTCCTTTGGCCGAGGAAACAGGACTCATCGTGTCGATCGGCGAGTGGGTTCTGCGCACGGCGTGCAAACAGGCGAAGATCTGGGAGGACCGTTTCGGTTTACGCCTGCGGCTGGGGGTCAATCTTTCCGCCGTGCAGTTGATGCAGCCCGATCTTTCCGAAGTCGTCGCGGACGTGTTGCAGGAGACGGGGCTCGAACCTGGGCTACTCGAGCTAGAGGTGACCGAAAGCATCAGCATCAAGGCGGCCCCGAACCTGATGGAAAATATGCAGAAACTGCATCGTCTGGGTTGCCACATCGCCATCGACGATTTCGGTACGGGCGCGGCCTCCCTGGACTATCTGCGCAAGCTGCCGGCCGATCGCATCAAGATCGACCAAAGCTTCGTGCGCAACATCGGCGTCGACCCGGATGACGAGGCGATTGTCCGCGCGACCATCGAAATGGCGCACCGGTTGAAGCGTGGCGTGGTGGCCGAAGGCGTGGAGATCGAACAGCATCTGCAGTTCCTTCGCACCAATAATTGCGATGAATTGCAGGGTTACTTGTTCTGCCGACCGTTGCCCCAAAGCAGTTTCGAACGTTTGCTGAGCGAGCGTGAGCGTTTGCTATCCGGCATCGAGGACCGCGTGCTGGCTTGAGCGCTGGTAGAACGTCCCTATCTTAGAATCGACCGATAAGCTATCGGTTCGGGCTGAACTTGTGGGCACACCGCCGGTCTGAGCAGATCACCCATCCGAATGGACGGCATCCCGGGTATGGCGCGGTAACGAAGGAGACAGCCCGGATGGGCGATAACGAACTCGATAGTGCGCTGGTTGAGCGTGTACAAAACGGGGACAAGCGCGCTTTCGACTTGCTGGTTCGCAAGTACCAGCACAAAGTCATTGGTCTCATTTCCCGCTATATCCACAACTACGCCGAATGTGAGGACGTGGCGCAGGAGGCATTTGTCCGGGCCTGGCGAGCCATAGGCTCGTTCCGGGGCGAGAGTGCTTTCTATACTTGGATGTACAAAATTGCGGTCAACACGGCAAAAAACCACCTCGTAGCCATGGGCCGGCGCCCTCCAACGGACGATATTGCGGTCGAAGATGCCGTTTACGTGCCCGGCGCCGACCGCATGCAGGAGGGGGCCACCCCCGAACGCGAATTAATGCGGCAAGAAATTGAACAAACCGTATTTGCCACTGTCCAAGCTTTGCCCGAGGAGCTGCGGACCGCTATCACCTTGCGTGAAGTGGAAGGCCTCAGCTATGAAGAGATTGCCGAATCTATGGGCTGCCCGATCGGAACGGTGCGTTCGCGCATTTTCCGGGCACGCGAGGCGATCGATGAGAAGTTGCGGCCGTTGCTTACTGACCGCGAGGATTGAATGTCATGAGTGATCCGAACATGGAAAATCTCTCTGCGGCAATGGACGGCGAGCTGTCCAAGGAAGAGTTGCGCTTTTTGTTGCGCAGGCTCGATCACGATTCTTCGCTGTTGCAAGTCTGGACTCGCTACCACGTAGTAGGCGATAGCCTGCGCCAGCAACTGCCATCCCTGGCGGGTTCCGGCTTTGCAACGCGGGTCATGCAGCTCATCGAAGACGAGCAGGCGGTTTCTTCTGAGATCGCTCCGCATCGTCGCGATTGGTTGCGCCTTTCCGTCGGCGGCGCGATTGCCGCCAGCGTTGCAGTCGCAGCGTTGATGGTTTCGCAGCCGACCGCTCGGGATTCCGGTCATTCGACGCATCTGGCATCGGTTAATACGGCTCCGCAAGCCGCGCCGCGAGCTGTTGCCGACGTGCAGCGCTCAACCAGCAGCGTGCTGTCTGCCGTGCCGCCCTCGCTGAGCGCCTACTCGGCTTCCAGCTTGAGCCAGCAAGCCTCGGCCACATTGTCGGATCCGTCGGACAATCTGCTGTTTCAGCGCTATCCGATCACCGGGCAGGGCTATTCCATCAAGGGCTACAAGGCCCTCAACAATCAGGACGGCAGTTATTTGCTGCTGATTGACACGCCGCAGGCCAAGGTTGCGACGCAAAGCCCGGCCCGTCAGGCGACAGCAGGGCATTAACCCTGCCGTTTCCGGCAACGGCCGCAAGCGCTTCCTGTTTTCTTAAATTGTCCTCCCGTTCCATCCCTTACCCTGGAACGGGTAAGGGCGTCCGGAACTGAGGAGGAATCAATGAATCAACCCCGTTTTGCCACCAGCCTGCTGTGTTGCGCTCTAGCCCTGGGTCTTACAGGACCCGGTCTAGCTTTCGCACAAACCGCCGCCCCTGTTGGTGGATTGCCCGATTTCACCGGCATCGTGCAGAAAAACGCAGCCGCTGTCGTCCATGTCGAGGCCAAATATTCCGGCCGCCGCCCCAAGGGGGCTGATCCGACGCAAGGGCAGGACGATCCTCAGGCCGAGCTTTTCCGCCGGTTCTTCGGCATGCCCATGATGCCCTCGCCCGAAGACCAGGCGCATACGTCGCTGGGTTCGGGTTTCATCATTTCGAGCGATGGTTACATCCTCACCAACAATCACGTCGTCGATCATGCCGATACTGTGACGGTTCGCCTGCAGGATCGTCGCACGCTTACGGCGAAAGTGGTCGGTACCGATCCCACCTACGACATCGCGTTGCTTAAAGTCGATGCGGGCGGAAATCTGCCGACGGTGACCATTGGCGATTCGCGTTTGCTGAAGCCGGGTCAGTGGGTGTTGGCGATCGGTTCGCCCTTTGGGTTCGATTTCACGGTGACGCAGGGCATTGTCAGCGCGGTGGGTCGAACCATGGGCAATCAGGATCAGCCCGACACGTCGTTCATTCAAACCGACGTGCCGATCAATCGCGGCAATTCCGGTGGCCCGTTGTTCAACCTGCAGGGTCAGGTCGTTGGCGTGAATTCGCAGATCTATTCGGACACTGGCGGTTATCAGGGCATCGCTTTCTCGATTCCGATCGATGTGGCGATGAACGCCGTGGAGCAGCTGAAAACCCAGGGCTATGTGACGCGCGGCCAGCTAGGCGTGATGGTTAAACCGGTGGACGACGACGTGGTCAAGGCGCTCAAGCTTGGTAGTTCGAGGGGTGCCATCGTCGTAAGCGTTTCGCCGCAAAGTGCCGCAGCGAAGGCCGGTTTGCAGGCGGGTGACGTCATTCTCGCGTTCAATGGTCATCCGGTTGAACAAGGTTCGGATCTGCCGCCGATGGTCGCGATGACCAAGCCTGGTAGCACGGTGCCGGTCGAGGTCTATCGCAATGGTCAGGACAAAACGGTCAACGTCACCGTTGGCACCATGTCGCGCGACGCGAGCGCCCGTTCGTCTGTCGGGACGCCATCGGCACCTTCTGCAGGTGCCGATGCACTTGGCCTGAGCGTGCAAAGCCTGGATCAGTCCGCACGCAGCCAGCTGGGCCTGAAGGCAGGTGAGGGCGTGGGCATATCCGACGTCACCGGTCCGGTTGCGTCCCAGGCGGGTTTGCAGCCGGGTGATGTGATCTTGATGGTGAATCAAAAGAAGGTCGGCAGTGTGGAGGCCTACAAGGCCGCCACGGCAGGCGTGAAGCCGGGAGACACGGTGCTGCTTCTCGTGCGCAGGGGCGACGCCACCAATTTCGTCGCGCTGACGGTTCCTGCCGACAAAGACGAGTGATAGAACCCCCAAAGGCCTGCTTTAACAAGCAGGCCTTTGAATTTGCGGACTAACTCGTACCGCCCTGCGTCGCATTCCATGCGATAATGCGCGGCTAATGTCGCCATCCCGGTGATAGGCTGCCTGTGCATCGCGCGCGGCGGTGAAGCTGACAGCGTACTCCATGGAACTGATCCGCAATTTCTCCATCATCGCCCACATCGATCACGGCAAGTCGACGCTTGCCGACCGCATCATTCAGATTTGCGGCGGACTGGCCGAGCGTGAGATGGAAGCCCAGGTGCTGGACAGCAACCCAATCGAGCGCGAGCGCGGCATCACCATCAAGGCGCAGTCCGTGTCGTTGCCGTACAAGGCGCGCAACGGCAAGACCTATCAACTCAATTTCATCGACACGCCCGGTCACGTCGACTTCTCCTATGAAGTAAGTCGTTCGCTCGCCGCCTGCGAAGGTGCATTGCTGGTTGTCGATGCGGCGCAGGGCGTGGAAGCGCAGTCGGTTGCCAACTGCTACACGGCAGTGGAGCAGGGGCTGGAAGTGGTGCCCGTGCTCAACAAGATCGACTTGCCGACCGCCGATCCTGAAAAAGTGAAAGGTGAGATCGAGGCGGTTATCGGCATTCACGCAGACGATGCCGTGGCCGTAAGCGCCAAGACGGGCGAGAACGTGATCGAAGTGCTTGAGGCCATCGTGGCCCGCATTCCGCCGCCGAAGCCCGGCGATACCGATCGCCTGCAGGCATTGATCATCGATTCGTGGTTCGACAACTACCTCGGAGTCGTTTCGCTCGTGCGCATCATGCAGGGCGACATCAAGCCCGGCGACAAGCTGCTGGTGATGTCCACCGGCCGCACGCACGAAGTCAGCGAAGTAGGCGTCTTCACACCCAAGCGCAAGAAGCTCGAAAAACTTTCCTCGGGCGAAGTGGGCTGGATCACGGCGGCCATCAAGGATGTGCATGGCGCGCCTGTGGGCGACACGCTCACATCGGCATCCAAACCGGCGGCGCACCCGTTGCCCGGTTTCCAGACCATGCAGCCGCGCGTCTTCGCGGGTCTGTTTCCGGTGTCTGCCGACGACTATCCGGCGCTGCGCGAAGCGCTCGACAAGTTGCGCCTCAACGATGCTGCGCTGTTCTTCGAGCCCGAAAGCTCCGAGGCCATGGGCTTCGGATTCCGTTGCGGCTTCCTTGGCATGCTGCATATGGAGATCGTGCAGGAACGTCTGGAGCGCGAATACGATCTGAATCTGATCACGACCGCGCCGACGGTGGTTTACGAGATCCTGAAAACCGACGGCTCGATCATGGAGCTGGACAATCCGGCCCGTCTTCCAGCCTCACCGCAAATCCAGGAAATTCGCGAGCCGATCATCGTTGCCAACATCCTTACGCCACCCGATTACATCGGCAACATCATCACGTTATGCGAAGAAAAGCGTGGCGTGCAGCGCTCGATTCAGTATCTCGCCACGCAGGTGCAAATCAGCTACGAGCTTCCACTCGCGGAAGTCGTGCTCGATTTCTTCGACAAACTCAAGTCCGTCTCGCGTGGCTATGCGTCGATGGATTATCACCTCGAGCGCTTTGACGCAGGTCCGTTTGTACGCGTGGACGTGCTGATCAATGGCGATCGCGTTGATGCGTTAAGCCTGATCGTCCATCGCAGTCATGCCGATCGCCGTGGCCGTGATTTGGTCGAGCGCATGAAGGACCTGATTCCACGTCAGCAGTTCGACGTGGCCATCCAGGCGGCCATTGGCGCGCAGGTCATCGCACGCTCGACCGTGAAAGCGCTGCGCAAGAACGTCTTGGCCAAATGCTATGGCGGCGACGTGAGCCGCAAGAAGAAGCTTCTTGAGAAGCAGAAAGAAGGCAAGAAACGCATGAAGCAGGTCGGTCGGGTTGAGATTCCGCAGGAAGCTTTCCTCGCCGTCCTTAAGGTAGACAAATAGCATCGGGCTATGGAGTCATCGCATGGATTTTGATTTTTCGGCAATTTTGCTCGCACTCACCGTCGTCTTTGGTGTCGTGTGGGGCCTTGATCGCCTGTTTCTCTACAAGAAGCGCAAAGCACGCTTCGATGCGGCGCGTGAGGACTACCGTGATCCCGCTGCCGTGGATTGGGCGCGTTCGCTGTTCCCGGTCATCTTTGTCGTGCTTTTGCTGCGTTCTTTCATCGCCGAGCCGTTTCGCATTCCGTCCGGTTCGATGATGCCGACGCTGGACGTCGGTGATTTCATCCTGGTCAACAAGTTCGCGTATGGGTTGCGCCTGCCGGCGTTCAACAACAAGGTTGTTGGCTTTGGTGAGCCCAAGCGTGGCGACGTCGTCGTATTCAGGTTTCCCGGTTACATCTGTCAGGACGAGAACGGCAATACGATTCGCAGTGGCGATATCTCCTGCACAGATCCGCATGCGCCCATTGCCAGCCAGAATTGGATCAAGCGCGTTATTGGCCTGCCAGGCGACACGATCGAAGTTCACGACAGTCAGATCGTGATCAATGGCAAGCCGGTTGTCGATACGGAGACTGGTCCCTTCAAGGGCAACCCGAATCGCGCCGAGGACAACGAGCTGCTGTACAACAACGCGACGATCTGGACCGAGCAGTTGGGCTCGGTCAACCACTTGATAGCACGCATGCCTACGCGTGGCCCGACGCCGCCCATTCCCAATTCGCGTGTCCCGTCGGTGGTGCCGCAGAACTGCTACATCGTGATGGGCGATGACCGTGAGAACAGCGAAGACAGCCGTTGGTGGGGGTGTCTGCCGGAGCAGAACCTGGTCGGCAAAGCCTTCATGATCTGGTTTAGCTGGAAGGGGTTCCA
>NZ_DATHMR010000047.1:0-12205 GCF_035486915.1 Dyella sp. | reverse complement strand
CTTGCCGGCGATCCACTCGGCCACGGCCACGCCTTCTTCGGAACCTTTGTGCGCGAGCATCGGGCCGCGTACGGCGTCACCGATGGCCCATACGCCATCGACGCCGGTGTGGTTGTGTTCGTCGACCGCGATGCGGCCGCGCTCATCGAGCTTCACGCCGGTGTCGTCGGCCAGCAGACCGTCGGTGTAAGCGCGGCGGCCCACGGCGACGAGCAGCTTGTCGACGGTAATGTCGTGCTTGCCGTCCTTGTCTTCATAGGTGAGAACGACGGCGTTGTTCTTGATCTCGGCCTTGCTCAGCTTGGCGCCCAGCTTGATGTCCAGACCAAGCTTGGTGAATTCTTTGAAGGCGATCTTGGCGATATCTTGATCGGCAACGCCAAGGAAATCCGGCAACGCTTCGAGCACTGTGACTTCCGAACCCAGGCGACGCCACACGCTGCCAAGTTCCAGGCCGATCACGCCCGCGCCGATCACACCAAGACGCTTTGGCACTTCGTTGATATCGAGCGCACCGGCGTTGTCGAGGATGTACTTGTTGTCGAACTTCGCGAACGGCAGTTCGATCGGCACGGAGCCCGAGGCGAGGATCACGTTCGTTGCGCTGATCGTCTGTTTGCTGCCGTCGTTTCCGGTGATTTCGACGTTGTTACCTTTCAGCAGTTTGCCCTTGCCAAAGAACGGCGTGACCTTGTTCGCTTTGAACAGCTGGCCGATACCACCGGTGAACTGCTTGACGATCTTGTCCTTGCGGCCAATGAACGTGCCGAGGTCGACCTTCGCGTTCTCGACGCTGATACCGTGCGCCGGCAAGTTGTGCGCGAGGTTGTAGAACTGCTTGGACGAATCCAGCAATGCCTTGGACGGAATGCAGCCCACATTGAGGCAGGTGCCGCCGAGTGCCTGCTTGCCGTCTTTGCCGACGAAGGCATCCACGCATGCGGTCTTGAGGCCTAGCTGTGCAGCGCGGATCGCGGCCACGTATCCGGCAGGGCCGGCGCCGATGACGATGACGTCGAATTTTTCGCTCATGTCTTTTCTCGCTTTGTTCCTCTCCCTTGGGAGAGGATGCCCGGAGGGCAGGTGAGGGTACGTGCGGAGCGAGGTGCTGCGGTGTTAGCGCACCCTCACTCCAGCCCCTCTTCCACAAAAAGAGGGGCCTGTGAGGTTTACATGCCGAGCAGCATGCGCTGCGGATTTTCCAGTTGATTCTTGATATCGACCAGGAACAGCACGGCATCTTTGCCGTCGATGATGCGGTGGTCGTAGCTCAGCGCCAGATACATCATCGGCGCGGCGATCACCTGACCGTTTTCGACAATCGCACGCTCCTTGATGGTGTGCATGCCGAGAATCGCGCTTTGCGGCGGATTCACGATCGGCGTCGACAGCAGCGAACCGAAGGTACCGCCGTTGGTGATGGTGAACGTACCGCCCTGCAGATCGTCCAGGCCCAGCTTGCCATCACGCGCTTTCTTGGCGTAGTTGGCGATGCCCTTTTCGATATCGGCGAAGCTCATGTTCTGCACATCGCGCAGCACGGGCGTGACCAAGCCCTTATCGGTGGACACGGCGATCGAGATGTCCTGATAGCCGTGATAGATGATGTCGTTGCCATCCACCGAGGCGTTGACGATGGTGTGACGCTTCAGCGCTTCAGCCGCGGCCTTCACGAAGAAGCTCATGAAGCCGAGCTTCACGCCGTTCGCCTTTTCGAACTGCTCACCCAGCGTCTTGCGCATCTTGGTGACTTCGGCGAGGTTCACTTCGTTGAACGAGGTGAGCATTGCGATGGAGTTCTTCGACTGCATCAGACGTTCGGCGATGCGAGCGCGGATGCGCGTCATCGGCACGCGTTCTTCCGGACGCGAACCTGGCGTGGGGGCCACGGCAGGCGCCGCAGCGGCCGGGGTGCCGCCCTTGCCGTAGTTGACCAGGTCTTCCTTGGTCACGCGGCCGTCGCGGCCGGTGCCAGCAACCTTGGATGGGTCGATGTTCTGTTCGGTCGCGACGCGCAGGCCCGCCGGGGAGAGATCCTCGGCACCTTTGCCGCCGGTCTTCGCGGCAGCTGCCGGAGCGGAGGCTGGAGCGGGCGCAGCGGCGGCCGGAGCCGGTGCCGGCGCGGATGCCGCAGCGCCTTCCTCGATGATCGCAATCACTTGCTGGCTGTTCACCGTGTCGCCCGTCTGGAACTTCAGTTCCTTCAGCACGCCGTCGACCGGCGAGGGCACTTCAAGCACTACCTTGTCGGTTTCCAGGTCAACCAGATTCTCGTCGCGCTTGACCGCTTCACCGGCCTTCTTGTGCCAGGTGGCGATGGTGGCGTCGGAGACGGACTCGGGCAGAACGGGGACTTTGACTTCGGTGGACATAGATGAATCCTTAGGGTTTAGCACTCATCCGTGAGCGCGTAGATCGAAAGCGATCGTCCCGACCGCATTCCTAAACACGATTTATTCTGCTGAGTGATCCGGGCCGACCGGTGCGACGAGTGCCTGTTCGACCAACGCCGCCTGTTCGGCAATGTGATCGTTGAGATGACCGGCTGCCGGTGCTGGCGAACGAGCGCGACCGGCATACGACAGGCTTTGCTTGTTGTTCACGCAGGCCTGCAAGTGATGACGGATTTGGAACCATGCGCCCTGATTCATCGGCTCTTCCTGGCACCAGATCACTTCCTTGGCGGAAGGATACTTTTCCAGTTCGGCCGTGACTTCCGGACGCGGGAACGGATAGAGCTGCTCGACGCGCACGATGGCAACGTCAGTGAGCCCGCGCTTGTCGGCGTCTTCGAGCAGGTCGTAATAAACCTTGCCCGCGCACAGCACGACGCGCTTGACCTTCTTCGCCGGCAGGTCGCGGTGTTCGCCGATCACCAACTGGAAGCTGCCGTTCGCCAGTTCGTCCAGCGTGGACACGGCGAGCTTATGGCGCAGCAGCGACTTCGGCGTCATCACGATCAACGGCTTGCGCACCGGGCGCAGCATCTGACGGCGAATCATGTGGAAGTCCTGCGCCGGCGTGGTCGGCACGCACACCTGCATGTTTTCCATCGCGCACAACTGCAGGAAGCGTTCGAGGCGGGCGGAGGAATGCTCCGGACCCTGGCCTTCGTAACCGTGCGGCAGATACAGCGCCAGACCGCACAGGCGATCCCACTTCGCTTCACCGGAGCTGATGAACTGATCGATCACCACCTGCGCGCCGTTGGCAAAGTCGCCGAACTGGCCTTCCCATATGTTGAGTGTGTACGGATCGGTGGTGGCATGACCGTATTCGAACGCCATCACCGCTTCTTCGCTGAGCAGCGAATCGATTACTTCCACATTCGCGTCGCTACGCAGTGTGGCGAGCGGCATGAACGTGTGGCCGTCTTTCTGGTCATGCAGTACGGCATGACGATGGAAGAACGTACCGCGACCGGAATCCTGACCTACCAGACGCAGGTTGTGACCTTCGTCGATCAGCGTCGCATAAGCGAGGTTTTCGGCAAAGCCCCAGTCGCCGGGCTGTTCGCCGCTGGCCATCTTGCGGCGGTCGTCGTAGATCTTTGCGACGCGCGACTGCAGCGTGATGTCTTGCGGAATGTCCAGAATGCGATTCGCGAGTTGGACCAGCTTGTCCTTCGCCACACTCGTCTTCACCGGGGTGGACAGTTTGTTGCCGAGGAACTGGCTCCAATCCACTTCCACATCCTTGGTCAGTGACGGATGCAGGTCGGTCATCGCGGCGCCGGCTTCAAGGCGATCGCGGTAGGCATCGAACTGCTTCTGCGCATCACCGTCGGCCATCAAGCCTTCTTTCACGAGCTGCTGCGCGTAGAGTTCGCGCGCTGGCGGGCGCTTGCGGATGATCTGATACATCATCGGCTGCGTTGCAGCAGGTTCGTCCGCTTCGTTGTGACCATGGCGGCGATAGCACACCAGATCGATGACGACGTCTTTGCGGAACTGCTTGCGGTATGCGTAAGCGAGGCGCGTGACTTGGATGACCGCTTCCGGATCGTCGCCATTCACATGGAACACCGGTGCGTTGACCATCTTGGCAAGGTCGGTGCAGTACAGCGTCGAACGTGCGTCTTGCGGATTGGACGTGGTAAAGCCGACCTGGTTGTTGATCACGATGTGCAGCGTGCCGCCGATCTTGAAACCGCGGGCCTGCGACATGTTGAACAATTCCATGTTCACGCCCTGACCAGCCAGCGCGGCATCGCCGTGAATCAGCACAGCGAGCGATTGCGTGTGTTCGGTGTCCTTGCGACGGATCTGGCGCGCATGCACGGAACCGGCAACGACCGGGTTGACGATTTCCAGATGCGAGGGGTTAAACGCCAGGGCCACATGCACGCCACCCTTGGGTGTGCGCACGTCGGCGGAGAAGCCCATGTGGTACTTCACGTCGCCGGAGTGAGCCGGATCGTCTTGGGTATGCTCGAACTTGCCTTCGAACTCGTTGAACAGGGTCTTCGGCGGCTTGCCGAGAATATTCACCAACATGTTCAGGCGGCCGCGGTGGGCCATGCCGATCACGAGATCCTTGATGCCGTTGTCGCCTGCAGCGCGCACGACGTCATCCATCATCGGGATAAGGCTGTCGCCACCTTCCAGCGAGAAGCGCTTCTGGCCGACGTATTTGGTGTGCAAATAGCGCTCGAGCCCGTCGGCGGCGGTGAGGCCGTCCATGATGCGCTGCTTGCCGGCCTTATCCAGGCCCGCGTTGCCGTTAGCCTGTTCGAGGTGGCTATAGATCCAGTTGCGCTGAGCGTGGTCGGAGATGTACATGAACTCCGCGCCGACCGTGGCCGTGTAAACACGCTTCAGGCGCGCGAGCAACTCGCGCAGCTTCATGCGCTGGCCGCCGCCGCCGAAGTTGCCGCAATCGAATTCGGTGTCGAGGTCCGCGTCCGACAGGCCATGGAAAGCCAGGCCCAGGTCCGGCGCATCCATCTTGTGCGCAAGGCCAAGCGGATCGAGATCGGCGGCAAGGTGGCCGCGCGAACGGTAGGCCGTCAGCAGGCGCAGTACGCCAGCCTGTTTGCGCGCATGCTCGTCGCTGACGGGCGCCGCGGCAACGCCATTGGAGCGATGCTTTTGCGCAGCCTCGATACGCGCAATGGCCGCGGTGTGGGAAACATCTCCCGACTCGCGGCCCTTGAAGGTCTTGAAGTAGGTGTTCCACTCGGCGGGCACCGACTCGGGGTCGGCAAGCCATGTGTCATACAACGATTCAACGTAATCGGCGTTGCCGCCTGCGAGTTGCGAGGAATCGAAAAACTCGCGGATCAGGTTTGTGCTCACGTCACCACCGGCAGGGAAGGGAGGCCAGCAGCAAATCGCCTGATCAAGGCGATTCGCTGGCGAAAAATCCTGTTAATTATAGCCTGGGGCTGCTGCGATGCGGCAACCTGTCTGCTATGCGAAGTTAGTCCTGGCGCGTTGCAGGAAGTGCGGGCGAATGCTGCAGTGACAAGGTCTTGGGCGAAAGTCGCTAGTCAAAGCGGTTCATGCACTTAGCGCCGCATCTTCAGGCTTGTTCAGCCAACAGTTTACAAACCCAGCGGCTGCAACTGACTGGCCGGCTCGGACCGTTCCCAGATTTGTTCGAAATCGAGCAGCAGCGGCGCCTGTCCCGGGCCATCTTCCAATGCTGCCCGGCCTTCCAGTCGGCTGGCATCGGGCAGGAACAGGTAACCGTAGGTGTCGTTGAGCAGCCAGAACGCCGTATTCACCGGGCCGCTGTCGTCTTCGCTGGCAGGTGTGCGGATCTGGATGGCGCTGGGTAGCCGCTGAGCAAGATCGATCAGGCGATGACCTGACCGCAATGCCGCGTCGGCGTTGCCCAGGACGATGCGGATCTCGGCGTTGCGTCCGGACGTTGCGATGCGCCGGAGCTCTGCCAGTTCGGCCGAACTGCCGAAGGCGTCGGCCGGCAACGATGGCAGATGAATGGCGAGCTTGTATCGTGCGGCGGCGAGCAATTGCAGTCGTGCGGCTGCAAGTTCGTCGCGATCCCGAACGGCGTGTGGGCCTTTTTTTTCCGTGTCCGGCGTCGTACTCATGCGCGGCTAGTCCTCAGCTTGCGTGCGATCAGGTGGCCGTCGTTGACCAGTGAAAGAAGCAGCGCACGTTCGTTCGCATTCAAGTCGAACGGCGGTGATAGCGTGCGATGCGAACAAAGCTGCTGAGCCCAGCGAGATGTCGCTGGATAGCCGTGACCATTCGCGAAAAGCGTGTAGCGCGATCCGTTTTGTGCCCACGCAAAACGCGACCACGGATGACGAAGCAGCGATGCGCCACCCGTCAACTGTTTCATCAACGCGGCTTCGCTGAGTGGTTTGGAGGGCGCCAGCGGCGTCTGCGCGCTGCGATAACGCGTGATGAAGCGGCCGAACCAGTCGAGCAACATCGCATCGTCCATGCCGGCTGCAAAAGGCAGTGCCGCGCGGATGCGCTTCAACGCATCCTTGCCGATCTCGCCGGCGCGTTTGGCCGGTTCCAGATCCGGGTCGGCGTAGCGCATGTCGTCCGGCAAATGCTCGGCGAGATAGTCGGCCAGATCGCCTACGAGCTCCGCTTGCGACGGCGCGCGCATGCCGATCGAGTACGTCATGCATGGGCCGCCAAATGCCACGCCGTCGTGCGGAACGCCGGGCGGGAGATACAGCATGTCGCCCGCATCGAGCAGCCATTCGTGGGTGGGTTCGAAATGGCTCAGTTGTTTCAGTTCGACGTCGCTGCGGAAGTCTTTCGGTGCATTGGAATCGGTGCTGACCGCCCAGTGGCGCTGCCCTAACCCCTGCAGCAAAAACACATCGTATTGGTCGACATGTGCGCCTACACCGCCGCCGGATTCGGCATAGGAAATCATCACATCGTCGACGCGCCAGGTTGGCAGAAAGCGGAAGTGATCGAGGAGTGCCGCGACGTCCATATCCCACTTGTCGACGTCTTGCACGAGCAGCGTCCAGTTCGCATCGCCGGTTTTCGCAAAATCACTTTCAGCAAGCGGTCCTGTTTTGACGTGCCAACGCTCGCGATCTTCATCGTGCTGGATCAAACGCGAGAGCGCTGCGTCCTCGCATGCGAGACCTGCGAGATCCTCGGGGGCGACCGGCGATTGGAAGTTCGGGAATGCGTTGCGAATCAGCAACGGCCGTTTCTGCCAGTAATCGCGCAGGAACTGTGCGGGTGTCATGCCGAGTGGCAGCTTGGGCGTGCCGCTTACTTCGATGGGCAGCGCTTTGCGGGAGGTTTTCGAGAGGGCCATAAACGCCATTGTAAGCGCGAGCGCTGGCCGCCGTGATCAGCGAACGATGCGATAGAAGTTGTACAGACCCAATGCCAACACCGTCAGACCTGCCAGCAAGGTGGTCAAACGCGGCGGCAGGCGGCGCACCAGCCAAGCACCAAACGGCGCAGCGATCACGCCACCCACAATCAATCCCAGCACAACGTGCAATTTGCTTTCGCCGATGCTGAGCAGAAAGGTGATGCTGGCCGCGAGGCTGACGATGCATTTGGCTAAATGCACACTGCCGATTACGTAGCGCGGCTCCTGGCCGCGCGCGACCATAGTGGTTACCGTCAGCGCACTCCACCCGCCGCCGCCCGCGGCGTCGAGCAGACCCGCAATGAACCCGAGCAAGCCCGTTCCGGGAGGCACGTCATGTCGCAGGTCCTTGCGCCGGGTTGTTCGGAACAGTAGGAACAAACCCATCAGCACGAGATACGGTGTGAGGAAATAGCGAATCCACGACGGCGGAAGATGGGCTAGCAACGTGGCACCGATCACTGCGCCGATGACACCGGGAATCGCCAACACCCAAAATAGGCGGCGCTGCACGTTGCCCGCCCACCAGTGACTGATGCCGGACGCGCCGCAGGTGAATGTCTCCGCATAGTGCACGCTGGCACTCGCCAGTGCCGGCGGCATGCCCATGCCCAGCAACATGCCCGCCGATGTCACGCCATACGCCATGCCCAGCGCGCCATCCACAAGCTGGGCGAGCGCACCGATGCCGGCGAAAATCAGGAATTCGGAGAAGGGCGCCATGAGGCTCGTTCGGGTCGGGCAGAGGGCATCATGACAAATCACATGACGCCTTGTCCGGCCCGATCGATCAGATTTCCTTCGCCAGATCGTCGGCGAGGCCGATGTAGGTGCCCGGCGTGAGGTCCATCAGGCGCTTCTTGGCATCCGCAGGAAGCGCAAGGCTGTCGATGAACTGACGCATGGATTCGCGCGTGATGCCCTGACCACGTGTCAGCGCCTTGAGCTGCTCGTACGGTTCAGGCAAGCCATAGCGGCGCATCACGGTTTGCACCGCCTCGGCCAGTACCTCCCAGCTGGCATCGAGATCGGTGGCGATGCGCTCGGCATTGACGTTGAGTTTGCCCAGGCCCTTCTGCAGCGACTCCAACGCAACGAGCACGTGACCGAATGCGGTGCCCAGCGCGCGTAGCACGGTCGAGTCGGTGAGGTCGCGCTGCCAACGGCTGATGGGCAGCTTTTCCGCGAAGTGGCCGAGCAGTGCATTGGCGAGGCCGAAGTTGCCTTCCGCGTTTTCGAAATCGATCGGGTTGACCTTGTGCGGCATGGTCGAGGACCCGACTTCACCCGCTTTGAGCGCCTGCTTGAAATAACCGACGGAGATGTAACCCCAGATGTCGCGCGCCAGATCGATCATGATCGTGTTGGCGCGGCGCACGACGTCGCAGTACTCGGCCACACCGTCATGCGGCTCGATCTGCGTGGTGTACGGGTTGTAGTCCAGGCCAAGACCGGTGACGAAACGCTGCGAAAACTTGCGCCAATCCACATCCGGATAAGCGATGGCATGGGCGTTGTAATTGCCAACGGCGCCATTGATCTTGCCGGGCACTTCCACCGCCGCAAGCTGCTTGCGCTGGCGCTCCAGACGCGCCACCACATTCGCCAATTCCTTGCCTAGCGTGCTCGGCGACGCCGTTTGTCCGTGCGTGCGCGACAGCATCGGCAGGTTGGCGTTCTGATGCGACAGTTCGCGCAGCTTGGCGATGATCTTGTCCAGCCAGGGCAGCAGCACGGTTTGTCGCGCATCGCGCAACATCAGTGCATAGGAAAGGTTATTGATATCTTCGCTGGTGCAGGCGAAGTGGACGAACTCTTTCGCCTGGGCGAGCGCCGCATCGTTGCCGATACGTTCCTTGATGAAGTACTCCACCGCCTTCACGTCGTGATTGGTGGTGGCTTCGATCGCCTTGATGCGCGCGCCGTCGTCCACGCTGAAATCGGCGGCAATCGCCTTGAGCTTGGCCATCTGCGCCTCGGTAAAGGGCGGCAGCTCGGCAATGCCCGACTCGGCGGCCAGCGCGAGCAGCCACTCGATCTCCACGTGCACGCGGCGATGCATCAGGCCGAATTCGCTGAAGATGGGGCGCAGCGCCTCGGTTTTGCTGGCGTATCGGCCGTCCAGCGGGGACAGGGCGGTGAGGGCGTGGGTGGACATCGGGCAGCTTCCGGGGGATCAGAATCACCTATTTTACATTGAGCAGCCTCTAACGTTTGCGGGCTTATAGTTACCCGGTCCCCTACGCAAGAGATGCAACCATGAGCGGATTCCGCACCGAGCACGACAGCATGGGCGAACTGAAAGTCCCCGCCGACGCCCTTTACGGCGCGCAGACACAGCGCGCGATCGACAATTTCCCGATTTCCGGCTTGCACTTGCCGCGGTCTTTTATCCGCGCGCTCGGTTTGATCAAGGCCGCCGCCGCCGAAGCGAATCTTGCGCTCGGCTATCTGAAGAAAGGGCAGGCGGCGGCGATACGCAAAGCGGCATTGTCGGTGGCGGAAGGTCAGTTTGACGCCCAGTTTCCGATCGACATTTTCCAGACCGGCTCGGGCACCAGCACCAACATGAATGCCAACGAGGTGATTGCGCATGTCGCGGCAAAAGCCGGCGCCAAGGTTCATCCGAACGATCACGTGAACTATGGGCAAAGTTCCAACGACGTGATTCCCACCACGATCCACGTCAGCGCGACGTTGACCACGCATGAAGAACTGTTGCCTGCGCTGAAGCATCTTAAGCGTGTGATCGATCGACGCGCGCATGAATTGCGCAATGTTCCCAAAACCGGACGCACGCATCTGATGGACGCGATGCCGGTGACCTTCGGTCAGGAACTCTCAGGATGGTCTGCGCAGATCGGATCGGCCATCGAGCGCATTCAGGATAGCCTCAAGCGCATGCGCCAGTTGCCGCTTGGCGGCACCGCCGTCGGCACAGGGATCAATGCGGATCCGAAATTCGGCGCTGCCGTGGCACGCGAACTGAAAAAGCTCACGGATGTGCGCTTCGACTCGGCCGATAACTATTTTGAAGGCATGGCCGCGCAAGACGCTGCGGTTGAACTGTCGGGTCAGCTCAAGGCCCTGGCGGTAGCGCTGATGAAAATTGCCAACGACCTGCGCTGGATGAATTCTGGCCCGCTCGCGGGAATTGGCGAAATCGAGCTGCCCGCATTGCAGCCTGGTTCGTCCATCATGCCAGGCAAGGTCAATCCGGTGATTCCGGAAGCGACAACGATGGTGGCAGCGCAAGTGATCGGCAACGACGCATCGATCACCATCGCCGGGCAATCGGGCAATTTCCAGCTCAATGTGATGCTGCCGTTGATTGCCTACAACTTGCTGCAATCGATCCACATTCTCGCTAACGTCTCGCGGTTGCTGGCTGACAAGGCCATTGCCGGCTTCAAGGTGAATACCGAGCGCGTCAATCTCGCGCTGGCGATGAATCCGATTCTTGTGACGGCGTTGAATCCGGTCATCGGTTACGAAAAGGGCGCAGCGATAGCCAAGCAGGCCTACAAGGAAAAGCGTCCGATCATGGATGTGGCGCTGGAAAAATCGGGCCTGTCGAAAGAAGAGCTGAAGAAGTTGCTCGATCCGCGCGCATTAACAAAGGGTGGCATCCACGGCGGCGGTGGCGGCGGAGGTTGACGGGACAGTCAAAGCGATGCCGCCTTTCGGGCGGCATCGTAGATGAGCGTCAGTCCTTTGTGCCGTCCATGCAATCTTTCGCATCGCCGGGACCAATGATGTTGCCGTATGGCTTGAATGCAGGAAGCTGCGGAGTGAGTTGAGTTTGCACGGCCTGGATGCCGCTGACGTCCTGGCAGATCTTTCTGGCCGCTTCCTTGACGAGCTGAGCCTTGGCGCTCACGTCCTGCTGAATCTTGTCGGGATCGCCGCTGGCCAACCGCGTCGCCACACTCTTGAGTGCTTGCGCACCGACTGCCGCACCGGCTTTGCCGGTGGCAATGCCGTCGGTGCGGATCGCATAGGCATTTTGATAGTACGACTTTAGCAACTGGCGTTGCGTGTCGTTGATGCTCACGCTTTGCTGGTCGATCAGTAGGTCGCCGTTCTCGTTGATCGTGGCGTCAGGCGAACCATCGACACGCAATACCACATGGTCGTTGTTCAACCGGATGTGTCCATTGGCCATGTTGGTCGAGCCGTCGATAACGATCACATCGTTGTCGGATTTGCCGCATGCCGTAATGAACAGGCAGGCCGTCAGTAGTCCAAGAGCGAGCGTGCTTTTCATGAGTGCGTGACCTGCTGTGCCGATGGTTGACCTAACGTTGTCGGGTGACTCATTCGTTCTAGTCGTCGTCCTTGTCGCACGACTTTTCCTCGTCGGTAAAAATCTTGCCGTACGGTTTGAAGTCGGGGAGCTGGGCGGCCAACTGATTTTGTACGTTCTGTACGTTTATCTGGTCCTGGCACATCTTCTTGCCCAGTGTTTTCAATTGAGCGGCACCATTTTCGGCGTCCTTGTCGGTCTCATCCTTGGACTTGCCGCTCAACTTGTCCTGCAGCGCATTCTTGCCCATGCCTGCGCCGACTTTGCCCATTTCGACGCCGGTGTCGTGCACATCGGCGACGTTCTCGTAATAGAGCACCAGAAGTCCCTGCTGTGGCGGTGTAGTGGTGATCGTCTTGTCGCCGATCTGCAGTTCGCCTCTCGCATTGATGATGGCATTGGGCGCGCCATCGGCATGCAGGGTCACGACGTTGTCCCTCAACGTGACGGCGCCGTTCGCCATGGTGGTATCCGGCATATCGCAGGCGCCCAGAAGAACACACAGCGCTGCGAGAAGAATCGTTCCTTGGTACTTCATGATGCGTTCCCCGATCAGATCATGGTTTGCTA
>NZ_DATHMR010000046.1:0-4388 GCF_035486915.1 Dyella sp. | reverse complement strand
GCTGCCGGAGGCACTGGCATTGTTGCCCACCGCCACCGACGAAACGCCCGAACTCACGGCACCTGAGCCCGCCGCGACCGACCCCACACCGCTCGCTGCGACCTGATTGCCAAGAGCAAGCGCGAAATTGGCCGTGGCACTGGCAGAAGATCCGAGTGAAGCGGTATTTGACGCCGTGGCCTGCGCACCCGATCCGGCGGCGATGGAATTGGAGCCTGTCGCCGCTGCATTGAGTCCAACGGCGGTGGCGTTCGTTCCCGAGGCAACGGAAGCAATGCCAAGAGCAGTTGCGTACTGCGCGTTTGCGATCGAGTTAACGCCAAGCGCCGTGGCGCCGGGAGCCAACGCCTGGGCATTGGGTCCGATTGCCGTAGCGTTGAGACCTTCGGCAATCGACAAGCACCCTATAGCGATCTCATTGAAGTCACCAGAGCCACCAAGCGCCGCAGCATTGTTCGAGCCGCAATTACCGCTGATCGCGATCTGGCCGGTGCCAGAGGTGGTACCGGCTCCGGCGTTGTATTGCGCCAACGCCATTCCGGGCACCATGACGCCTGCCAGTATCGGCAACGCTGCCATGGTCGACTTCCAGCTTAGTCGGGCGCACCGGTGTCTGATTTCCTCGCTGATGCTCGGACTCAGGTGCCAAAGCGATGGCCGGCCGTTTGCACGCTGTCCACCATCCACGCTGCCTCGATGACAAGTGGCCAGTTCAGAAGCCACCACCCACTGCTTCAACGAAGCGTTCCAGACTTTGCTGTAGATCCTGTTCATGGCATCTCCGAAAACCGCTTCCATGGGCACTGAAAAATTGCCCTATCCTTTTGCGCGAACCACGCCCCGCGCCGAAAGGGAATCCCCGGCAAGCAAACGATCGTGAAGCGTCTCGGAGGGAAATCAGTGACTAGCCACCGACGTCGATTTGCCGGCACACACCCTCCTGACATGCGGGACTCACTCAGTCCGACCCACGCTCGCCAACGCCGAAGGGAGCGTCGCGCACACGGGATTCGCCCTTACGCTCGCAACGCGACTGGTTCGCGCGCTGTATGTAGTGCGTGTTCATTGAACGGGAATGAGGCCGCATGCAATGCGCAAATTCGGAACGCCGCATGCGCAAATACGGCGATCGATATGCAAATTCGGCAGAGCTCCGATAGCTCGACGAAGAATGTTTAGATTCCTCCGGGACTAGATCCGGAAGAAGCTCAACGTCGCTAGAAATATGTCGACTCGTCGACACGCACGACTCGTTTACAAAGGCGCTAAGAGGCCATGTCGCAGGTGCGCATCAGCGTCATGCTAGGGTGCTCACCGAACGCGCGCCGATAATTGGCAGCAAATCGTGAGAGATCCCACAAGCCGCAGCTCATGGCTACCGCCTTGACGGATAGTCTGCCTGTACTATGCGTGGAAAGCAGACGACTTGCCTCATGCAACCTGAGCAGGGAAAGGTAGCGGGTGGGCGACACGCCGAGCATATCGTCGAAAACGTGACGCAGACTGCGTTCGCTTATTTGTACAGCGCGGGCCACTTCGTCCATGTAGATATCGCGGTGCAAATGCGTGCGCATGAAACGGACCGCCTTGCGTAAACTCGGATAATGCAGCCTGTAGCTGTAAACGTGCGACGAGGCTGGACCGGTGTGGGCCAGCATTTCGTCCCAACTACGTGCATCGATCAGGATGTCCATCAAACCGCTCTCGACAAGTGCGGCCATGCTTTGGCTCGTTCTACTGGTTAAACTCTCGAACATCACCGCATAACGATGGCCCAGCCCGCTGCCGGCGAGGCATTCCGGCCGGAATAGCGAAAATTGACGACCTGGTGAACCGAAGGAATCGGAATTCCTTTCGACAACCTGCATTACGTCAGAGTGAATCGGGGCCATCACAATGCTGATACAGGATTCCGGCCCGAGCATCACCTCGCACGTGCTGTCCGGCAACACGATCAATGCTGTACTCGACAACAACGGCATGCCAGTACACCAGCTCCCCTGCGCTGCATGATGCACGTAGCAAAACAAGTAATGGCCAAACGGCAACACGAAGCGCCCGTGAAAAGCGAAATCGACAACGAAACTGCACAGCGTCGCGTTTCCGTGCCGGTAGCTGCCCAATACACCGCTTAAGCCGCCCTCACGCAGCGAAATGGCCTCCAATTTGCAAAGGTCGAGCACCTTGCGCATGACATCGATACCAGCCAGTGCGACTTTTCGTTCCACCAAGGCCAAAGACGCCTCCATGGCTTTCCCCTGTATTCAAAATAACGTGCGTAGCAAGCGCTTCGTGGGATACGCCTGCAAGTTCAACGACTGCGCAAGATCGCGCGACATCAGGGAGATGCCAGTAAAGGAAATGACGCAATGACGCCACGCTTTGTCAGCGTCGCTAGCCGCCGTTCAACGAAGCAGGTGCGATGGAACGCGACACATTTGTCTCCACGGCATCATCGCCACTCACTGGGGAGGTTTGCCTGGAATGCAACAGAAGCTTCGGCAAGCACTCGTCTGCACGGTACAGACCAGTGGACTACGACAAACTGCGATGTACATGAAGCCCCCAATATCTTCAAACAACATTCCCGCTACACAACGTCCGCAGGATTTAGCCTTCCTGGGCAGTTGGCGCGTGTTACCCGTTTGACATCTGTCAAAAGCAAGTAGTTGATAAAAACTGCTTGCCGATCGGGCAGAACTCGCGCACCGCTAAAGGCGTTGAACGCAGCGTATGCAGCGGAACGGAGGGAGGGAAATAAGAAAATTCTCATACTGCATCGACACGTTGTGAAGTATCCAAAGAACCACCCTTCACATCCGCTGTCTTGGTAAAGACAGCCTTCAATAGCTACTCACCATACAACCCGTGCATGCGTGCGTACTCGAAAAGCTGGCGATCGTTGGTAAGCCCCAACTTGAGCATAGCGTTGCGTTTCTGCCGGCTGATGGTCTTGATGCTTCGATGCGTGAAGGCGGCTATTTCGGTCAAGGCAAGCCCCTGTGCAAACAGTCGCACCACTTCCGCTTCGCGCGCAGAGAGATGGCGAACGGCGTTGCCATGTTCCACATGCTTGTCGACCGCTACGCTACTGCCATCGATGAGATGCTCGCCAAGTTGCCTGCTTACGTAGGTACGGCCAGCACGAACCGTGCGCAGCGCAACGAGCAGCTCATCCACCATGGAGGCCTTCTCCACCACGGCAGCGGCACCTTCCCGGTACATGGTTCTGAATATTGCAAGATTCCGCAGCATGGTCAGCACGACTACGCGCAGTCTGGGATGACGCCGGCGCAATTCGCGCAGCAGTGCGACACCGTCCAAGGACTTGTCTTCGCCCTGCATCAGGAAATCGACGATAACCACATCACTTGAAGTGTGGTCGAGCACGTGGAGCAGTTCGCTCCCGTTGGAAGCCTCGGCGACCACCTCGTACCCTTCACGGCCATGCTGCAATAGAGTGCGCAAACCTATACGCACTATTTCATGGCTATCTGCCACAACGATCCGCACGCCCACCCCGCCCTGCCTGGCTCCGTGCGAGAAACTTGCCGACAGGACATCGCCGCACGAAAGGTTTTGTATCGATCTAAGTGGTCAATTTATCCTGTTGGCTGAACATCAAAGTGCCAAAGTAATCACATATTTGAACATCACTATCTACAGCTCACCTACTTGGCTTGTCTTTTGAGTACGGCTGCTCGCTTGCGCTGCTCCCGTATGGAATACGGTCATGCAATGGGACTTCCATTTTGCAATTCTTGTTTCAGTCCAAAGAAAGCAATACCGATTCCTACAAACGGGCTTGTGGATCACCAACGAGCGACCTACCTCGGTCGGGCTTGGACGGGACGAACATCGAATGATACTTGGGCTAACGCTGTGGACTTGGCCCTATCTTCAGGATGATGCAACCGCTACCTGCGATACGCCCTAATCGCGCCGCTCTGTTGGTCACTTTCAACTGCAACATGAGCATTCGGTATTCGTATCGACTCGGAAAGACGTTTCACCTATCTTCCGTAAGTTTGTCCCTTACGTCCCTTTGGGTCGACATCGCGCAATAAAAACATTCGCCATCCATCAACGTCGATTGAGCTTTTGGACGTTCTTGAAAGTTGGTGTATGTGCCATGTTTCCCGCCGTCTTGGTCAGTATCGTCGCTCGGCTTTGTCTCTTGGCAAAATGCGGACCGTACGACCCACCGGGCGGGAAAGGACTATGTCTCTTCGAAAAGAGTTTGGATCGCCGCCATCAACTCACCCGAACTACATGGTTTGTAGAGGAGCGTAAAGCCGTTCAGCTCATCCTCGCGTTCACGGCCCACATGCCCACTTAGCAGCAAAATCCGCAAGTCTGGATGTTCTGTGATGGCCCGTTGCGCCAAC
>NZ_DATHMR010000045.1:0-23116 GCF_035486915.1 Dyella sp. | reverse complement strand
CGTCGTCCAGATAGGGTCTAGGCACTTCATTACGAGCGCAGTGTCGATTGCATCTACCGGCAGCTTCCAGATTTGCTCACAATAGGTACGCAGGGTGCTATCCCATTGAGCAGCGTGCTTGGGGTTCTTCCAGCCGCTACGATGTGTCTCAATGTAGAGCTCAGCGCATCGTCCAAATGGCGTGCGCTTCTCATGCTTGAGCTTCGCGTCGGTTCGCTGCACGTGCTTTGTGGCGAGGGGGTCTTGTCCATCACGTAGCATGCGCCGCAGCTCGGTCGCGCGTTCGCGTGCCTCAGCAAGGCTCACGTCCCATGCTGGTCCGAGTCCCATGTCGCGCAATTTGCTGGTAACTCGGTCGCGATAGCGAAAGATCCACGATCGACGTCCGTCCGGCTTCACGAGCAAATACAACAAACCGCCATCGGAGTGCATGCCCGGCGGCGCGTTCTTCACCTTGATGGCCGTGAGCCGATTTATCTGGGTGCCCATGAACTCTCCGCCAAACTTAGCGCCCCTATCTCTGCCCCATACAAATTGGGCGGGATTTGATGGGATGTAAAGATACGCTACGGGACGACTTTTTACCTTAATTTTCAGGAATAAGTCGATGGGCGGTACGTCATGGGATGTGATGGCAAGTTAGGCGGACAGTCACTCTCTCCGCCACCCATAAAAAAGGCGCCCCAAGAGGGCGTTTTTTTATGGGTGGCGGAGAGAGTGATTTGCGGTGAGAACCCTCGGTTCGACAAATTTGTCAGGAACAAATTTGGACAGCGCATAAGCGCTGGCCCCGGAGCGCGTTGCGCGGAGGGTGCGGATTCCGGACCACTTGGACACCTATTCCGGCAACGGTTGATCACGCTGCTGGTGTTGACCCATGCCTCGTTGACGCCCCTGGTTGCCTCTTGTGGGCTTTGCCCGCGTGCTGAAAAGGTCCGCTTCCGCCCTCGTGGCGGACGGTTTTCAGCGGAACTTGCAAGCGATCAATCAGTCTCCTAAACCAGCGGTGTGGTCCTCGCGCTGGCAAAGGAAGGTCGCTGATGAGATTGCAGGGAGTGAAATCCAGAGGCCCTACCGTATCGGCTCGCCGGATCGTGGCAATGGTCGTGACGATCGGGTGCCATCTCGGCCTTCTGATAGTGCTGTTGCAGCCGGTAGCTTCCTATACCGATATGTCCCCTATGGTGGAAAACAACGCAGCGGCACTCAAACTGCAGTTCATTTTATCGTCACGACAAACCGGCACACCATTGGTATCACCAACGCTACTACTAGTCGTGCTCTCTCCGGGTGATCCTCGGAAAGCGTTAGTGAAAAAGGCGATAGCGCCACCGGGCCAACGCATCCCGCACGTTACTGCACGGCCAGCCTCCACCAACGTGTCACCGCCTCCTGTCGTCTTGGTGCTACCTAATGTGCTCGCCTCGCCCGATAAATACACGAACAGTCAAACCTCAACGGAGGATGGCGGCTTTCGGGAGCGATTGCTCAACGCGCAACACTCCGATGACACCCATCGAGTCCCAGGATCCGATAGACCCATCGTGCCAGGTATTCAATTGATCAACCCCATGAATCAGGGCATTGGCGCGGTGGCGCGCAAGATGCAACGTTTGTTTAGCATCACAGATCACCACTGTATCGATGTCGAAGTCTGGAAAAGCCTCACGCCGGAGGAACTAATCGCGAGACATATCTCATTTGACGATGTGAAAGCAGAGGCTGAAAAGTACAATTGCTACCATCCATTGGGCCTGAACTTCTAAGCGGTACGCATCGATGAAAATTTCCCTGTAACTCAAAAGGTACGCTGTCGGCCTGTAGCGGACATTCCCAGCGCGGTGTTCAGGCCGAACCGGAATGATAGTCAGCCGTCACCAGCATCCGCAGGAGGGGTTCGGCCCATGGATGGGCCGAACAATCCCTCACACAGCGCGCACTAGATAGCAATAACTGCCGACAACCCCTTTTGCTTTTTAAGTTCCAGACCAGAAGCAAAACGGACGCAGTTAATTTGGCGCTTAGCGACGCCGAGACCCGCGCGTAAGTTTTTATCCACAACTTCACGCTACTCAACAGCGTGAAGCATGAGATCGCGCAAGAAATCACGATTGCGTGCTTCAAGTGAGACACGGTGCCCAGAACAGACGAACACATAGGGTTAGTAGGTGTAAGTGCTTGGCACGGCCTAGACGCATCCAGGGCTACCGTGCTGAGGACAATCCGTGCCACTACCCAAAAAAGGGGATTTTTATGTTCTGCAAATCATCCAAACTCGTTTCTCGTCTGACCATCGCAGCGGGCGTCATGGCCCTCACGCTATCCGTATCGGCGATGGCTCAAGCACCTGCCACCGGGCTGGGACAATCGTGGCCCAATGCCACCGACGTGAGTGTGAGTCCGCACTATCACGTGTACGTGTTTTTGCGTGACGGGATTCGTTACATCCAGGTCAATGACGCCAACGGCACGGTGCGTGGCGCCGTAGCGACGGCGGGTGGTCAGACGCTGGTGTTGCCGATCGGCACCGATGCTTCAGCCGTACAGGTATCCCAAAGCACTGTCCAGAATGCGGCCGCTTCGACTGCGACGACAACCGAGACCGTTTACAGCGACAGCGCAACGCAGATCACGGCTACACCTCAGAGCAATGGAGCAGTGAATCTCAATGTCGCCGTGTCTGACATTTGTACGGACGCGGCCGAATGCAGCAAAGGTACGATCTCTCACTAACGGTCGTCACGTCGTAACGTCGCCCATCAACGTATGTAGAGTTCACGCGCGGGAGCGCCCGTAGTGGCCTCCCGCAACTGCTCGTTGGCATCGTGCACCAATGCGCTGATCTGAATCTTGTCGTCTATGCGGCGCACGTGCAGATCACCTTCGTATAGGCGCACATGATCTCGCATGGCCGCGATACCAAGGCCATTGGTACCGAGTTTGAGCGCCAGCTGCCGGCTGTCGCATTTGGTGTAAATGGGGTCGTTGACGTGAGAGGGCTGCGTGATTCCTTCAACGCGCAGCATTGCCCACTGCTGTCCGTTTGTAAGGCCACCACGCAACGTGATGGCCACCGAAGACCACTCTTGCTGTTCGCAGATATAAACGACGGCTTCGCACGCCAGACGATAGATTGCAGCGTGCACGCCGGAAGACAGTTGGCTCAATCCACGACCTTTGAGCTGGAAGCGATACGCCATGCCGCTTTCGTCCAAGGAGCGCGCAATGGTTTCACGCAAGGCGGCAGGTAGGCCGCGTTCACGCCACGCTGTCGGATGCATGGATTCCGCCAGTCGATAGACTTGGTTTTGCGTGGTGGCAGCTTGTTTGAAATATGTTTGGCCTTCCGTCAAAGGCAGCATATGCTTGAAGCGGTTAAGCAACCTAGTGTGCGTCAGCTGCAGCGTGCCACCTATCTGTTCCAGCGCCTGAGCCGTTTGACGCATGCGCAGCTCACATGCGTAGAGCCCTTGTTGGGCGAGTTTCACCGCTGCATGTGCATTGAGGCGTTCTTGTTCCTCCAGCGCGTTCTGCGCACTGATGCGCACACCTAGTGCAAAAAGGCTTGTGGAAGCAAAAGCGATGAAGGCTTGCGTTTCAACCAGGCCGAGATCGGGCTGAGACACCGTGCCAATAAATATGCAGAACATCACTACAGTGGTGCCGATGGCTGCAGCACGCCAACCATGTTTGGAAGTGAGCCAGGCGACAGGTAGGAACATTGCCATGTGAATAACCTGGCGCACGTCGACTGAAGCGCTGCGGTACATCCATACCAACACGGCCAGTGTCGGCAATAACAGCATGGCTATGTCTAGCGTGAGGCGGCTCTTTGCCCATTGATTTAATTGTGCACGCCACGGCAGACGTTCACGCAATTTGAGCGCTAGCGCGAGCGGTACGATGGTTAGGATGCCGACATATTTGCCTAGGACGGAATAGGGAATCTCGATCCATTGGTAATGATGCGAGACACTTGCAGAAGCGCTGGCGGTGAAGCCACTCGCAAACGATGTAGCGACCCAGATCAGCGATAGCGTTGCGATGCAAAAGAGCAACGCCTTCAACTTGATCGTTCGCTTCGAGGGAAACAACCCAAGTTTGCGAGTGCACCACCATACGACAGGAGCCCCAATGAGCATTGGCGGTATGGAATTGACCGCGACCCACAAGCTGCCGAAGCGTTCGGCCAATGGGTAGTAGAAGGCAAGGATGGCAGCGCCTTCGCCGACAATCAGCGCCGGCCAATAGCGATAGGGAAATAGCAGTAGGCAGCTAAGACGAAGCCCGGCGGTAACGGTCCATACACCGCCGGAATAGGGCCGCAGCACGGTGTAGATCAGTGCATAGCCCAGTGCCACCGCAATCTGGCGTACCCACTTATTTTCAGCGATTGATTTGAGCATCCCCGCGTCCCCTGATGTCGAGATAACCGCACCCCAGCCGTCCCTGAGCGGTGTAACTCGCCGATAGCGCTGTAAGGCAATTCATGAAGCGTGCCAACCTTGCGGGGGAGTCAAAGACCCGGCGGCAAGCGATGGCAGTCCCGTAATGACGAAGCGCAGCGTCTGGCTCCCGCAATGATATGAAATGGCGTGATTCAAAACGTGAAGAACGACACGGTGGTTTGCCTGTTACCTATTCCTGATATCGGCAGGATTTCGCAGATCATGAGGCTGCGGGCGAGAAAACCTGCGCAAACGGCTGGCCGCTCTGAGAAGTCCGGCGTCTATGAGATAATCGGGACTCCCTGCAGCACCCCCCACGTTGCCATGACACTCCCCAAAGACGCCTTCCGCCGCTTCCAGGAAGAACTGGCAGCGCTCGATAAGCAGCTCGAACAGCGCCCTCCCAGTAAGAAACAGGCTGCTTTATCCGCTATGGAAAGGGCGAGGGCGGAGTTTCTTGCCCTGAAGGAGCGTTACAAGCTCTCGATTGCAGACGTGGTGACTTTCTTCCCGGAGGAAGAAGGCATTGCCTACCTGCAGGGACTCATTGCCCAGGCCGAAGCCAAGCCGCGCCGGGGGCGTAAGCCCAAAGCCGGCGTTTAGCGCCTATGGCAGCATCGAGCGGACCAATGCCACAAGCTGTTCGCCCGCCAGCATGCCGAATAGACCAACCAAGGCCACGGTGGGCGGTGCCGGGGATTTGACGCGCAAGAAGCCGTAAATCAGGCCCACAAGCACGCCCACGGCCACTGATACGAGGTAAGCCTTCATCGCTGCTCCTGACGGATGGGGGTTGGGGATGGAGTGGTGACTGACGCTCAAGGGACGATTACGACGCGTCCTGTCGTACCTTGGGCCACGGCATCGTAAGCTTCGCGGCCCTGAGCCAGTGCAAACCGCTGCGCGATAACCGGTGCGTCGAACTTGCCTTCGTCAAAACCCGCGGCAATCGCCTTCATCAAGCGCGCCGACTCTGCTACGCCCAGCTTGGCGCTATCGGCGCCGAACAACTGTGTTTCGTTGTGATAGAAGTCGATCAGATCGAATTCGACGCGGCGGCGCCCCGTGGCACTGATTTCCACGACGCGGCCGCGACGCTTTGCCAGCCCGAGCGCCGTGTCGAAAGCGATGCCACCTACGCTGTCAAAAACGACATCGACACCGCCGGCCAAGCCATCCAGCCCCCGCACGTGAGCGACAGTATTCTCATCGAACATTGCAAACGCATCCACACGCCGTCCGGCAGGTGAATTCGGATCGAGCGCAGCGCGATCGATACCGATGACATGACATCCAAGCGATTTGGCGATTTGAGTCACCGCACCACCCACGCCACCACCTGCGCCGATTACAGCGATGGTTTCGCCTTCACGCAATTGCGCGAAATCGACGGTGCCCAGCCAAGCCACAACAAAATTCACACCCACAGATGCGGCTTCTTCGTGGCTCAAGGTTTTCGGCTTTCGCGTCAGAGCTGCGACAGGCACTTTGATGTATTGGGCATGCGTGCCGTCGCGAGTAAAGCCGATATCGCCACCCGTTCCCCAGACTTCAGCGCCGATCCACTCTTTGGGCCCTTGTTCCACTACACCGCTGAAATCTCGCCCAGGAATACGCGGCAACGTCGTGTTCGAGAAATGTCCTGAAACGTTCTTCACATCGCTGGGATTGACCGATGCCGCGCGAACGCGTACCAATGCACTGTCAGTGTCGATAACCGGTGTAGGGACATCGGTGTACTCCATCACCTCTGGTTTACCGTAATGGTCAAAACGAAGTGCTTTCATAAATGTTTCCGTGATAGCGCAGGCTCGCGTCGATGTTGAAAGTCTAGATGACTGTCGCGCAGAAGATCGGTCAAAAACATTCGAATTTCGGCCAATTAGTGTGACTTAAGGCTGCGTCTACCCCGCGAGCGCCGCGGGTTGGTAAGCTGCCGGCGGAACACCCAGCTCTCGGCGGAACATATCGCTGAAACTGCTGGGCGAGTAGCCGAGCGACCGTGCAATCGCGTGCACGGCGTGGCCTTCTGCAAGGCGCGATGTCGCAACGGCCAGTTGGACCTGTCGCCGCCATTGGGCAAACCCCATGCCCAACTTCTGCTGGAAGAGACGAGACAGCGTACGCACGCTGGCGCCGGCGTGCTCGCAATAGTGTTCAAGAGGAATGTCGAGCGATGGATGTTCGATCACGGCACGGCATACCGCCTCAAGACGCCGATCGGTGCCAGCGGGAAGCATAATCCGCAAGGTGCCGACCTTTGCCGCGCCGAGTTCCAGCACGATCAAGCGATGCGCTGCATCGATATATTCCTGGCTGCGATGTTCACCGTGCTCGGCCATCACCACGATCAACTGCCGCAGCAACGGGCTGACTTCAAACACCTGGCCGCGCCGCCCGAGTGTTTCGGTCGCCTGTGGATGCAAATACAGATTGCGCATGCGTACCGCACTCATCATTCTGATCGAATGCGCTGTCTCCGGCGGTACCCACACCGCGCGTTGCGGCGGCACGACGAGTGCTTCGTGCCCGACCTCCACCCACATCACGCCTTCGATGGCGTAAAGCACCTGCGCCCACGTATGCGAATGAGCGTCGACGTACGTACCGCGAGGGTACTCACGCTGCAGTGTAAGCAGGTGGCGACTGTCTTCGCCGAGCGGAGGAGGGGCTGCACGTGTCATCACGCGCATAGCATATGCCGGTGTGAATCATGCCGCCGAAGCGGTACCGGGCTTTGCCAAGTTCAACCTTGCGTTCTCCAAATGTCGAATGGAGGGGACGCTCCTTCCCTTACGCAAGGTGCAAGTGCCCATTCATCGGCACATTTCCGCCGCGTGCAGGGGGGCAGATTTGCTTCGTGAGATGCCCCAGGACGACCCAAGTCCCTGGAAAGCCTTGGATAATGGCTCGCCTGTTCGCGCGAAGCCGCTTTGTCGCCCTCGTCAGACCGCCACCTAGTAAGACCACCCTAAGTTAATCTCTGCACAATCGCTTGCGAGGGTCCGCCCGGCGATAGGGTTCAGAAGGTCATAAGGCATGCACATCATCCTGGTCGAAGACGACCTGCAGCTCGGGGCGGCGATTCAGAATGCTCTGGAAAAGCTCTCCTACGCGGTAACGTGGTTACGCGATGGCCGCGAGGCGCTGGTTGCGCTGCGCGATCAGACGGCCGATCTTGTCCTGCTGGATCTGGGCTTACCGAATAAGGACGGGCTGGAGGTGTTGGCCGAAGCGCGCCGTGCGCATGTCAACACGCCAGTTATCGTGATGACGGCGCGCGATGCGCTCGAAGCGCGCGTTCGCGGTCTGGATGCAGGGGCCGATGACTATCTGGTGAAACCCTTCCATGTCGATGAGCTCAGCGCGCGTATTCGCTCGCTCACGCGACGTGCGCAAGGACTGGCCGCTAATCGCATCGACGTGGGCGTGATCAGTCTGGATATCGGAACATCCGAAGCGGAATATCGAGGCAAACGCGTCGAGCTGACTCGTCGCGAGTTTTCGTTATTGCGCATACTGATGGAGCGGGCAGGGCGCATCGTACGGCGCGAGCACCTGGAGAATTCGCTTTACGGCCTCGACAATCCGGTGGGCAGCAGCGCATTGGAGGTGCAAATACACGCATTGCGCCGCAAACTCAGCTTCGATGCGATCCGCACGATTCGAGGCGTCGGTTACATGATTCCAAGAGACCCAACGTGAAGCCACTAAGCTTGCAGGGACGCCTGCGCTGGATGATCGTCACCCTGCTGTTTGTCGTGTTGCTGCCATTGGGTCTGTATAGCTATCGACGCACGCTGATTGAAACGCACGAGTTGCTGGACGGTCGTCTGGCTGAGTCTGCACGCACGCTCGATGTACTGATGCGGCACGAAGGCATCGATGCGTTGCGTCGCCCGGAACAGGGGCCGCTTATCGTGCCTGTCATCGGGCGCAAAGCCGAAGAAGAGCTGATGCATGGGCGAACCTATGAGTCCGAGGTGGGCTATCAAGTGTTCGACATGCATGGCCACGTGCGTCTGACGACGGCCAATCTCGCGCAATTGCCGTTACCCCCAACGCCGTTGTCGGGTTTCGAAAACTATCAGTTCGATGGTTACGGATGGCGCGTGTTTACCTTCGTAGACGATGTCAACGGCTTTGTCATTCGCATGGGCGAGCGAGACGACAGCCGGCGCGGTATATCGCACGCCTTGTGGCTGGACCTTGGCATGCCACTGCTCATCGGTTTGCCGCTGCTGGCGTTGCTGATCGGCTGGGCCGTGCGTCGCGGGCTACGTCCCCTGGATCGTCTTAGGCAGGCACTTGCATCGCGTGCACCGGGTAGCCGCCGCCGTATCGAGCTGGAAAGGGCGCCGCAGGAACTGCAACCCGTTGTCGATGCGCTGAATGCGCAATTGGAGCGCCTGGAAGATGCACTCGAACGCGAGCGGCGTTTCAGCGCTGACGTCGCGCATGAATTACGTACACCGTTGGCGTCGACCATGATTCACGTCGACGGCGCGTTGTCGACCAGCGAGCTTCCTGCGACCAAGGCTTCTCTCGCTAGCGCGCAGGTGGGCCTTTCAAGACTTGCCCGCCGTATCGAACAGTTGCTTGCTCTGGCGCGATTGGAAGCGGGAGCTGCAGCAGGGCAACGCAGTGAGGTCGACCTTGTTGTCGTATCGATGAATGTCATCGATGAACTAGCGCCTTTGCTGGGAGAAAGTGGCGTTGAGTTCGCGTTTGTCGCTCACGAAGATACCTTGAAAGTTCAGGGCTACGAGGCCGCCTTGGCGGCGTTGCTGCGCAACCTCATTGAAAACGCGATGCATCATGTTCCCACTGGCGGCAGCGTTCAATTGTTGCTGAAGCGGGCAGCGGAAACGGCGGTCATTGAGGTCATCGATAACGGACCGGGTATCCCTGCAGAGCGTCGCGCAAGCGTCTTCGCACGCTTCCACCGTGAGGCGAGCGGCAGTGGGGACGGGTATGGATTGGGCCTGTCGATTGTGCAGCGCGCTGCACAGTTGCACAACGCAACGATCGAACTGCTCGATGCGCCATCCGGCCGAGGTTTGCGAGTGCGCGTCGTGATTCCTGTTCGCTTTGCACAGGGAGCGGAAACGGAATCGGCATGAAATTCGCCCAACCGCCGGCATGCTCGCGCACTGCCGGCGGTTATTCAGCGCGATGCCTTAGGGTTTGCCGACGGTAAGAATGGTGAAGCTGTCTGGTACAGGCTGTTGGCGCCCATGTGCATCTTTGTCGGTGCCAAGTTTGGCAGATGACAGATACACGCGATGTTTCTGCGGATCCAATGCCTGCGTGCGCGCGCTGATCTGCGTAGAAACATTGGCGACGACCGAGTAATGATTGGGATCGTCCTCATGCACGACAGTCAGTGTGCCGCTTTCGCCATTCGAGCTGTAAACCAGTGCTTGCTCAGGATCGAAAGTCACCGCATCGGGGCCATCGCCGATGGCTAGCGTTGCTACGTGGTGACCATCCGTTGCATCAGTCACCACCATCTTCTGGTTGTCGCAGACCGAGAACAGGCGCTTGTGCACAATATCCATGGCCAGGCCACTGGGCGATTCGCACGGCGCGAGCGACCAGGTTTGCAGCACTTTGTTGCTGCCTGTATCGATCTCGGAAAGCTCGGATTTGTCTTCGATGTTCACATACACGTGGCCCTGGCCATCGGCCGCCGAGAACTCCGGTCGGCCGGGTAGTGCGATGGTGCCGACGACTTTCGCTGCCGCGGGATCAATAACGCTGGCATCGCCACTTTTGCCGTTGAACGTAAGCACGTGATGCGATGCGCTGTCATAGACAATCGAATCCGGCTTCTGCCCGGTGCCGGTAATCGTGGCGACGGTCTTGAGCGTATCCAGATCGAAAACGGTCACGGAATTTGCTTTGCCGTTGCTCGTAAAGCCACGATGCAGGTCTTGCGCGATGGCAATGCCATGCACACCGCTGGTGTCGGCAATCACGCCAATTTGCTTATTGCTATCGACGTCGATAACCAGCACGCGATCGCCGCGACTAACAAAAAGATGACGACGCTGTGAATCAAAGCTGAGGTAATCCCACCCGCCCGTGCCGCCAAGCGCTAGGCGACCGATCACTTTGTATGGGGATTGTGCTGCTGTGTCGGCGGCTGTGGCCAGGGGGGCGGCGGCAACACAGGCTATTGATGCAAGCAGGGATAGGGCAAGAGATTGGCGCATGGGCAAGCTCATTGTAAGGGGTTTGCCAAGCTTGCCCGGTATTACTTATTGCTTGCTTAGGGACGCTCGTGCGTGTTCCGCTGTTTTAGCACGTCGGCAGCCTTTTCGTCGGCGAGGTCCTGGGTCATCTTCAGGCACTCCTGCTGCACCTGCTTGGGGTCGCTGCCGATCAGTGCCCTGGCATAACCCGTCACGACTTCGCCCACGATGTATTGCGGCCTTCCCGTGCTGTTGTAGGTGTTGGTGAACGCCGAGGGCGTGAAGCGTGGCGATTTATCGCCGTAATACCATTCAAAAGCACCGGCTTTGTGGGCAGTGGCGTCGCTCTTTACCTGTTCCTGGCTGGAAGATGTCATGCCGTTGTCGGCGTAATCCACGGCTTCACCGCAAAACACAAATCCGTTGGCACGATTGGAGGGCGACTCCATCGACAAGCGTGCATCCAGACCGTAGCCGCCTGCGTTGCAGAATCGAAACTCGCCCTGGAACAAGCGATAACCAGCTAGCGAGGTGACGATCTCTTTGGTCGAGTCCGTGCTTAGCGATTTATAGATAGGCCACGAAGGGCTGTTGACCGGGCAATCGTTGATCGGCACCGTTGCCCCCTTTTCCTGCGCAGCTGCGGTAGCTGCCGTTTGTGTGGAATAAGACGCGCCAACCGCA
The DNA here is from genome assembly GCF_035486915.1 of Dyella sp. Lineage (GTDB taxonomy): Bacteria > Pseudomonadota > Gammaproteobacteria > Xanthomonadales > Rhodanobacteraceae > Dyella_B. Next base: position 11,787 of record NZ_DATHMR010000045.1, on the reverse strand, counting down.
CAAAAAAGCGACAGGCAAGCGACGGCGATAGCGGCGAATTTATTCATCGAGTAAAACCCTGCCTCCAGTTGAGCACGATATCGATAACGCGCCGCCGTCTTTTTCGACTACATAGAGCAGGTACAGGCCGCATATGGAAATGTCAGACCCCTTTGACAATTAAACGAGAGGGACAAGTCTTGAAGGCTTTTCCCTGGGATTTGCTAAAAGTGCAGCTTCGAGATGTTAACGGGAGAGGACCGTTCGCGGTGATTCAAGGTTGAGAATGAAGCCGAAACTTCTCGGTCAATCATGTTCTTCACCATGAAAGAAAAAGAATTCGATCGCGTTCTGGACATGAGTCGCCGTCGGGCGGAAATCTCCCGGTTGCGACTTACGTGCGCGAAGCTTGTGTAGCCTGAGTCTGTGCTGGCTCAGATGTAACCAAGCAATAGCAATATGAGAAGAATAAGCACGATCACGCCCACGCCACCCACTGGGTAGTAACCCCATCCTCGGCTGTAAGGCCATGTCGGCAATGCACCAAACAGAATGATCAGCAACACGATGATCAACAGTAGCGACATGGTTCGTTCTCCTTAAGGCGATCAAGGGCCATCGGCACATGGCGGTTTCTAGCGCATCGAGATTGCGCTGGGAGGCGTGATCGACACGAGCGGAAAAGGTGATTTTCAAGTCATCGCGTATGGCCTTGGCTTTTTGTGAACGCATGCCTGTCGTGCACGCGTCCTGTGCGGCCAGCTCACAAGGTACTAACGAGGCCGCGTCAATAGTGGTTGCGCAATCCCTCAAGGACTTTGCGGCAACCTCTTTCTGCATGTCATGCACTTAGCGGGTTGTTGCGCGATGGAGCGACGTAGGTAACAACGGCTATTGACCGTACGACGTAGGCGAAGAGGACGTTTCCCATGAATGAAGAATCTGGCCAATACGCAGGCTCGTCGAAACATCAGAAGGGTGGCATCGGTTATGTGCTGCTATGGCTATTGGGTGTTCCGCTTCCAGTGCTGATTCTCATCGCACTGTTGCGTGGATGTGCGTAATGCGTCGTACCTATTGATACGAGGAGAACAACCATGGCTGACGTAGTGGTGGCTCAGGTGAATGGTGTGGATGATCGTTTTGCGGCAATGAGCTTTCGGGCCGTCTTTGCCGGCTGGCTCGTCGCAACGGGGGTCGCCGCGCTGCTCTATGTGGGCGGGTTGGCCCTGGGTTTTTCGGCCTTCGATGCCTGGAATGCATCGGCCAGCGTGAAAGGTATAGGGATCGGCACGTCGATCTGGCTGGTGCTTACTTGGGTGGTGTCGCTGTGGCTTGGCGGTATGTTTGCCAGTTGGTGCGCCGCACATGATGACCGCACGATCGGAACCTTGCATGGCGCGGCCGTTTGGGGCCTTTCGGTTACCGTGGTGTTCCTGCTCATCGCGATAGGGCTCGGTGGCTCCATGCATCGAGGTGCAAACCCAATGCGTAGCGGCATGCCGCCTTCAGCGGGACCGGGTATGGCAGCAGGGCCTGCCCCGGGGGCTCCTGCGCCCGGCGCGCAGGGATTGATGGGCGATGGATCGCTTGCCGTACTGCAAGCCGATGTCCAAGCCCATTTGAACTCGCACGATAGAGGCGCTGCCGACAACATTGTCGCCGCGTTGCTCGCTGGCCGTGACGATGTCGCCTCCAACCTATTTGCAGCAACCAATGGCACAACGTCTGCGGACGGTGCACGCATCGTGGCGACGATAGCGGCGGATACCCAGGCAGCCCAGCTGGATGCAAAGCAGCGAGCCGATCGCGTCGCGCGTGACGCCGCCACTGCGCTCTGGATCGTATTTGTCAGCGTTCTGCTCGGCTTGATTGCTTCGACTCTGGGTGGTTGGGTCGGAGCGAACCATATTGGGCGCATTTACCATTTGCGAACTTATGGCGCGTCTCGCGCGAACGCTCTGCGCTGATAGAAGGTATATGAATGAGCGCTCATCGAGGTCGATGCGTTTTTCACCTCAGCACGACTTTGCAATGGCGGCCCTTCGTGCAGGATGGACCCACACCCACCCACAGCAGAGACACGACCATGGATAAGCATCGCACTGAAGGTACCAAGCACGAGATCAAGGGCGCCGTGAAGGAAGGTATCGGCAAGGTCACCAACAATCCCGCACGCGAGGCCGAAGGCAAGATTGAGAAGCATGCAGGCAAAGCCGAGAAGGAATACGGCAAGGCCAAGGACCAAGCTCGCAAGAATCATTAAGACTCATGGACAGATGAGGGAAGTTCGAAGACTTCGCCAGGGATGGAGAAAGAAAAGGCGCCTTCTGGCGCCTTTTCTTTTCGGCATAAATGCAACAACTGCCTTGTATATCAATCGAGCCGACTACTCATCCCTCCACGGTGTGAATATGTCGGCGAATAAACTGCGGCGCGGCCGCCGATCCGCCCTTGGACTTGAACTCTTCGAACGCGGTACTCACGAGACCCAGCACTTCCGTGCGTCCGCACGGCTTGCGCAAAATTCGTGCATCGGGAACTGCCTTTTCAAGCGCATCCCAATCGCCGGATAGCAGAATGAATTGCGCGAGCGGCAGTCGGTCTTGCAGCGATCTAAGAATTTCCAGGCCCGTCAAGCGGTCACCCAGGTGAATGTCCACCAGACCCACACCAATGTGGCTATTGAGCCGTGCAAGGCGCAGGCCGTCTGAGACCTTGGAAGCCTGAAGCACGGTATAGCCTGCATCATCGAGGATGCTACTGAGCACCTCGCGCGTATCGCGGTCATTTTCAATGACCAGCACATGCATACACATCTCCCGCGCGGTAACTCTCGACCGCGTTGCTAATTCTTTCACAAAGCAGGTGAGACGAGCGTGAAACATGGCGGGGATCAGTGCGCTTCGCGCGATCGGTTATCAATACAGCGTAAATGCGCCGGCATGCGATCGATTGGGAACGGGCGTGAAAAAAGAGGGAGCGTTGCTCCCTCCTTGTGCAAGTCGCACTTAAGTACTCGAGGCGTGGCGAGCGTGCTTCCAACCAGATCGCGACAATGCGAAATTTGCATCAAGCGAAGGTAAGTTCTCATTCTGAGTTGCTTTCCGTTTAGCCAGATCATGAACTACTCACGTCGAGACAAGAAAAGGCTCTACGCATCTGTCGAGTAGCTGAAGGGCGTTTTTCTGGCTCACACTGCTATCACGCGTCGACCCTCTAGCCTGAGAAGCGACGGGCACGCCCGTGGAGGATCAGTTATGGGAAACGAAAGCGCAGCGACGATTCTGCTCGTCGAGGACAATATCGAAATCGCCAGCGTCATCAGCGAGTACTTGCATAAGATTGGTTACATCGTAGAAGTGGCCCACGATGGCATTACGGGTTTGCATCTTGCAGTCAGCAAACCCTACGACATTATCGTGCTCGATTTGATGCTTCCTGGTATCGATGGCATCGGTGTATGTCGAAAGCTTCGCGGCGAAGCCAAGAATTCGACTCCCTTACTCATGCTTACTGCACGCGACACCATTGAAGAAAAATTGGAAGGTCTCGAGGCCGGCGCCGACGATTATATGGTCAAGCCCTTCGAGCTTCGGGAGCTGGATGCGCGGCTTCGCGCATTGATACGCAGGCAGCGTCGTCAGACATCTTCCGAAACGCTGGTGGTCGGCAACCTCAAGTACGACAAAGCGCTGCTTAAGGTCTCCCGCAGCGACAAGGAGATCAATGTGTCGCCCCTTGGGTTGCGCCTTTTGGAAATTCTGATGCGAGAGTCACCGCGCGTAGTGACGCGTTCGGAAATTGAGAAGGAAATATGGAGCGACACGCTACCTGATTCAGACACGCTACGTTCGCACATGTACAACCTGCGTCGTGTCATCGACAAACCTTTCGACTATCCATTGCTCCACACCATTCCGGGTATGGGATACCGTCTTGCTGACCTTGGATCGCATGCGCCGGAACGTGATCCGCTACCTGATCGAAGCCTTTAGAGTTGTGTTGGGCTCATGCAGTTGACGGACAACCAGTCCAGGCTATTGGATGGGCCATCGGATGGAATGAACGGTGAAATGGGGCGCCGGCTGCGAACCTCACTTTCAGATTTGCGTCGTTATTGTCGCTTTCACTTCTTGTAGAAGAGGCGCTTTTCGTCAGTCCCATCCGCGCGTGTTTTCTTATTCGTGTGAACGTTCTAGGTGTGTTCTTGGCGTTGACGCGAAGACACGAAGAACTTCCATACGACGCGACGGCTACGACGAGGGCCAAAAGGATGGCCCTCGTGAATGCTTCGGATCTCAATGTATGTAGTAGTGCCTGACCTGGTCGATGAACGTGGTATCGGCAAAGTTGGGCCATTGATCCTTGTCAAAGCCGGGTGCGTCCTTGAGGCGCTCTTTTTCAACGTCGAGAATCAGCTCCTTGCTTTTGCCATCTACTTGCAACGCTTCCCACGGCACGGCGAACAATTTTTCGCCTAATCCCATCACGCCGCCAAACGAAAGCACACCGTAGGCGATGTGACCGGTTGTGGTGTCGATCATGATGTCTTTGAGGTCGCCTAGTGACTCGCCCTTACGATTTTTGACCTTATCGCCAGTCAGCGTGGAGGCGGAGAGGAAATGTGGTGAATGAGTCATGGCTTAGATTCCTGCTGTGATGAACGAACGGAAGGAGGTGCCTTGATGGCGAAGGAAGGATGTTCCAAAGCGCGTGATTGAAGTGAGCGCGTGAGGTGATTTTCGAGTCATCGACGAAGGCGTCGTTGTCGCGAGGTTGCGCTGCGATGGGGACTGCTGGCCCGACATTGTCGATATCGTGTTTGCACGATTGTCATGGCTTCTGTGCGTTAAGAATTCGACGTAGAAGTACTCAATGCAAACCTGATGCAGCCAGCCTCAAAAAATCAGCGATCGATGAGATCACGTATTTTCAAGGCGAGTTGCTCGAACGTAAACGGTTTGGTGATGAGGTTTACGCCAGGATCGAGGCGGCCGTGGTGGACAATAGCGTTGCGCGAATATCCGGTGGCAAACAGCACCTTCAAATGGGGGCGGAATTTGACGGCTTCGTCTGCAATGACGCGGCCGCTCTTTCCAGGTAGTACGACGTCGGTAAAGAGCAGGTCGATACGTGTTTCAGTGCGCAAGATATCGAGTGCGTCGTCCGCGTTTGCTGCTTCCAGCACCTGATAGCCAAGCTCGGCCAATGTCATAACGGTATAGGCCCGGACATCGTCGTTATCTTCAACGGCAAGAATGACTTCGCCTTCACTACTCTTGGGAGCTGTTACATTCGCAGTATCCGGGACGGATTCGGTTTCAGTTACGCAACGTGGGAAATACAGTTTTACGGTCGTTCCTTGTCCGACTTCGCTATAGATGGAAATGTGCCCTTCTGACTGCTTCACGAAGCCGTAAATCATGCTCAGGCCCAACCCGGTTCCACGCCCCACTTCCTTGGTGGTGAAGAAGGGTTCGAAGACACGCGAGAGCGTTTCGCCATTCATGCCTTGGCCGGTGTCGCTCACAGCGATACACACGTATTGGCCTGGCACAATTTCCATATCCGATCGTGCATACGCCTCATCGAGTGCGGTGTTGGATGTTTCGATCGTCAGTTTGCCGCCGTTCGACATCGCGTCGCGAGCGTTGACGGCCAGGTTGATAATCGCGTTCTCAAGCTGCCCTTTATCCGCCTCAATGCGCCATAGACGGGACGTAAGCACGCCTTCCAGTTCGATTTGTTCGCCTAAGGTGCGATGGAGAAGGTCGGTCATATCGCGCACAAGTAGATTCACATCGAGAAGTTTTGGCTCCAGGGGTTGCCGCCTGGAAAAGGCGAGCAATCGGCTGGTGAGGCTTGCGGCGCGCTGAGCTCCCTTGAAGGCAAGGTCCAGCGCCCTGATCCGGCGCGCTTCATCGTCGGGGCGGCTGCGCTGAATGGATTCAAGGCCGCCGATAATGACGGTCAGCAAATTATTGAAGTCATGTGCAATACCGCCGGTGAGTTGCCCAATGGCTTCCATCTTTTGGGCATGCCGTAACGCTTCTTCGGCCTTGGTACGCTTGCCGACTTCCTCGATGACGCGATTTTCCAAATCCGTGTTCAGGTCGCGTAGACGTTCTTCTGACCGCGCGATGGCTTTCCTTGCAAGAACTTCCGCAGAGATGTCGTGGAAATAGCAAACGGCACCGTAACCGTCATTGGGGAGTGGAATGCGGCACGTCAACCATTCGTAATATTCCATTTTGCCCGCATGTTCGCGGCGCTCTGCGCGCTCGGATTCGTAATGGGGTTCGCCAGTGTCGAGCGTGCGCTGGAAAATGTTTATCACTTCGTCCGCGAGCTCGTGAGGCCACAACATGCGGACAACTTCCCTGAAGTCACGGCCTATGATGTCCGGGATATTGCCGAATACTGGTTTCGCCTTTGGATTGACTTCCCTGATGCGAAATTCGCTATCGATGAGGTAGACACCCACCGGTGCTTGTTCCAACAATGTCTCAAATTGCGACGTTCGCTGCTGAAGAACTGTCTGGGCGTGCTTGCGCTCGGTAATGTCTACGCACGCGCCGGTCAGATAGACGACCCGACCTTGTGGATCGAGCACCGTCTCTGCTTTGGCATAGAGCCAACGTTCGTTGCCGTCGCGCAGCATCACACGGAATTCTTCTTCCAGAGGAACGCCATAGCGTGAGGAGCACGAACACGCTTCCCATACGTGCGTCTGATCGTCGGTGTGAATGTGCGAAAGAATTTCTTCCGGCGTTTGCACACGTTGAACGGAGAGAAGGTCCAATAGCAATGCGAAGGAGTCGTCGTATTCGAAGATGTCGCCGTCGCGGTGCCAGCGAAACGTTCCGGTACGGCTTGCATCCAATGCGGCGCGAAGTCGCTCCTCGCGTTCGCGGATCGCTGCTTTGGCATCGCTGCGAATCTGAGCGAGGTCAAGGTTGGACCTGATGCGTGCAAGTAATTCGCGCGCGGAAAATGGCTTGGTGAGATAGTCGTCTGCACCTGCACGCAAGCCTTCGAGACGCGCTTCCTCACCGGTACGTGCCGATAAAATGATGACGGGAATTTCCTTGGTGGCGTTGTCGTTGCGAATCGCTTGCAAAAGACCAAAGCCGTCCATGCGTGGCATCATCACATCGGTCACTACCAAATCGGGCGCGCGCGTGCGGATGGCATCCAACGCCGCCTGACCGTCTGGAACGGCTTCGATTTCCCATTGACTTCCGTTAAGCAAGCGTTCGATGTAGTCCCGCATGTCTGCATTGTCGTCGGCCAGCAATATACGTTTGCATGGTGTCGTTGGAATTTCTGGCGACGTCAATGCCTCTGTGCCGGCTGTGAGGAAAGGAGTCTCATTCGTCTGGATTTCGGGCGCCCAACGAAGCGCCTGATCCACATATTCTTTGGCCCGCGAGCTAGCAGTGGAGTCAGTGCTTGGCACTTCGTGGGTTTGATCCTCGGGAAGGTGTGCGCGACCGAATGGAATTCTCACTGCCATGATTGTGCCGGCGCCAAGCTGGCTCTCGCATCGAATATCGCCGCCGTGCAACTTCACCAATTCATTGACGAGCGCGAGACCTATGCCCGATCCCTCGATTGATCGGCTCTTTTGTCCGGACACGCGATGAAATCGCTCGAACAGATGGGGTATTTCGCTTCCGGGTATGCCGACGCCCGTATCGCTGACACTGACAATCGCCGATGCGTTATCAGGTGAGGGCATGACCGATATGCGGATATGCCCTTCCAGCGTGAATTTGAACGCGTTGGAAAGCAGATTCAGAAGAATTTTCTCCCACATGTCGTGATCGACATAGACGTGTGATGGGAGTGGTTTTGAGGTCAGTTCGAGTTTGAGCTGGGCTCGTTCGATGGCAGACCGGAACGTCGACGCCAGTTCGAAGCTGAAGGCAGTCAGATCGGTAGGTACATAATTGGCACGTACGCGGCCGGACTCGATGCGCGAAAAATCCAGAAGGCTGTTCACAAGCTGAAGCAGGCGCAGCCCATTTCGATGTGCGACCAACACGTTGATGTTCGTTTGCTCGGAAGAAAGATCCTGATTGAGAATATCTTCCAATGGACCGAGCATGAGCGTCAGCGGCGTACGAAATTCATGGCTGACATTGGAGAAGAACGTGGTTTTTGCGCGATGTAGCTCGTCCAGTGCTTCGATGCGACGCCGTTCTTGTTCATAGGCGTCCGCACTATCGATGGCATCGGATATTTGCGCAGCAACGTGGGTGAGAAAGTCTTTATAGCTTTCGTCGAACAAGCGATAAGGATTGAGCCCAACGATCAGAATGCCATCGCGTGCGCTTTCGCGTTGGGAAACGATTGGAACGACAGCGATAGAGGTGGATTCTTTTTCCCAAATACCATCCGCAATGATGCCGTGAATAGTATTCGGAATATGCGTTAGAAGTGTTGCCCGACGTGTCTCGATGACCTCTTTGACATGCCATGTTCGGTCCGTGTTGGCATCGATCGCATGGACAACCGAATCCTCCGCATACTTCAATCCCAGAGAACCGCCAAGCTCGAACTCGTCGCTGGTGCTGGGTCTGGCGTAGAGCAGAGCAAAGGTGATATCGCGTGGATTTGTCGCCAACGCAAAGCAGCTACGTGCACATGCTTCGCGCCATGTGCAAGCATCGGCGGTTTTTGTTGCCAGATTCCGCAGCAGGGCTAGTTGACGTTCGCTCTGGACGCGGTGTGTGTCGTCGGTGTTGGCGCAGATGATGCCGCCGGGTGTTCCGTCATCGTCGGGGATTGGGCTATAGGAATAGGTGTAGTAGGTTTCTTCCTGATAGCCGTTACGTTCCATGATGAGGAGATCTTCCTCAACATATGTCCCTTCGTCGCCACCCATGGCGGTGGCCAACATCGGACCGATCTGCGGCCAGATTTCTTTCCAGACATCACGCGTGGGTTTGCCTATCGCCCAGGGATGCTTGCCACCAATGATGGACTTGTACGCATCGTTGTAGAGATAAATGAGTTCATCGCCCCAGCCGATCCAGATCGGTTGACGTGACGTCAACATGATGCGCACGGCGGTCTTGAGGCTTTGAGGCCAGCTTTCGGGTAAGCCGAGCGAGGTTCCGGCCCAGCGATAGTTTCGAATAACCTCGCCCATTTCTCCGCCACCAGCCAGGAAAGTAAGGGTCTGCAGTGAATCGGGGGCAGCTTCCTGGTGACTCATGATCAACCTGGGAGAAAGTGGAGGGTTCTATGCTGCGGCTCTTCTGAGATGATTCCTAGAGGTCTTCACCGGACTTTGACGTTGAAACGTCAAAGTCCGCGCAACATCCGAGTTCTGACATCCTCTCGCATTGTGCGTGACGGAATTGCGTGGTCGCCACGAAACTACAGCTCCTGTAAAGGCGGTGGGGCGCAACTTCGGGGGCACTGCACGGATGCAGGAGCCTGCAACTGAATGAGGCATCACGGTTTCGGGAGTCGGCCTTGATGTGGCCGGTCCATGTCTTACAGAGCGGTGCGCGTATCCGTCACATCGTCTCTCGTCGGGCTTGCTATAGTCAAAAATACCCGCGATATCGCGTGGAGTGGGTCATGATCGCCGAGGCGAAAAACGAGCGTCATTCACTGGAATTCCTTTCCGCGCAGGAGTATCGGTCGCTGGTGGAGGCGATTGCGGATTTCGCCATTTACATGCTCGACCCAAACGGCCACGTCATCAGCTGGAATCTCGGTGCCGAGCGCTTCAAGGGCTATAAGGCCCCTGAAGTTCTGGGTAAGCACTTCAGAATGTTCTACACCGAAGAAGACCGGGAGACGGGGTTGCCCGAACGGGCGTTGTCCATCGCCTACAGCGATGGACGTTTCGAGCACGAAGGTTGGCGGCTACGCAAGGACGGCAGCCGTTTCTGGGCGCACGTCATGATTGATCGCATCGCCAATGAGGAAGGCGTTGTCATCGGCTACGCCAAGATCACGCGCGATGTCACGCCTCAGAAGGAGGCTGCCGAACAACTGGAGCGGGCGCGCGAAGCGTTACTCCAGTCGCAAAAGCTCGAGTCGATCGGAAAACTCACCGGTGGTGTCGCACACGATTTCAATAATCTATTGATGATTATCCAAAGCTCGCTGGAGATGATCGAAATTAAGAGTGACCAACCTGCCCAAGTCGTGAAACTAGCTGCAAACGCCACGGCCGCGGTCAAGCGAGGATCGGCGCTGACGCAGCGCATGTTGGCTTTTGCGCGAAAGCAGGAGCTTCGCATGGAGGTCATCGATGTCAAAGAGCTTGTCCGTGGCATGAGCGATATGCTGCAGCGATCGCTTGGACCGAGGATTCGTCTCGCCACGAATTTCCCCAAGGAACTGGACAAGGTGTTGATCGATACCAATCAACTTGAGTTGGCCGTGATGAATCTGGCCGTGAACGCACGCGATGCGATGCCAGACGGTGGCAACCTTACGTTCTCCGCGCACAGCCTAGCCGTCGATCGCGCTCACTCAACGGGGCTCGATCCGGGTGATTATGTCTGCCTGGTGATCGCCGATGACGGGGTCGGCATGGATGAAGGCACGATGGCCAGGGCAACCGAGCCGTTCTTCACAACAAAGGGTGTCGGCAAAGGGACGGGCTTGGGTTTGTCGATGGTGCATGGCCTCATGGAGCAATCCGGTGGCCGCATGACGATTAAAAGCAGCCAAGGCGTCGGCACATGCGTGGAGCTGTGGCTTCCAACCGCCAAAGCCGGTCATGTCGAAGGCTCTCAGGCGCATACCCATAGCGCTCGTCTTTCGTTGGCGAATAATTCACTCTGCGTGTTGGTCGTCGATGATGATCCGCTCGTTCGCGCAACCACTGGTGTGGTGCTTGAGAGCCTGGGACATACAGCCATCGAGGTGTCGTCGGCAGCGGAGGCACTTTCCGTTCTTGAGGGTGCCAATGAGGTCGATGTTCTTTTGACCGATCACGCCATGCCGGGAATGACGGGGGCCCAGTTAACCAATGAGGTGAACATTCGCTGGCCTGATTTGCCGGTGGTGCTTGCCAGTGGCTACGCTGAAATTCAGGAAAACCTTACGGATGGTGCGATACGGTTGACTAAGCCATATGGGCGTGATGATTTGATCCGTGCCATCAACCAAATCCTCAACAAGCACGCCGCTGACGTGCACAGTATTTGAGGTGAATGCCTCATCGTTGCAGCGACGATCTGAGCTGAGTGCCTTAACCGTTGGAATGCGATGTATTTTTCTACACTTCATACGTCAGCGGGAAAACGTGCGCCCTTGATCCAAAAAGGTATTGCCAGCATTGCGAAATCATCTTCCCAATGTTTCTTATTGGATGCAGACAGACACTGCGCACTCAATCCATTCTCGTCAGAGTGATCTTGCCATTGGGCTCAAGGCGAGCATTGTAAATTCCGCGGATGTTTTCCTTTCCATGAGCGTGCAACACGCGTTCAAACGCCGCCTCTGGAATGTTGCAGCGTTGAAGGGCGTTTGGGACGCGTTCTCCGTTTTGCACGAGAAACGTGGGCTTGCCTTCAATTAGGCGATTGAGATGGCGCGATCGCGTACAGATCCAGGCGAGCAACTTGTCAGTAGCAAGTATCGTACGGCCAGTGCGAAGCATCCGAGATGATCCAGCCCAAGATTTTTAACGGAGTGCGGATGGAGGGGCGTGGTTTGGTGGTGTCGCTCACTTCGACGCCCCCACCATGTCGGCAACGACCATGCCAAAGGGCACCCAGATCGGCTTTGCGTGTCCGGGTACCGCAAGTTGCACAAGCATGCTGGTCGGCG